>CAJUST010000001.1:0-132078 GCA_910589105.1 uncultured Lachnospiraceae bacterium
TGTGACAAAAAGAATCCCGTATTTATGCGGGTTCTGGCGTTTCGCAAACGCCTATGATGTTTCATATGTGAAAGGAGCGGCTGTGAAAATAGACAGATTAATAGGGATTTTGTCCGTATTGCTTCAAAAAGAGACGGTGACAGCCCCATACCTTGCGGAACGGTTTGAGGTGTCCAGACGGACAATCCTTCGGGACATTGAAGATTTATCTAAGGCAGGCATCCCTATACGAACCAGACAAGGGATAGGCGGCGGCATTTCGGTTATGGAAAACTTTAAAATGGATAAAACATTGCTTACGACTGCGGAAATGCAGGATATTTTGGCGGGTTTGCGAAGTCTTGACAGCGTGAATGGGACAAACCGTTATGGAACGCTGATGGAAAAGCTTTCCGCAGGGTCTTCCGATTTTATGGCAGGAAACCAATCCGTTTTGATTGATTTGTCTTCTTGGTATAAGGACACTCTTGCGCCTAAAATTGAATTAATCCGTTCGTCGATCGACAGCGGGCGGGAATTGGAATTTAGGTATTATTCTCCAAAAGGGGAATCCAACCGCAGGATAGAGCCTTATTATTTGGTTTTTCGCTGGTCAAGCTGGTATGTTTGGGGATTTTGCAACATCCGGCAGGAATTTCGTCTTTTTAAATTAAACCGGATGGACAGGTTAAGGCAGACGGAACGCGTTTTTGCCAGACGGCAGGCGGCATTTCCGGATTTACGGAATGAGCGTATTTTTTCCGGCGGCATAGAAGTGGAAGCGCTGTTTGAACCGGATTGTAAGTGGCGGCTGATTGAAGATTTTGGCGTGGACTGTTTCCGTGAGAGACCAGATGGGAAGCTGTTGTTTTCAGCGGATTATACAGATCGGGAAAATTTGATTACATGGCTTTTGTCGTTTCGGGATAAAGTGGTTTTGATACGTCCGGAGGAAATCCGCAATGAACTTTTAGAGGCGCTCCATAAGACAGTAGAACAATATGAAAAGCAGAAAGGAGATGAGAGAGAATGGCAAGCAAGCCGGAATTTGTAGAGTATATAGCCGATCAGTTATCGGATGCGGGGAGCATTACTTACCGGAAAATGTTCGGGGAATATGGATTGTACTGTGATGGAAAGATTTTTGCCTTGATATGTGAAGATGAGTTGTTTATTAAGGTGACGGACGCGGGTAAACGGCTGTCATCAGATTTGCCCCAAAAGGCGCCATATCAGGGAGCGAAGCCATATTTTCTGATAGAGGATACAGACAGTCGGGAGTGGCTGACGGAATTTGTAGTGGAAACGGTAAAGGAACTTCCGGAACCGAAGAAAAAGAAGGGGAAGAAATCGTAATATGGCATATGATTTTAAAAAAGAGCAGAAACAATTCTATCTGCCGCCAAAGAAACCGCATATAGTTGATGTGCCTTCGATGAATTATATCGCTGTCCGCGGGCATGGGAACCCAAATGAAAAAGAAGGAGAGTATCAGATGGCGATCCAACTTTTATATGCGGTTGCTTTTACCATAAAGATGAGCAAAAAGGGGAGTTATCATATAGAGAATTATTTTGATTATGTCGTCCCGCCGCTGGAAGGGCTATGGTGGCAGGAAGGCAGAAGCGAGATGGACATGGCGGATAAAGATTCTTTTTCTTGGATTTCCATGATTCGCCTTCCGGATTTTGTCACAAGGGAAACTTTTAATTGGGCGGTTTCGGAAGCGGGCAGGAAGAAAGACATGGACGTTTCTAAGGCTTTCTATTATACTTATCAGGAAGGAGTCTGCGTCCAGTGTATGCACACTGGCGGGTATGACAGTGAAACGGAAACGCTGTCCGCCATGGAAGCGTTTCTGGACGAAAACGGCATGCAAAAGGATTTATCGGGTATGCGGCGCCATCATGAAATTTATTTAAGCGATCCGAGGCGATGCAGAGAAGACAGGCTAAGGACAGTTTTGCGCATTCCGGTTTTGTAGAATTTACGATAAGGCAGGGTAGATATGGTTTTAAGCGTAAGCAGAAGGACTGACGTGCCGAATTATTATTCCGGCTGGTTTTTAAATAGGTTAAAAGAAGGCTATTTCGATGTGAGAAATCCAATGAACCCGCATCAGATTAGCAGAATTGAGACTTCTCCTGATCTTGTGGATTGTATTGTATTCTGGACAAAAAATCCATTAAATTTAATGGGGCGCCTGAATGAGTTGCGGGAGTATATGTATTATTTCCAGTTTACGCTAACGGGGTATTCAGGAGAGGTTGAGCCGAATCTGCCTGATAAAAAAAGGGTATTGGTTCCGGCGTTTCAGAATTTATCGGAAACGCTTGGAAAAGAGCGGGTGATCTGGCGTTATGACCCTGTTTTTTTCAGCAAAAACTATACAATGCAATTTCATTTAAAAGCATTTGGGGAACTTGCATCCATGTTGAAAGGTTATACGCAGAGAGTTGTCATAAGTTTTCTAGATCTGTATGCAAAAATAAAACGCAATATGGCAGAGCTTGGATTGGAAGAAATATCCGAGGGGGATTATTTCTTACTTGCGCGGCAGATGGCAGAAATAGCGGCGGAAAACCATATGCAGATCGAAACGTGCTCGGAAGGCATGGACTTAACGGAGTTTGGCATCCGGCGCGGAAGCTGTATTGACAAAGAGCTTATAGAACGGCTGACAGGCGCTGCCTTAAATGGCAAAAAGGATAAATGCCAAAGGGATTTGTGTGAATGTTTGGAAAGTGTGGAAGTGGGGACATATCATACCTGCCTGACCGGATGTAAATATTGTTACGCTAACTTTAGTGATAAAAAGGTAAAAGACATGATAAAAGGATTCCAGCCGGATTCGTCTCTGTTATGCGGAAGCATACAGCCGGAGGATAAGCTTACAATCCGAAAAGTCAGGTCGTTGAGAAAGTAAGAGGAGTTGTTATAATATATTTACTGTATGCAGTATATGGAATAAGACATAAGTTGTCTTATCCATATATTGCTTTTAAGATGTATTTTGTAACAGATCTAACGTTTATATTATATGCCTCTAATTGACAAAATAACATTTACTGCCTATAATAAGCGAATACAAGCGGCTGTAAAAGGGAGGAAATTATGACAGTATATGAAGAATTAGTGGCAAGAGGGCTGATTGCCCAAATAACGGATGAAGATGAAATCAAAGAAATGATAAATAATGGAAAAGCCGTATTTTATATCGGGTTTGACCCGACGGCGGATAGCCTTCACGTCGGCCATTTTATGGCGCTCTGCCTGATGAAACGCCTGCAGATGGCGGGCAACAGGCCAATCGCGCTGATTGGAGGCGGAACAGCGCGTATCGGAGACCCTTCAGGGCGCAGTGATTTGCGTCAGATGATGACGCCGGAGACGATCCAGCATAATTGCGACTGCTTTAAGAAGCAGATGAGCCGCTTTATTGATTTTTCTGAAGGCAAAGCGCTGATGGTAAACAATGCGGACTGGCTGTTGGAGTTAAACTATATTGATGTATTGCGGGATATTGGAACGCATTTTTCCGTAAACCGTATGTTGACTGCGGAATGTTATAAACAGCGTATGGAAAAAGGCTTAAGCTTTTTGGAATTTAACTATATGATTATGCAGAGCTACGACTTTTATGTTTTATACCAGAAATATGGATGCAACATGCAGTTTGGCGGCGACGACCAGTGGAGCAATATGCTTGGCGGCACGGAACTAATCCGCCGGAAACTGGGCAAAGACGCGTATGCCATGACGATTAATTTATTGTTAAATTCAGAAGGGAAAAAAATGGGCAAAACGCAGTCGGGGGCGGTATGGCTTGATCCGGCTAAAACATCTCCCTTTGAATTTTACCAGTACTGGAGGAATGTGTCTGACGCTGATGTGCATAAATGTATGAAAATGCTGACGTTTCTCCCGCTTAAGGAAATTGAAGCGATGGAACATTGGGAAGGCAGCCAGTTAAACCGCGCCAAGGAAATCCTTGCGTTTGAGTTGACAAGTCTCGTGCATGGAGAAGAAGAAGCGAAAAAAGCCGATGAAAGCGCAAAAGCTTTATTTGCTGGGAAAAACGCGGCGGATATGCCGACAGTGGAAATTTCGGATGCTGATTTGCGTAATGGCGGCATTGATATTTTAGGGCTGCTCGTAAGTTCGTCCTTAGCCGCTTCCAGAGCGGAAGCGCGGCGGAATGTAGAACAGGGCGGCGTTATGGTCAATGGTGAAAAAGTAACGGATATTCATACATCGTATACGCCACAGGATATTATGGAGAACGATTTCATATTAAAACGCGGCAAAAAGAAATTTTGTAAAGTGATCTATAAGTAAAGGAAAGAGGGTGGAAAAGACGGCGGATTACATCTTTTCCACCTTTTTTCGCAATTCTAACATCTGTTCGTCAATCTTACTGATGACCGCGGAATAGTTTTTTAAATCTTCTTCCGCTTTTCTCATTTCTTCCGGTTTTTTCTTATAACAGATATGGTTATCCACTCCGGCCCAAAAATCCATGGCGACAGTGCGGATTTGGAGTTCAACCCGCTGGCATTCCGTTGTTGTCTGGTAGGTGAGCGGAACGTCCATGATTAAATGAAGGCTTTGATAACCGCTTTTTTTAGGGTTTTTAATATAGTCCTTTTCTTTAATTAATGTAAAATCTTTTTGTTTTTTCATTAGTTCCGCGATCTTATACACATCGTCGCTATACAGGCATACGACGCGGATGCCGACAATATCGTTTAATTTTGCAGAAGCGTTTTCAAAGGAAACTTTGTAGCCTTTTTTTACCAGTTTGCGCGCGATGCTTTCCGGTTTTTTGATTCGGTGCTCTACTTTCTGCATGACGGTGCGTTGATATTTTTCGGAAAGCTCTAAATCAATCATTTTTAACTTAAATTCCACATTTTGGATTAACCATTCTTTTTTTAAAAGAAATTTGGGGTTCGAAAGCTTTTGGTTTAAACGTTCAAGATACATAGCCGCTCCTATTTTGATTCATTTCTAACTTTTTTTGTTTTGGCAATCTGTCGGAATGGGAAGTGAGACCATTAACATATTTATGCAAAAAATAAAAAAACATTCCTAATTTTTTGTGTTTTTCACGATTTTTTTATTTCCATCTTCCAGCTTTAGCAGTTATCCGTTATAATGCTTTTGGATAAGGGTTTTTTAATTGGTTATACTTTAAAAATAAGTAATCTTTGAGGAGAACAGAACATGGATATTTTTGGCATACTGACATTGATTGGCGGTTTGGCGCTGTTTTTGTATGGCATGAGCGTGATGGGCGGCGGTTTGGAGAAGCTTTCCGGAGGCAGGCTGGAACTGCTGTTGGAGAGGCTTACGTCAAACCCGCTTAAGGCTGTCCTGCTTGGGGCAGGCGTAACGGCAGTGATTCAGTCGTCTTCTGCAACGACGGTTATGGTGGTCGGGTTTGTAAACTCCGGCATTATGAAATTGTATCAGGCAATCGGGATCATAATGGGAGCAAATGTTGGGACAACCGTCACATCTTGGATTTTAAGCCTGACTGGAGTGGAGGGCGATAATATTTTCGTCCGTCTGTTAAAACCCTCCTCTTTTACGCCTGTATTGGCGTTAATTGGCATTATCTTTTATATGTCTGGGAAAAATAATCGGAGAAAAGACGTTGGGGAGATTTTGCTTGGGTTTGCGGTTTTAATGTTTGGAATGGAGTCCATGAGCGGAGCTGTGAAACCACTTGCGGACGTGCCGGAATTTACGAATATCCTTCTTATGTTCCAAAATCCGGTTTTAGGGGTTTTAGTAGGGGCTGTTTTAACGGCGGTGATTCAGTCATCATCGGCATCTGTCGGCATACTACAGGCATTGTCCGTTACGGGCGCATTTACTTATGCTTCCGTAATCCCGATTATTATGGGGCAGAACATTGGAACCTGCGTGACGGCGATGCTTTCTGCCGTAGGCGCAAGCAAAAGCGCGAAACGGACGGCATTTGTGCATTTGTACTTTAATTTAATTGGAGCCGTCATATTTATGGTCTTGTATTTTGGGTTAAATTCTTTAATTGGATTTCCATTTTCAGATCACACAGTCGGCGGGACGGGGATAGCGCTTGTCCATAGCGTGTTTAACCTGATGACGACTATCCTGCTCCTTCCATTTATCCATGGGCTGGAGAAAATGGCGTATCTTACGATTCCGGTTTCGGAAGATGAAAAGCAGCCGATGGAAGATCTCCAATTTCAGGTGTTGGACGACAGGTTTTTACAAACGCCTGCGTTTGCGATTGAGCAATGCCGGCATTTGGCAAACCAGATGGCGGCGCTGTCGGAGGAATGTTTCTTAAAGGCGATGCAGTCGCTTTCGGGGTATTCGGCGAATCTTGCAGATGAAGTGGCCGCCCTTGAAAACCGTATTGACGTGTATCAGGATAAACTGGGCATATATCTGACGAAATTAAGCAGTACAAATTTAGCGTATCAGGACAGCCAGAACGTTTCAATGCTTTTGCACTGCATTACAGACATTGAGCGTATTTCCGACCATGCGGTGAACGTGGTGGAATCGGCAGGCGTAATGAATAAGCGGGAGCTTTCCTTTTCGAAAAAAGCGGAGGAAGAAATGGCGGTGTATACAAGGGCGGTCCAAGATATTTTAGACCGTACCATGCAGGCGTTTATCAATGGAGATGAACGGCAGGCGCTTACCGTGGAACCGCTTGAAGAAGTCATTGACCAGTTAAATAAAGACATTAAAAAACGCCATATGAAACGTCTGAGAAAAGGGAAATGCACGATTGATTTAGGCTTGATTTTAGCGGAAGTTGCGACGAATTATGAAAGGGTTGCCGACCATTGTTCAAACATTGCGGTTTGTATGATTCAGGAACAGGACACGGAGCTTGAAGCGCATAGTTATATCACGTATCTTAGGGAAGAAGATAATTCATTTGAAAAACAGGTAAGCGTTTTGGAAGAAACGTACCGGCTTGGAAAGAGTAAGTAATATAGGCTGTGGGATAGCGGCGGTACGGATAAGGTAAATTTCCGGCTGTTGGAGCGGTATGGATAAGGTAAATTTCTCGATTGTTGGAGTGGTGTGAATAACAGGAATCTTTATTATGATATGTAAGGGGATCACAGCGTCCGCTTTACGTTTTGCATAAAACAAAGGCGCTTCTGCAAGATAGCGGCAATATACAGGATATAGAATTATGGTTAATTAAGATCCATAAATGTATATAAGCCAATTTTGCGGAAGCGCCTAGCCGTTGCCTATTTAGGCGTATTTTGCAAGTGTTTTTTGCACTGCCCCTTTGCCTTCGCATAGTTCTTTAAAGTAGCCGCAAACAGAATCTGCCAGACCTGCTTGGCATAGGTCAACGCCAAAAATGGAAGCGTTGCTTAAAAGCGGCTTTAAGGAATTTGTATCAAAGTCTTGCCCAAGTTTTATATCCATCACATAGGGACGCACAGAGTTGAGCAGGGGATCAGGGCTTAATTCAAATGCGGTTCCGTTGTCGTCAATCCCCATCAGATAGCGGAGCCAGCCGGCAAACACAAGAGAGATGCCTGTCAAATTGCCATCATTGCATGTCCCGTTTGCCAGATACGCTTTTATCGTTTCACCAAACCGTACCGACAGTTTCTGTGAAGTGTCTGTTGCAATCCGCTGAGGAGTGTCAGGCATAAACGGGTTTGGGAATCGGATTTGAAGTACGGCGTCGATAAATTCTTTGGGATCTAATATTTTGGGGTTCACAACGACGGGAAGCCCTTCTTTATATCCGATTTTTTCCACCAGTTTCCGTAAAGGTTCGTTTTTCATTTCTTCTGAAATTAATTGATAGCCTAACAGGCATCCGAAAATCGCGAGCGTTGTATGCAGTGGGTTTAAGCAGGTGCAGACTTTCATTTTTTCCACTTTTTCAACGGTTTCCCGCGTCGTAAAGATAGGGCCTGCGGATTCAAGCGGAGGCTTTTGGTTTGGAAAGGCGTCTTCAATAATTAAATATTCACATTCCTCTGCGTTGACAAAAGGGGCGGCATAACTTTTTTTGGCAGTGATGACGGGTTCTAATTCTTCAACGCCGTCTGATTTTAAAATTTCCTCCACGGATGCATCTGGACGAGGCGTGATTTTGTCAATCATTGTCCATGGGAACGATACTTGTCTGGGGTCGCTGACATACGCCAGAAATCCCGAATCCGCTTTGCCGCATTTCACCCAATTTTCCGCGAAAGCATGGATTGCGGCATATAGTTTTTCACCGTTATGGGAACAATTATCCATACTGACCATGGCAATCGGCAGGGAGTCGTTTTTAAACCGCGTATATAAGAGTGAAGCCACTTTTCCCATGTAACTTTCCGGTTTATCCGGTCCATTCTTAAAATCGCGTTCCACATCAGAGAGGGTGGTTCCTTTACCGTCTATGAGGCTGTAGCCTTTTTCCGTAATTGTAAAAGAGGCCATTTGAAGGCTGTCTTTACAAAAAATTTCCTTTAACCGCGTAAAGTCTTTTTCATTGTCGGAATCAAGAGCCAGCGATTCCATGATGCTGCCCACGACTGTTTTTTCGATGCTTCCGTTTGCTTTTAGGGTGGCGAGGATAGATAAATCATCATGTGGATGGTTCATCTTTTCGATAATTTCGTAATCATAGCCTTCCGCTACAATCAGCCCTCTGTCAAGGACGCCTTGGTTTAGCAGATTTTGGGCGATATTTGCCTGATAGGCGCGGAAAAGATTCCCTGCGCCAAAATGAATCCAAAATGGCTGGCGTATTGTCCGTTTCCTTACTTGTTCTCGGTCAAATTCGGGCAGATGATAACCAGCATTTTCCCATTCAGACCGGTTTTTCAATCCGTTGTCATTTAACTTCATGTCGTTCTCCTTTTTTTGCGTTTTTTTGAATAGCTTCCCACAGTCCGTTTAGATAAGCGGCGCCTAAAGCCCTGTCATAAAGCCCGTAGCCCGGCATGGCTTTTTCGTCCCAAATCATACGGCCATGATCTGGGCGGATTGGGCCGTCAAATCCTGTTTCAAAAAGCGCTTTTAGAATTTCATACATATCGAAATTTCCGTCTGAGGACAGATGCGCGGCTTCTTCGAAATTATCAGGCGAGAGGAATTTCAAATTTCGTATATGGGCAAAATGGATTCTGCCTTTTAATGCGTGGATCATATCCGTAAGGTCATTTCCTAGGTTTGTCCCAAACGATCCGGTACAAAAGGCAACGCCGTTATGCGGGGAATCGACCGCATGCATCAGTCGTAAAATATTTTTTTTGTTGTTAATGATTCTTGGAAGCCCGAAAACGCTCCATGCCGGATCGTCTGGGTGGATTGCCATATTGATCTGATATTTTTCACATACAGGCATGATTTGTTTTAGAAAATGCGTCAGGTTTTCAAATAGTTTATCTTCATCAATTTTCTTGTACAATCCAAACAGTTCTTTGACATGGGCAAGCCGTTCCGGTTCCCAGCCGGGCATAATGCTGCCGTTCATATCGTTTGAAATGGATTCAAACATTTTTTCAGGATTTAGGTCGTCAACGGCTTTTTGCGTATAGGCAAGCACAGTCGAACCGTCGGGACGGACTCTTGCAAGTTCTGTACGCGTCCAGTCAAACACAGGCATAAAATTATAACAAACTAAGTGAATGTCTTCTTTTCCCAGATTCTCCAAAGTCTCTATATAATTTGCAATGTATTCGTTACAATCAGGCGAGCCGGTTTTGATAGCTTCATGGACATTGACGCTTTCAATGCCGGAAATATGAAGCCCGGCCGCCTGTGTTTCTTCTTTTAAGGCGTGGATTTCTTCCCGGCTCCAGACTTCACCCGCCGCCTTACCATATAAGGTAGTAATGACTCCGGTAACGCCCGGAATCTGCCGGATTTGTTTTAAGGTTACAGTGTCAAATTTTGAACCGTACCATCTTAATGTCATTTCCATAATTCGGATCTTCCTTTCTGCAGTCTTATCAGTTCTAATATGAGTATTGATAATTCCGCAGAAAAAATACATTTGATCCGAAAAAGTTTCCCTACACTTCTTTTTGTTTTGCGTTTTTAATTTTAGAAAGGACAAGCGCGATGGAAAATAGGGCGCCAATATAAAGAGCCTGAATCCCGATGTTTTTCCAGTATTTTGCCATATCTAACATTCCATTGACAGAAGATGAAATTAAATCGTTATTGTTAATCTGCCAGTATACCGGAAGAAATTTTGAAAATGCAAGCACTTCTTTGCCTAATAGCTGTTGCGGGATAAAAACGCCGCAGAGAAAACTCATGCTAAGGCAGATGACATTCGTAGCCATGCTGACGGCATTTGGAGATGGCGAAAAACTGCTTAAAATTAAAGAAATTGAAACGCCAAGCGGCAAGAGCAGAAAACTGTTTCCGACGCAGAGTATTCCTTGTTTTGTCAGGATACTGTCTCCATAAAAAATGCCGGAAGCAAGGAGAAATAGCAGCCAGACGAACAGGCAGAACACAATGCTGCCAAGCGAAAGCTGTAAGTTTCGGCTAAACAGGCTTGTTGAGGAGCAGGAAATGCGTTTCGCTAAATTTTTTTCCCAAAAAGTCGTTAAGATTGGCGTAAGCCCAGTTAAAATCATGCTAAGCAAGACATAAGGCAAAAATTGATAGTAATAGAAAAGCATATTCAGGTTAGACGAGGTTTTAGTTTCCGTCTGGGTTTTTAAGATCTCTACCTGATTTGCCGCGGCGGCGAGGGAAGCGCTGGTTTTTTGAATCGCTTCATCAAGTGAAAATCCGCCGGAAAGGTAACACTTTAAAGTTTTTAAGTAGGAATTAATTTGCCGGTCAATAAAGGCGCTCGTATAGATTCCGGGGATTTGGACGGTTTCATATTCAAAATTTTCTTCAAACCCTTTGGGCAGGGATAAGACATAATCGGAACTCCGGTAGAACAAGCGGTCTAACAAAACTTCTTTTTCATTTTTAAGCGGCGTTAAGGTGTGCATCGTAGACAAATACTCTTTTAGCGCAGTGGAAACGTCAGATCCGTCTTCGTCAATCACTCCGATCTCCAGCGCAGTTGTCTGAAAACTGGAATTTTCCGGTTTGGAATCAAAATAGGCTGCTATAAATGCGATGGCAGAAAAGATCGCAAAATAAAGGATTGTGGAAGGCAAAAATTTTTTCTCTGTTTTTAGAAACGCTTTAAAGACTTGCATATGTTTTCCTCCTTACCATCAGGCATCCGGCAGTTACAAAAATCAGTGTATAAATCAAAAGCCCTGCGAGATTTGCGGCATATCTTGGGGACGCCCCGTAAATATTTAATGTCAAAAAGCTGTCAGAAATTAGAACAGCGGGATTAACGTCATTGATAACCGGACAGGCTGATTCAATCAACGGACGCATATTGCCAATCATAAGCCCGCTTAAAAAACAGCAGAGCAGAGAGGAAGAAATCATAATCCCCGTTTTAGAAGCTTCGCTGACCTTTCCTATGCTTCCAATGAAAAATCCAAATCCAATTCCCATTATGCATCCAATAAAAGAAGTTAATAAAATCCATGGGAGTGATGCGCCAAACTCTATTTTTAATACGAAAAATAAGTACAGTATGTTGACGGCAACGCAGAAAAACTGCGTAATAAGGCAAGAGAGGAGCTGCGCAGTGACAGAAATAAACTTGCCGTTTGGGGAGATACATTTTTTTGCCCCAAGCGGGGAAAGGTTCGCTTGGCTTTTAATGGCAATCTGCGATCCGGCAAAAGAAGTGAATAGACATGCCATGGCAATTAAATTGAAATAGTATTGGATTAAACTATCCATATTTCCGGAGGAAAGCTCCAGTTTTGTCCCATATTCCGCATCTTCTTCCAAAAGGGAGAGGACGTTTTTCAGGCGTTCGGGATGCGTCTTGGCAATGTCGGAAATTGCGCTGCTGTTTGTCTGGTATTCCCGCAAAATGCTTTCTAAAATGCTTTGTTCAATAGAGAGGGAGCTGTTTTGGCCTGATTGTTCCAGTGGCGCGCAGCTTAAGCTTACGTTTTGATCCAGTTTAAAAATGCCGCGTACAGTATTTTCGCCCAACTGTCGCGCCGCATCTTCCCAGTCCGTGTACACAAGTTCTAAAAGGGGCGTATCGCCTTCTTTGCTTAACAGTTCCAGTATGTCTTTTAAAGGATGGCTGTCAGCGCCTTCTTCCACACAAACGGCAACAGGAATGGTATGGAAGTTTTCCGTATTTTCATTGATCTTTCCGAAGGCAAAAAAGAACATGCTTCCCAGAATTATTGGAAAGATTAAGACCCAGAACAATTCATCTTTTTGCCGTAAAACGCATTTCATTTCATAGATAAATTCATGTAAAAACATAAGCAGCCCCTTTCTATGCCTGATCCCGCAGTTCTTTTCCGGTCAGTTCCAAAAATACGTCATTTAAAGTGGGAAGTTCGGAGTAAACACGGTCAAATGCAATTTCCTGCTGTGTTAAATATTCTAAGACATGCACAAGGTTGTGCCTGCCGCCGGAACACTGTATATTCAAATGCCGGTTGGAATAGCTTGCATCATAGACGTGCGGCAGTGATAAAAGCTGTTCTATGTCTTTCTCTGTGATTCCGTCAGTTTCGATTTTTATTTTTTCGCTTTTTTTAATCATCTGCTTCAATTCGTCCGTTGTCCCGCAGGCGATATTTTTGCCGCAGTCCATAATGGCGATCTGGCTGCAGATTTGTTCCACTTCCTCCATATAGTGCGAGGTATAAATAATCGTCGCGCCCTGACGGTTTAATTCCACAATTCCTTCTAAGATTTTATTGCGGCTCTGCGGGTCTACGGCAACTGTCGGTTCGTCGAGAATGACAAGTTTTGGCTTATGCGCGATGCCACAGGCAATATTTAAACGGCGTAAAAGCCCGCCTGAGAGTTTTTTTGGATAAAATTTACGGAACTGCCCTAATTCGACAAATGCAATCGCATCTTCGACATATTGCCGCCGCTTCTGCTTCTCTTTCACATAAAGTCCGCAGAAATAGTCTATATTTTCATAGACGGTCAGTGTGTCAAATACAGCGACATTCTGCATAACAATTCCAATCTGGCGTTTTAAATCATAGCTGTCGGGACGCATAGTTTTCCCGAACACTTCAATCGTCCCTTTGTCAAAGGAAAGCAATGACAGGATACAATTAATGGTTGTGGTTTTGCCGGAACCATTCGGGCCTAACAGGCCGAAAATTTCTCCTTCTTTAATGTCAATGCTAAAGTGGTCAATGGCAATCAGGTCTTTGTAACGTTTGACAAGGTTTTCAATTTTAATGACAGATTTACGCATAATTCCTTCCTTTCTTGTGTCAATTCAGATTCGTTAAAAAAAGTATAACGTTCCATGAATGGATTGAACAGTGCGCAGAATCATTCCAAAACGTGACAAATGTCATTTTTTTGGTATAATAAAGAAAAGGAGAATAAAGGATTATGGAAGAATGTATAGATAAACTGCTTCTAATCAGCCTTGGCTGTATTTTGGCGTTTACAAAAGCCAATGTGGAGGAGTTGGTGGTTTCCCTGCTTTTAGCGGTTCTCTTTACTTCGTTTGGATTTTATATAGAAGGGAAAAAATGGATTTTGCTGTTGATGACGGCGGCTTTTTTTGCAGCCGTGTTTCAGCCGCTTATGCTGTGTTTTTTTCCAGCGCTTTTGTATGACATGATTCAAAAGAAAATTTATGCCGCGGCAGCGCCCTTTTTCATTTTTGGCATTTGGCATCTGCCGGACACGCCGCAAAAGACGGCTCTTTTTTTGATAACTTTGGCGTTGTCTGGCATTCTTGCAGAGAAAACGCAAAAAAAGCGGTTATTGCGGGAGGAACTGATACAAACTTGGGACAATGGGACGGAACGGAACCTCCTTTTAATGGAGAAAAACAAAAATCTGATAGAAAAGCAGGACTATGAAATTTACCTTGCCGTGTTAAAAGAGCGGAACCGGATTGCAAGGGAAATCCATGACAATGTCGGGCATATGCTTTCAAGGCTGCTGTTGATGACGGGCGCGCTTTTGACGCGGGAAAAAGAAGGGGCGCTGCATGATCAGCTTTGCCAAATGAAAGACACGTTGGATTTAGCAATGAACAGCATCCGGCAAAGCGTGCATAATCTGCATAACGATTCGATTGATTTAAAACGGGCGATAGAGGAAATGACAGAGCCTATAAGCCGTGAGTTTGAGGTGAAGTTTATCTATGATATGACGGATGACATTCCAAGGCAGGTGAAATATTGTCTGGCGGCAGTGGCAAAAGAAGCGGTTTCCAATATTTTAAAGCACAGTGATGGAGATTTTGTCCAGATACGCCTGCGGGAACATCCGGAATTTTATCAGCTTATGATTCAGGATAACGGCGGGAATGCAAAGGTTCTGCCAGAGAAAGGCATTGGGTTACAAAATATGAAGGAGAGGGCGGAAGCTTTAGGAGGAACTTTCCGGGTGCATATACAGCCGGGATTTTCAGTTTTTTTATCTATTCCGAAAAAAGAGGAGGCATTATGCGGGTAGTATTGGCAGATGACGATACATTAGCGGCAGTATCGTTAAAGACGATTTTAGAAGCGGAAAACGGGATTGTGGTTGTTGGAATGGGAAGCCATGGAGGGGAAGCGGCGGATTTATATGAAAAAGAAAAGCCGGATATACTTTTGATGGATATCCGTATGGAAACTGTGTCCGGCATAGAAGCGGCAAAACAGGTTTTAAGCCGCCATCCTGAAGCGAAAATTATCTTTTTAACGACATTTTCCGATGATGAATATATTATTCAGGCGTTAGGCATGGGTGTGAAGGGGTATCTTTTAAAGCAGAATTTTGAAGGGATTGTGCCGGCGTTAAAGGCGGTATTGGGCGGACAGACGGTGTTTGGCGATGGAATTGCCGGAAAGCTCCCGTCGTTTATGAACGCTAAGGGGAAGTTTGACTATGGCAAATATGGAATCGGTGAAAAAGAGCAAACAGTCATAGAAGCAGTGGCGCTTGGCTTGAGCAATAAAGAGATTGCAGAAAAATTGTATTTTAGCGAAGGGACAGTCCGCAATTACGTCAGCGGCATTTTAGAGAAACTTGGCTTGCGGGACCGGACGCAATTAGCAGTATTTTATTATAGGAACAGGGATACATTTTGGAGGGAGAAAAAATGATTTTTGAATCACATGCGCATTATGACGATGCGAAGTTTGACGATGACAGGGAGCTGCTTTTGCAAAGGCTGTTGTCTGATTCCATATGTGGGATTATCAATGTAGGGGCGTCTATCAAATCCACAAAAGCATCCATCGCGTTAGCGGAAAAGCATTCAGCAGTTTACGCAGCCGCAGGAGTGCATCCGGAAATGGCGGACGAACTGGACGAAGATTCCTTTGCATGGTTAAAAGAGCAGTTACGGCATCCGAAGGTCGTGGCGGTCGGGGAGATTGGCTTAGATTATTATCATGGAAAAGAGCAGACAGTAAGGGAGCGCCAGAAGCATTGGTTTGCCCGCCAGTTGGAATTGGCAAAAGTGAGCGGCCTTCCGGTTATTATTCATTCAAGGGATGCGGCGCAAGACACGCTTCGGATAATGAAAGACACACATGCCGATGAGATTTCCGGCGTTGTGCACTGTTTTTCGTATGCGGTAAATCTGGCGGAGGAATTTGTCGCAATGGGATATTTCATTGGCGTAGGCGGCGTGGTTACATTTAAAAATGGGAAAAAGCTGGTGGAAACAGTGAAAAAAATTCCTCTGGAAAAAATCCTTCTGGAAACAGATGCGCCCTATCTTTCACCGGAGCCTTTCCGCGGCAGCCGGAACGATTCCTCAAATCTTGTTTATGTAGCGGAACGAATCGCTCAAATCAAAGGAATTACGGCAGACGAAGTTATAGAAGTTACGAAACGCAATGGAGAGAGGCTGTTTCATATAAACTGAATATCGCTTTCGTTTTGTTTCAAATTCCGTTGCGGAGAAAATGAAAAAAGCCAGAAGATGGAGAAGATGAAAAGAGCCGGAAAAGGAGGGTATTATGATTCAAGATATTGCGCCGCATCGGTATGATGTGACTTTTTGCGTTCCTGAGGTAAAGAAGGACGATTATATGCTGATATACCATGAAGATAACGTATTATGCCATATGCAAGGGGCGGCGATTGCCTATCCATTTGTAGAAGACATAGAAGAAGCGTTCCCAGAAGTTTATAAAAAAGCGAAATTTCTTTTTAAAATAGACGATGTAAACTATTTTGGGCTTCCAAACGCAGAGATTAGCGAATTTTGCCACTGGAAGTATCTGCCGAAAGAACATATGCGGAAAGTGGAGCCGGTTTGGAAAGCATTTGCAGGCATTACGGGCTATCAGATACATAAATGGCATTTGGAACATCAGTTTTGCAGTTGCTGTGGCGGAACAATGAAAGCGTTAGATAAAGAACGGGCCGTAAGGTGTTCTCAGTGCGGAAAAACTGTATATCCGCAGATTTGCCCAAGTGTGATTGTGGCAATTACAAACGGCGATCAGATTTTAATGACGAAATATGCAAAAAGCCACAGCAGTTTCCAAAAATACGCTTTAGTCGCGGGCTATGCGGAAATTGGTGAAAGCTTAGAGGATACGGTCCGGCGTGAGGTATGGGAAGAAGTGGGGCTGCGCGTAAAAAATATCCGTTACTATAAAAGCCAGCCGTGGTCGTTTACAGATACGCTTTTAGTGGGATTTTTTTGTGAGACAGACGGAGACACAAAAATCCGAATGGATAAAAGCGAACTTTCCGCGGCAGAATGGTTTCACAGGGATGCGCTTCCAGTGGAAAGATCCGAAGCCGGAATCAGCCTGACTGGGGAGATGATCGAGTTTTTTCAAAAAAATAAAACCGTTATTTAAAGAATTATTTTAGAGCGTGGTTCAAAAAAGGAGTGGCAGTTTCTCCGTTTTAGCGTTATACTTAAAAAGAGCGAAAGACCATTAGAAAGGATAAGAGTATAGATGATGTCAGGAGAAAATGCAAAACAAAAACGGCAAAAAGAAGAATCCGCGGTAAAGGAAGTGATTAGCTGGGTGATTACGATTGCGCTTGCTGTTGTTGCCGCGTTGTTTATTAAAAATTATGTGATTATCAATGCCAATATTCCGTCAGGCTCTATGGAAAACACCATTATGACAGGGGACCGGCTGTTTGGATACCGTTTGGCGTATAACCGCAAATCGCCAGAGCGGGGGGACATAGTTATATTTAAGTTTCCAGACAATGAAGAAGAAAATTATGTAAAACGCGTCATTGGCCTCCCCGGTGAGGTGATTGTGATAGAAGATGCGAAAATATATATTAATGGCTCAGAAACGCCCCTTCAGGAAGATTATTTAAAAGAGACATGGACAGTCGGAACGGGTCCTTATACATTTGAAGTGCCGGAAGATTCCTATTTGGTTTTAGGAGATAATCGGAATAATTCATTAGATGCCCGTTACTGGGAAAATACATTCGTGACAAAAGAAAAAATATTAGGAAAAGCGGTTTTTAGGTATTATCCGTTTAAAGATGCAGGCTCTTTATATTGATTGCAAAGGAAAACGGTGGCATTATGGCAAAGACATTATTGTTTATTCAGGGGATTTACGATACGATTGATTTATTTATAGAGGCATTTTCCAATGCGTTTCAGCAGTTGGGATGCGTCTGCCATACGATTGACATAAGGGATCAGGATTTTGCAATCCGCCGTTTGCGGAAATATATGGAAGAAGAAAAGGTGGACGGCGTAGTGACATTTAATAATATCGGGTACAATCTCTCTTTTCAGGAGGGCAGGACGATCTGGGAAGAAAAGGACATTTTGTATTTTAATATTTTAATGGATCATCCGTTTCACTATGCGAATCCGTTGGATCATGCGCCAAAGACGTCGGTCATCTTTTGTACGGACAGGAACCATGTAGGATATATGAAGCGGTTTTATCCACAGCTCACACAGATTGACTTTATGCCCCATGCAGGCATGGAAGCGGATATTACGAAACAGTCGGAGGCTGGCAGATGCCATTTGTGTTTGAACGGGGACGCATACCACCCTTCTATGGACGAACGTCCGATAGACGTTTTATACGCAGGCGCGTTGTCGAACTATGTGGCGGAAGGGCTTGTGCCGGATTTAGGGGAGATTTTAGAGTTTGACGCTTTTGAACTTACGCGGGAAACGCTGTCGGATTTGATGCGGCATCCGGAAAAGACGACGGAATCGGCGATAGAAGAATATTTGTTGTCCATTGGGAAACAGTATACAGATGAGGAATTAAAGCATTGGATTACGGAATTGCGGTTTTTGGATGCGTATGCGGTTTCGTTTTACCGGGAACAGGCAGTCCGCCTTTTAGTGGAGCATGGGATTCAGACGACAGTGTTTGGAGGAGGCTGGAACCGTTGTGAATGGGCGGACAATCCGAATTTCATTTATGGAGGAAAAGTTTTAGCGCCACAGGTGTTAGAATTGATGAATCATAGTAAAATTACATTAAATACAATGACATGGTATAAAAACGGGATACATGACCGTATTATCAATGGAATGCTGGCAAAATCGCTGGTAGTGTCTGATGATTCAGAGTATATCAGAGAATGTTTCCCAAAAGACGGACAGGCGCTTGTGACAGTCCCTCTTTTGCAGATTGAGCTTTTGCCAAAGCTGGTGGAGGATTATCTGGGAGATATTCACAAGATGGAAGATGTAACAGAGAATGGGTATCAGTTTGCAAAACAGAACCATACTTGGCGGCAGAGGGCAGAATATATCTACAATAAATATTTAACAGGGGCTTCCGCAAAATAGACGTGTATTTTGCGAAAGCCCCAAATATTTAACAAATCCGATCCATCATCATTCCGGAATACAGCGAAGAATGGTAAGGGTTAAAGAAATTATGCCCCGGCCGTTTGTAGGTAATAATGATTTTATTTACATATTTAATCGGGTCAATGGACGCAGTGTTTGCTTTTGCCGACAAAGAATTTTTAAACGAATTTAGCACAGAAAATGTATTGCTGATGTCGTTTGTGTCTATCGCGTCTTCAAGCATATCCCGGTCAATCGAGATTGAGCCGTTGTCATTTACAATCATGCCGACGGATTCTAGGCCATGCCTATAGGAGAAAGAAACGCTTTTTAAATCATCTAAAAGGCGGGTTCCTTGATGTCTGTTGGAATATTGTTCTCCGGTTTTGACAAATCCATTATAAGCGGTGACTAATTCCTGAAGGTTATCCGCAACGGCATCCACGCTGGTTTTAAAACCAATCTTAGCCGGTTTATCCTCTGGGCTTATGCCATGTAAGGTTACTTCAAATACCCGGTCAATGGTAAATGTGTTTGAAAAAGAAGAATGCTCCGTTCCATCAATGAAAAAAGAAGAATTATGGGCAGGAGACGTAATCTCATGTATGCCTAAAAGTTCAACTGCTTCTATGGAATTTCCCGAAGCTTTTGGCTTAATGTCAAACAGGGAAGATTCATTTGCGCTTAAACCGGTTTGTTTGGAAGTGAGCTTTAATGCGCTCCGGCTTTTTTCGTCCGTAGATATTTCAGCGGTCAGGCCGACGCCTGATGTGTTGACTAACCGCATTAGCTTTTCTTGGACGGTGCGGTTTGTGTCGTCTGCATTGACTGCAAATTGAAATTCATAAGAGTTTGTAGTGGTAACCAAATCAAAAGTATATTCTCCGGGGGTAAAGTCACAGGACTGGCTTTCTAAATAATTTCCAAGGTTCGACTGCGGGGCGGCAAGGCTGCGCACCTCTATTTCAAATTGCTGAACCGAATTATCATCTGCTCCTCCGATATAATTTGCGCTTACAATATCTTCATCAGAAGATACCGCGACTTTTTTCTGGAAAGCGCTCTCTAATCCTTCCCCGCTTTCCGATAAAGAAGAAACCACATTTTTTATTTGACGTGCATGTTCCTTTATGTCAATTAAAAACTCCGGAATATTTTGGTCATTCTTAATCTTATAAAGAGGAGATTCTTTATTGATTTTCAGAATATTATTGTAGATACTGCGTAGTTCGCTTCTTTTGTGCGTATCATAACGAGAAACGGCAGAATTGCCATATACGCTTAAATAATAATGATAAGCGCTGCCAATGAAAGCCATAAATTCCCCCTCCTTTCTTCCATGAAATCTGCGCCTGCGCGCTAAGGGTAATATAAATCCGTTTATATTATTTGAGAAATCATTAAAAAACTTATCTTTTTATTTATATCGTAAGTTCTTAGTGATTTATTTAGGTTATTTCAGAATTTTTTTCGAATTATTTCCTGTTTTGCTGTATAAATATGTAAAGTTATAGTTGTATGGCATGTTATTTACAGTCTCTGCTAATAATAGATGCATTTATATATGTATTTGAAACAGCCTGTCAGCCATCATAATACGCTAATTTTTATTTGGATTTTAGAAGTATAATTACTCATGGTATAGTAGGGCAGTATAATTGAAAAGAAAGCAGGATGCGAAGTTCTGAAAGAAGCTCTCTAGTCTAACGAAAGAGGGTGGAGCCTATGAGTGTGATGGAAGCATTAACGCCATTGCTAGTCGTTTTTGCGGCTCTGTCATACATAGACAATCATAAAAAGAAATAAGCATCCTTGACCGTCCAAAGTTTAGGATGCTTATTCTTTACTAAGCTAATTTACCGAGGGCAAATTGGAACTCGTGTCCGATCAACCTTTTTAAATTTTATCTATCTTTATTTTTTATCACATAATACCAAAAGTTGAGTCAGGGCTTGACATTTCCCCATTTTGCTTTATAATAAAACATCGAAAAAGCCCATAAAATAAAGGCTTTTCTAAAATAAAACGGTGAGTTCGAGACCTTCCTCACCTAAAACAAAACTAAAGGAGAAAATTGAATATGAGAGACAAAAAAGTGTTGTTTACCACTCAGGCAGCTATGATTGCCGCGTTGTATGTTGCGTTGACATTGCTTGCGAATGCGTTAGGGCTTGCGAATTATGCGGTTCAGGTGCGTTTTTCGGAAGCGCTTACGGTATTGCCGTATTTTACTCCGGCAGCAGTGCCGGGGCTTTTAGTGGGCTGCGCGCTTAGTAACCTGCTTACAGGCTGTCTGCCGCTTGATATTTTATTCGGAAGCCTTGCCACTTTACTTGGGGCAGTCGGGACATATCTTCTGCGGAAGCATAAATTTGCGGCTCCCATTCCGCCGATTGTGGCAAATACGGTGATCGTTCCGTTTGTGCTGGCTTATGTGTATAAGTTTGAAGGCTCTGTGCCTTATTTTATGCTGACAGTGGGGATAGGTGAAGTGATTTCCTGTGGGGTTTTGGGAATGATTTTGCTTGGTATTTTAAATAAATACCGGAATGTGATTTTTCGTCAGGAACAAGGGGATAAGATTTCAGGGCTGGAACAAAAAGATAAAAAGGGATTATATTAAATTAAAAATACATAATTATACATATAAAAATATAATCATTGGAGTAAAACAGATAGATATAATAATTATATTTAAAAAGAAGCGGCATCAAATTTTCCGATTTGATGCCGCTTTTAAACTATACTGTCCATGGGATTTACCTCCAATTTATATTTTCCGTCAGCCAGACTTAAAATAAATTTTCATTTTTTGGATTCAAACAGGAAACATATCTGAATATTGCAACTGCATCTCTGCTTGGAAATTCAAATT
The DNA here is from genome assembly GCA_910589105.1 of uncultured Lachnospiraceae bacterium. GTDB lineage: Bacteria > Bacillota > Clostridia > Lachnospirales > Lachnospiraceae > Roseburia_B. The sequence goes on from CAJUST010000001.1 coordinate 21,696, forward strand.
CATTTGTTCGTCCGAATTTGGAATCGTTACCTTTTTAATAAGGATTTTTTGGGATATTACGTTTTCTTTTTGGTGGACCGTACCTCCTGTTCTCTTAGATTTTAGAAGATGTTGTGTTTTTTGATAAATCTATTGTATTACAAAAATGGAATTATGTCAATAAAAAAATAGAAAAATATGTATAAGATTTTATAATAAAACATTTATTTTTTATAAGTGATAAAATATTCAGATAATTGCGCGCTTCAGATGAAGGGTTATACAGAATTGTAGACAGGTAATTGCGGCGATGGCTTGATTTCTTAGGCAAACTCGATTAGAATAAATTTAATTTAACCAAACGTGGAGATGAAATCATGTATTTTAGTTCAATGACCTTTTTATGGATCTTTCTTCCGGCGACCTTGCTTTTATATTTGCTTGCGGAACGCTTTCAGAGGATTGCATTGGAAAATTTTGTCCTGCTGTCTGCAAGCCTTATTTTTTATGCTTGGGGAGAGCCGTTTTATATTTTCCTGTTGCTTTTCTCTGTATTGATGAATTATGTGTTTGGCAGGCTGCTTGAGGCAGAGCGGCCCCGTTTTAGAAAATGGATCTTAGCTTGCGGCGTTCTTTCAAATCTTGGTTTGCTGGCATTTTTCAAATACTTTAATTTCTTTGCGGGTTACATCAACCGTTTTTTGGGGCAGGATGCAGTTCCGCTTAGTGAGTTTACGCTGCCGCTTGGAATTTCATTTTATACGTTTCAGGCGATGTCTTATGTCATTGACGTTTACCGCAAAGAGGTAACGGCGCAGAGAAATTTCTTTTCTCTTTTGTTATATATCTCTCTGTTCCCACAGCTTGTCGCAGGGCCTATTGTGAAATATAAAGATATTGAGGAGCAAATCAAATACAGGACGAAAACGGATGCGAAACGGGCGTATGGGGTGAAACGGTTTATTTACGGGCTTGGCAAGAAAGTTTTAATTTCAAATGTGATGGGAAAATATGTGGATATGGTTTTAGCGTTTGAGACAAAACAGTTAAGCACAGGGCTGATGTGGCTGGTTATGATTATGTATGCTTTTCAGATTTATTATGATTTTTCCGGTTATTCCGATATGGCAATCGGGCTTGGCTCTATGTTTGGGTTTGACTTTAAGGAGAATTTTCATTATCCGTATATTTCGAAATCCGTCCGTGAGTTTTGGACAAGGTGGCATATTTCCCTTTCCACTTGGTTTAAGGAGTATGTTTATATTCCCCTTGGCGGCAACCGGAATGGGAAATGGAGGACATACCGGAATTTATTTCTCGTATTTCTTTTGACCGGATTTTGGCATGGCGCAGGATTAAATTTTGTGTTCTGGGGCATTTTCCATGGGTGTTTTATGGTGTTAGAGCGGATTGGGTTTGGAAAACTGTTGGAAAAGAATCCGTTTAAAATTTTTAATCATATTTATATGGCTGTGACCGTTGTATGCATCTGGACTTTGTTCCGCATTGAATCCATGAAGGCGGCAGGGGAATATTTAAAAGGAATGTTTATCTACCAGAGAGGGGAATACAATTTATTTTCCTGTATCAATCCGGAAATTATTTTGCTTCTTGTGACAGCGTTCCTCTTATGCGGCGTTTTACAGACGGCAGTTCCAAGATTAAAAGAAGCGCTTTATCAAAAAGAGAAGGTTTCCGCCGTTGAGTCGGTGGGATTGCTTGCAATATTGCTGTTATGCGTTGTTACGCTGTCAAGCAATTCATATAATCCATTTATTTATTTTCGGTTTTAAAAGGAGTAAGAATGAAAAATAAATATATTTTTTATGTGTTTGTGTTGTTGTTGTCGCTCCCAGTGATTACGTTTCCGTTTATAAAGGGCCATATAGATTCCAAAAACCATGAGAAGCGGAAATTTGCGGAGCGTCCGTCGCTTTCATTAGCGACATTGCCAGACTTTCCGGAGCAGTTTGACAACTATTTCAGCGATCATCTTCCATACAAGAACCAGCTTGTTATGGTAAATGGAATCAAGAATGAGTTGTTAGGTTCAGGCGCGACAGCGATTGAGTATTTGACAAACACCAAGGCGATCCGTGGGAAAGAGAACTGGCTGTTTTACAATGCCGTCAGTGAAGATGAAGAATCCATGCGGGATTTTCTGTGTAATAATTTATATGAAGAAAATGAGCTGTCCGAAATTTCAAAGCGCTATGTATTGCTTGAACAAAAGCTAAAGGAAATGGGGATTGAGCTGGTTGTTTTGTATGCCGCAAATAAGGAACAAGTATATCCGGAATATATGCCGTCTACGATTGTTCCGATGGGTTCATACAGCAGGACGGATCAGCTTGTGGATTATCTGCATGAACATACTGACGTGCCCTTGATTTACACAAAAGAAGCCTTGCAGAAAGAAAAAGAGAACCATCAGGTTTTTTACAAATATGACACCCACTGGAATAATCTGGGCGGCTTTGTCGGATGCCAGCTTCTCAATGAATATTTCCATGGGGAATATGTTTCTTTAGACGAAGTTTCTTATTCGGCTGTAAAAGACGATGAGAGCGGGGATTTGGCGGATTTACTGTCAATGAGGAAAATTTTAAATGACGATATTGTTTGGGAAATAAACAGTTATAAGACAGACGTAAAAGAAGAAACGGTAAGGAATGACGACAACGCCTTTGAATTTGTGTCAAATGCAGAAGATAAAAGGAAAGTCCTTGTAGTTCAGGATTCGTTTGGATATGCGCTAATGGGGATTACAAAAGACTTTGCAGAGGTTACGTTTTTAAAGAATACGGAAGTGTTTAAAAAATATTGTGAAGAATGGAAGCCGGACATTTTGCTGGTGGAAATTGTCGAACGGCGTAAAAGGCCACAAGAACAGATTTGCCAAGGGCTGTATGATTTATTAGTAAGCGGGGAATAGAAACGATGTATACGGAAGCCGGTTTAGTCAGAATTGCAAAACGGGAAAATAATCCCAAGAGAAATTATTTAGTTGTCAACCGCCTGCAGGGAAAGCATATCCCTGTTTCTCCAACAAAAGCGTTTGAAATGTTTGACGCCCTTGCCGGACAACTAAAGCGGGCGTATCCAAAGGAAACGTTACTCATTATTGGATTTGCTGAAACAGCGACTGCCATTGGCGCGCGGCTGGCAGCGCAGACGGATTCTTATTATATGCAGACGACAAGAGAACAGATACCGAATGTGGAGTATATTTATTTTTCGGAAACGCACAGCCATGCAACGGAACAAAAGCTGGTCTGCAATGATCTTGAACGGCTGATTGGGAAAATTGACCGGATTGTGTTTGCAGAAGATGAAGTGACGACAGGAAATACGATTCTGCATATGATTCAGAAATTAGAAGAACGCTTTCCTTTAAAGACGCGGTTTTCCGTGGCTTCTTTGTTAAATGGCATGGATGCGGAGGCAAGAGAGCGTTATGCGGCAAAAGGGATTGATTTGCATTTTCTGGTGAAAACAGATCATGCTTCTTATGCCGAAAAAGCAGAGCGTTTCGCGGAGGACGGGACATACGTTTTAGCAAAGGCGGGGAACTTATATGCTTCAAAGCAGTATGTGGCGGGGAATTATGTCAATGCAAGAAGGCAGACGGCAGGAGCGGAATATACAAAAGCGTGCGAATCGCTTTGGGCGCAGATAAAAGATTACATTTGTGAAGCGGCGTCCCAAGACATACTCGCGCTTGGAACGGAAGAATGTATGTATCCGGCGTTGTATGTAGGAGAATGTTTGGAACGGCTTGGGAATCGCGTTTCCTGCCATGCGACGACGCGCAGTCCGATTGCGGTGAGCAGTGAGAATGAGTATCCACTGCATACGAGATATGAATTGGAGAGCGTTTACCAAGATGGCCGCAGAACGTTTCTTTATGATTTGAGACAGTATGACAAGGTCATTCTTGTTACGGATGCGCCGCAAACCCAAACGAAAGGGATCGGGACTTTAGTGGATGCTCTGGCGCGTTGTGGGAATCGGGAGATTCAGATTATTTGGTGGAGGTGACGCATGAGAAGTTCGTATCACAAAGACGATGTTTGTCTGCTTTTAAAAGATATTACGGGATTAGTGCAGCCCCAGCCGACAGATGAGCGGGAAAAACTGATTCAGGCAGGGCGCCATTATTGTGAAATGCTGCCAATCGAATATGTGCCGACGGCAGAGTATATGGAAGCGTACCATGCGGCGTTAGAGCATTATGCAAAACCTACGGCGCGGGCAGTCGGGAATCTCGCGGATAAAATTATGCAGGCAAGGGGAGAAAAGACGGCGCTTGTGTCGTTGGCAAGAGCTGGGATTCCGGCTGGGATTCTTTTAAAATGGTATATTCGTTTTAAATACGGCGTGGATTTGCCGCATTATTCAGTTTCCATTATACGGGGTAAAGGAATTGATGACAATGCAATGCAGTATTTGCTGAAACGGCATTTGCCAGAGCAGCTTTTGTTTGTAGACGGGTGGATTGGCAAGGGCGCGATTTTAAAAGAACTGCAGAAAGACATGGCGGCTTACCGCGGCGTTTCGCCTGAAATTGCCACACTTTCCGATCCGGCAAATGTGACAGGGCTGTGTGGGACGCATCGGGATATTTTAATTCCGAGCTCTTGTTTAAATTGTACGGTTTCCGGTCTTATCAGCAGAACATTTTTGCGGGAAGACGTCATAGGAAAAGCGGATTTCCATGGCGCGGTTTATTATGAGGAATATCGGGATATGGATTTGTCCTATTCGTTTCTACATGCCATTGAAGCGGAATTTGAGAAGGATTGTAAGACCGATGACTTTTTTGTGGAAGGGTTTGGCTATGAGGAAGCGTGGGAGGTGGCAAGGGAATTTCAGATAGATGACATAAATTTAGTGAAGCCGGGAATTGGGGAAACGACAAGAGTCCTGCTCCGGCGGGCGCCTTTTAAAATCTTATTGGATAAACGGTATCAAAAAGATCCGTCACTGGCGCACATTTTACGTCTTGCAGAGGAAAAAGGCGTGCCAGTGGAGTTCTATCCGCTGAAGCATTATAAGGCCTGCGGAATCATAAAAAAAATGACGGATTTATAGAGGTTCTTTATGTAATGCCGTAAGATTCGGCTAAATAGAGGATTTTTCTGGCCCAGTTGGAATGCGTTTTGCATTCGGTCATACGTTCATTTTTGGCATTTCCGGATACCATAGAGATGGAAGTGGCGTCCCAATTAAGGATATGTTTTGCATCTGCAATGTCTTCTTTCGAAACGGCGTAGGTTTTGTTGACAAGCGGGATTTGCTTTGGGTGAATAACCGTTTTGCCAATAAAGCCTGCGCTTCTGTCGTTTTGCAGTTCCTGAAAAAGCCCGCGTTCCCAGTTGTCGCCATCATAGTATTCCCATACGGGACCGGATATTACATAGTCCATGCCAAATACAGTAATAATGTCAGAAAGGATATTTGCGACAGGGCGTATATCGTAAATGGTTTCCGAACTGCGTCTGCGGAAGCCGAAAGCATGGCATAAATCGTTGCCGCCGACGCGGATATTTAACACAAGATCTTCAATGGCGCTTAATTTGTCTTTTATGCCATAAAGGAGTTTGTGGCGGGTTCTTAGGTCAATCAGGGACGGGCTTTCCATAATAGGCATAATATAGAAAGTCTGTGTCTGGGACTGGTTGAGCTGAACTATGGCTTTAATATAGCTGTCGGCGTTTGTCAGGTCAAATTTTGGGAGGATAAATCCGGTAAGTATGGATTTCGCTTCGTTTAACTGGCTGGCAAGACGGAGCGCTTGACCAGAGTTTCGAATGCGGATAAATATTTTTGGCAGATAAAAAGGTTTGGTTTTTAGGGCGGAATAAATTTGCCGAAGGGAGTTTAGGAGTATGGCTTCGGCTTCCGGCACGAATTGGTCGTTAATGGTGTCCTCTAAACACAGCGCCAGGGAAAATTGGCTGCCAAACCGCTGGCTTATGACAGATTCGGCAATGGATGTGTTGTTTGCCGGACAATATAGGAGAGCGCCGATACTGTAAGGCATTTGAGTGGTTTTCATGTCAGGCTCCTTTTCTTATTTTCTAGCTTTTAGAATGATTTTTTGTTTGGCATAATAGCGTTTTTTTGAAATGGGTTGTTGTGGTTAAAATGCGTTTAGATTAGGATTGTTTTTATAGTTTTATTGTATTTTTGTTGTATTTTTTCATGTTATTTTTTGTAAGTATTGCAATTTTGTAAGCATGGCGGCTTTTCGTGTATTGCAGTTTTGCAAGTATTGCAATTTTGTATGTATGGCGATTTTGCGTGTATGGCAAGGGGAGTTTATGGCGGGTGGGTCATCATTGGAATTACAAGTTTTTTGGAAACTTTTTGTTAATAATAGCATATATGGGGAATTATTGGTAGATAATTTTATGATTGTGTGGTAAAATTTAGATACTTTTAGAGTTTAACTTGTATATGTGCTTTTTACTCAGGGGGCGTTTTCAGATGGACGGAATTATGCGGTTTCGGCATAATGTAATGAATATAGATTCTTTTGCTGCCTTTGAAAGTATTCGGGGCGGGGTGAATCAAGATTGCAGAGATGTTTATTTTGTCCGGTTTGTTGGGGTAAATGAGAAGATTCAATCTGATATACAGAAGATGGACGCTGATTTGCAGGAGCAGATGAGGCAGGGGCAGATCGGCTATCGGAGGACTGCCCATTTGCCGGGGATTGATTCTGGGGAGTCAGTGAAGCGTTATGTGGAACGGTATTTTGCTTGGGTGGAATCTGGGAGAATAAGTATATCCTCTGATGTTTTATCCGGTGACAAGGAGTATGAACGGGCGCTTGGCAACGCAGTTTTGAAAGTGACGGAGGTTTATTTTTCTGGGAAGCAGATGACGGAATCTATGGAAAAAAATTTTGTCGTGAAACTTTTGTTTTGGCATGATTTTTTGATGAATGGCGTTGCGCTGAATTGGAATGAAAGGGTGTCCGTTAAACTGGTTTTGGCGAATATTGTGAAAAGACAAGAGTATTTGTTTTGTTATCTGCTCACGTTGTTGGGATATGATGTGCTTTTACTGCAATGCGAAGCGGATATTTCAGCAGAAGATGCGAAGCTGGGGTATTCCCGAAAAATTGAGCTGGGGAATTTTGGGCGGATAGATTTTAAAGCTATGGAAACGGGAAACAAGGCGGTTCCAGAATCTATAGCAACCGCAAAACTGGAATCAGCGGCAGAATCCGCAGCGGCAAGACCCGTTACGGTAACGAAGCCCGTAACAGCGGCGAAACCTGTGATGGCAACAAAGCCCGTAACGACGGCGAAACCTGTGACGGCAACAAAGCCCGTAACAGCGGCAAAACCCGTTACGGTGACGAAGCCCGTAACGACGGCGAAACCTGTGACGGCAACAAAACCGGTAACGGCAGTAAATCCTGTGAAGGCAACGAAGCCTACAACAGCGGCGAAACCTGTGACGGCAACAAAACCTGTATCGGCAGTAAAACCAGAGAGGGTGACGAAGCCTATAACGGCAACAAAACCAGTAACAGCGGTGAAACCTGTAATGGCAACGAAATCCGCAGGGAGCCGTGTGGAAAAAAGTTTCGAGGAGCTTGCGCTTCTTGCATCATCGGTTGTGCTGATTGCAATTCACGGCCATAATGGCGATGTGATAGGGACGGGTTCCGGTATTATGGTTGGGGCAAATGGGTATATTTTGACGAATTGCCATGTGGCAAGCGGCGGAAAATATTATTCAGTCCGGATAGAGGAAGATGAGACAGTTTACACGACAGATGAGTTAATAAAATACAATTCCGTATTGGATCTGGCAGTTCTTCGGATTGACAGGCGCTTAGAGCCGCTTACGCTTTACAGAGGGAAACAAAAACTTGTCAGAGGGCAGAAAGTTGTGGCGATTGGAAGCCCGTTAGGGCTGTTTAATTCGGTGTCGGACGGAATTGTATCGGGATTCCGGCGGATAGATGATGTGGATATGATTCAGTTTACGGCTCCGACTTCTCATGGAAGTTCGGGCGGAGCGGTGTTAAATATGTTTGGCGAAGTGATTGGGATTAGCACAGCGGGATTTGACAATGCGCAGAATATCAATCTTGCAGTTGGCTATGAAAGCATTAAGCCGTTTATCAGAGGGTTTACATAAAGTTTTCAAAGGGATAATGGGAATCTATGTTTGAACATAAAATAATTCAGGATTTAGATGAATATTTTTTGAAACAGAGCGGCCGAAAAGAGACCGGCGTGTACTTTTACCGGATCAATGGGTATAGTGAGCGGATTTGTGGTTTTGTACAGAAATATTTTGATGCGGCGCGGGTTTGCGGCGTTGTGATTGAAGGGAAAATTCCAAATCCCGATGAGCGCCAGCTTGCGTATTATTCGGAAATAATGGGAGAAACGTTTCGGTTGAGTGTCGGATTTATCCGGCAGTCGCTTGCGAAATGGCTTCCGCGAATGAACGGGAATCAGCAGGAGAATGTGGCTGTTTCTATCTATGACACGCTAAATGACATGCGCCGCATGGGCAAAAATGACAATATCCTGAAAAACACGTATATTAAGTTTATGTGCTGGCTTTATTATAAGTTTGAACGGATTGTAAATTGTTTAGGCGCAGAACAACTGCCTAAGATTTTATATGAAGGGGAAGTCAGCAATTATGAATTAAAGCTGCTCTGCGTTTTGTCAAAAGCGGGATGTGACATTGTTCTGCTTCAATATCATGGCGATTTGGCGTATTTAAAACTTGATCCGAAGTCGGAAACTTCTATGGAATGGACGCAGGAAGGGCTGACAGCGTTTCCGGAATGGTTTCATTTAAAGTGGATTCAGCAGGAATCGCAGAGAGAGCGGGAGAGAGAACGTCTCTACGGGGGCGCGCCGGAGTTTCTAAACGCAACGAATGTCTGGATTCAGGGAACAGGGCTTACCGACATAAAAACAGGAATCTCAGCAAGAGGAGACGATCCAAAGCTGTTTTATAACTGTTTTATCCGCATTTGCGGCGTGGAGGATAAGCTAACGTATATGAATGAACTGTATCAATTTCAGCTTGAATTTAAAGCGGGCAAACGAAATCTTTTGGTATTGGACGGGCAGATTCCAAAGCCTTCTATGGAAGAAATTGCCGGAATCCGCAGAGGGAATTATAGCAGTTTTGATTCGATGCTGGCAGATTTATCTTCAGGCATCCAGTATAGCGCAAACCTTTCCTTGCAGAAGCTTATGCGGAAAGCTTTTTTAGACGTTATGTTTGAGGCGCAAAAACTGCCGGATATGAATGTCAACAAACTGACAAATAAAGCGGTGTATCTGCTTTGCTGGCTGAAACGCTATCAGGGTAAACTGTTTTCTAATTGGAAGTTCCCCCAAATTGGATGCGTGATTTTCTTCAATGCGTGCAAAAATGAAAATGAAGCGTTGTTTCTAAAAATGCTTGCAAGGCTTCCGGCAGATGTGCTTTTACTTAGTCCGGATCAAAATGAGCGCTGTATCGTCAAAGATAAATTATTATATGAAATCCAATATGGAGAGTCGATGTCTGTAAAGGATTTTCCGGCGGAAGAATCGCAAATCCGTATGTCGACGGCGGCATATCAGGCGGAACGGGAGCTTGACTCGCTGATGTATGAGGATTCCGGATTGTACCGGAACAGGCAGTATGAGAAGGCGAATGCAGTTTCTTTAAAAACGACATATGAAGAAATTGCAATACTTTGGAATGAGGAATTGCAGTATCGGCCAAACTTTAGTACAATAGATGCAGCAGTGAATGCGCCTGTGTTGTTTGCGAAAGTATCCGGCGTAAAAGACGGGCAAAAACAGCAGTATTGGGCGGATATAAAGGAATTGATTACAAAAGACGCCATTGTGGTAAAACAGGTTCCTTATATTCGCAGGGAAGATGAAAACCCCATAAAACCTTATGCAACGGAATTTTTAAAGAATGGAAAAGCGCAAAAGGCGAAGATAAAGGCGCATAAGGCATACCGTTACAGTTTTTTGCGGGAAGAAATCCAAGACTATATTTTGGATAAACTTCAGCTTTTGCTTGACCAGCGGATTATAAAAGGGACATATGAGAATGGTACAGAGTATACGATTGTGTCTGCCGTATTAAATCTGAAACAGGAAATTATCCGTTTACTGCAAAATTTCGATTTTACCAAAAAAAATCCGAAATTGATTTATATTCATACTTCAGAGGCGGCGCCTTCGTTGGAAGATGCGGTGATGGCGGCTTTTTTGAATCTGGCGGGCTTCGACGTTTTGGTTTTTACGCCGACCGGATACCAGAGCATAGAAAATTTTTACACGCGTGAGATTTTAGAGGAACATCAGATCGGGGAATATATGTATGATTTAAGCGTTCCAAATTTCGACAGGCTTTCATTTGGCGCGCCCCTGTCATGGTACGAAAAAATTTTTAAGAGAGGAAGATAACTATGGGCCTAGATTTTAGTAAAACGGCAGTACAGCAGCAGGCAACGGCTCCTGAGGCTAAAAATGAACTTCAAATTGCAGAAACTTATGACATCGTTTCAGACAGACAGCAGATGAATGACGAACTAGTCAATTCCGCAGAGGTGGATGCGCTGGTCAGTACGATTGAGGTGAATAATTTAGAAACAATCGTGTCATTTGGCGCGGAAGCGGCAGAAGAAATTTCAAAAGCGTCGGACGTAGTCTTAAACAGTATGAATATGTCGCAGATTGACGATACAAGCGTTATGCTGACGACGCTTTCAAAAATAATGTCGAAGTTTGACATCGAGGAAATACAGGAAAATCCGGGGCTGTTTGGCAAGTTATTTGGGAATATGCGCAAGCAGTTGGATAAAATCCTTGCGAAATACCATACGATGGGCGAGGAAGTGGACAAAATTTATGTGCAGTTGAAACAGTATGAATCGGAAATCAAACAGTCAAACAGAAAATTAGACCAGATGTTTACGGCAAATGTAAATTATTATCATGAACTTGTCAAATATATACTGGCAGGCGAGCAAGGCTGTCGGGAATTGGAAGATTATATTGCGCAGCGGAGGACAGATATGGAGGCTAGCGGCGATATGTCGATCCAGTTTGAAATCCAGAGTTTGGAACAGGCGCTTATGATGCTAGAACAGCGGACGCAGGACTTACGGACGGCGGAAAGCGTGGCAATGCAGTCAGTGCCGATGATAAAGACAATGGCATTTTCCAATATGAATCTCGTACGGAAAATCAACTCTGCGTTTATCGTGACGCTTCCGGTCTTTAAACAGGCTCTGGCTCAGGCGATTATGTTAAAACGCCAGAGGATTCAGGCGGAAGCCATGTCTGCATTAGATGAAAAAACAAATGAGATGTTAGTGAAAAATGCCAGAAATACAGTAGAACAGTCGAAAATGACGGCGCGTCTTGCATCCGGCAGTTCCATTAAAATTGAAACATTAGAGACAACTTGGAGAACGATTGTAAACGGTATTGATGAAACAAGGCAGATTCAGGAAACGGCGAGAAAACAGCGCGTAGAGGATCAGGCAAGGCTTCAAAATATCAAAGATGAGTTCAACAGGATGTATCATATGCCCAAAAAACAATAATAATAATACATAAGGAGGAATAGTTATGCCAATTAATTTATCAAAAGGACAAAAGGTTGATTTAACAAAAGGAAATCCGGGACTAAAGAAAATTATGGTGGGTCTTGGCTGGGACGTAAACCAGTTTGATTCCGGCGCGGATTTTGACTTGGATGCGGCCGCATTTATGCTGGCAGGCGCCGGAAAATGCCCGACGGAAAAAGAATTTATCTTTTATGGAAATTTAGAGCATGGCAGCGGATCCGTATTGCATATGGGCGACAACTTAACGGGAGAGGGGGAAGGCGACGATGAGCAAATCGAAGTCGACTTATCGAAAGTTCCGGCAAATATCGAACGGATCGCATTTACGGTAACGATTTATGATTCCGATGCGCGCAGGCAGAATTTCGGGCAGGTGTCTAATTCCTTTATCCGAATCGTAGATGAATCGACCGGCGCAGAATTAATCCGTTATGATTTAGGCGAAGATTTTTCTGTAGAGACAGCCGTAGTCGTTGGGGAACTCTACCGTCACAATGGAGAATGGAAATTCAATGCCATCGGAAGCGGTTTTCAGGGAGGACTTGCGGCGTTGTGCGGCCATTATGGAATCGAAGTGGCATAAGGAGGGTGGAATATGTCAATTAGTTTACAGAAAGGCCAGAAAGTCAGTTTGACGAAAGAAAACGCAGGGCTTTCTTCTGTGTTAATCGGACTGGGATGGGACGAAGCAAAACGAATGCGCGGCGGTTTTTTTTCGCCGAAGCCACAGCCGATTGACTGTGATGCATCCGCGCTTTTGCTAAGGGGCGGAAGGCTGATAGAACAGGCGGATATTGTGTATTTTGGAAATCTTTCGCATAAGACGGGCACAGTCCGCCATATGGGGGATAATTTAACGGGCGCGGGGGAAGGCGACGATGAACAGATTATCGTAGACTTAGACCAGCTTCCGGCGGAATATGATAGAATTGTCATCGTTGTCAATATCTATGAAGCAAACCAGCGTAACCAGCATTTTGGAATGATAGAAAACGCGTTTATCCGTCTGGTAGATGGAAAAACAAATCAGGAAATGTGCAAATACAATCTGTCTGAGAATTATACTGGTATGACGGCGATGATTTTTGGTGAAGTCTACCGCCATAATGGAGAGTGGAAATTCAACGCCATCGGACAGGCGACAAACGATCCGGGGTTAAGCTCTCTTGTCAACCGATACAGGTAAACATAATGTACTCCCGAAATCACAGTACATGGATTTTGGGAGTACAAAAACGTTTCAAGGAGGAACGAAATGAAATATCAGGGACTTACAGAAAAGGAAGTGGAAGCTTCCAGAAGGCAGCATGGTTCGAATGAAATTCCAGATTCTGAACCGACGACGTTTTGGGAGGAATTTAAAGAAACATTTGGCGATCCGATGATAAAAATATTGCTTGCAATCGCGGCATTGATGATCGTTATGTTTTTCTTTGGGTATGCAGAAATCTATGAACCGCTCGGGACGATAATTGCTGTTTTAATTGTTGCGTTTGTATCTGCAAAAACAGGTGTGGCAAGCGACACGAAATACCGTGAATTAAAAGACAGCGCGAAAAAAGACCAATGTAAGGTGTACCGTAACGGCATAGTGACAGTGATTGACGTAGATGACGTTGTTGTAGGAGATAAAGCGCTCTTACAGTCCGGCGATAAAATACCCGCTGACGGAATCTTGGTGTCGGGCTCCCTTGCCGTGGATAATTCTGCGCTAAACGGGGAAGCGGAAGAATGTAAAAAAACAGAAGCGCCGGAACAGACAGAGCTTGCAGATGACATAACCGGAGATACTTTTGTAGACAGGCATTCCCTGTTCCGCGGCGCGGTTGTGTTTGACGGAGAAGGGGTTTTAGACGTCCGCAAAGTCGGCTTAAAGACAATGATGGGCAAAATGGCGGAAGAAATGCAGGAAGATGAGCCGGATTCCCCGTTAAAAGTCAAACTGGCAAAACTGGCAAAACAAATTTCTACATTTGGCTATATTGGCGCGATCGTTATAGCCGTATTATATTTTGCGTATTTTATTATATCCGCAGGCGGCGTGTCTGATTACTTTGCCAGCGGCGCAGAGCAGATTATCAAAGATCTCGTAGAAGCCGTGTCGCTTGCAGTCGTTATTATCGTCTGCGCTGTTCCGGAAGGCCTGCCGCTTATGATTTCCTTAGTGCTTATGCAAAATACAAGTAAAATGTTAGATCATAACGTGCTGGTCCGTAAAGCGGAAGGAATTGAAACCGCGGGCTCCCTGAATATTTTATTTAGTGACAAAACGGGAACAATCACGAAAGGAATGCTGGAAGTTGTGGATTTCTTTACGGCGGACGGCAATTCCATAGAACTACCGGATTTAAGCAAACACAGCGGAGTAAAAGGCCTTCTTGACCTTGCCATCGGCAAAAATACGCAGTCTATGTTTGACGGCGAGCACAGAGTGATAGGCGGAAACGCTACGGATCAGGCTCTCATGAAATTTATCGGCGAATCTACCTTCCGGGCGCTTGAGGCGGACAAAGAATGTAAGGTAACGAAATCGCAGAGTTTTAATTCCGCCAATAAATTCAGTCAGGCAAGGATTGACAGCGTCGGAAAAACATTCTATAAAGGCGCGCCGGAACGGCTGCTTGCAATGGCGGGCAAATATTTAGACGGAAACGGTGACGTGAAAACGCTCGACAAAGCCGCGCTGGACAAAAAAATCGACGCTCTTGCCGCAAAGGCTATGCGTGTTTTAGCTTTTGGCTATTCCGAGAAAGATCTCGTGGAGAACAAAATTAATGATGATGTCGTAATTATTGGTTTAGTTGGAATCCGCGATGACGTAAGGCCGGAAGCGCGTGAAGCGATAGAAGAAGTGCAAAAGGCGGGAATCCAAGTTGTAATGATAACTGGAGACCGTTTGGAAACGGCGGTTGCCATCGCAAAAGATGCGGGTCTTTTGCAGAATGATTCAGATATTGCGCTGTCTTCTTCACAGCTCAACGAAAAGTCTGACGACGAACTGAAAAAAATTATACCGAATATCCGCGTCATTGCAAGGGCGCTTCCAACGGATAAATCCCGTATGGTGCGTTTATGTCAGGAAATGAATCTTGTCGTAGGCATGACTGGGGACGGCGTCAACGACTCTCCCGCCCTAAAACGCGCAGACGTAGGCTTTGCAATGGGAAGCGGCACAGAAGCGGCAAAAGAAGCTGGGAAAATTGTAATATTAGATGACAATTTTAAATCCATTAAAGATGCAATCTGGTATGGCAGGACGATATACCACAATATCCTAAAGTTTTGTAAATTCCAGCTTGTCATAAATGTAGCGGCTGTCGTAGTCAGCGCAATCGCGCCGTTTTTCGGCGTAGAGGAGCCGTTAAAAGTCACCCATCTTCTGTTTGTCAATCTGGTAATGGACGGCTTGGGCGCAATTATGCTTGGCAACGAGCCGGCTCTGAAAAAATATATGGACGAAAAACCCAGAAGAAGGGACGAGAGCATTGTCAGCAAGAAAATGATGGCGCAGATCATTGTCATGGGCGCCTGGCTTACTTTTATCAGTTTTCTATATTTAAAGCATCCGTTTTTCAGAGGTTTATTTGATACAGAAAAACAGCATTTGACAGGTTACTTTGTTCTGTTTATCGTTAGCGCTTTGTTTAACGGATTTAATGTTAGAGATGACAGCTTTGCTATTTTCAAAGGATTAAGCGAGAATACTGGTTTCTTAAAAGTGTTTTTTATCATTATACTTGTGCAGGCGGTCATCGTCAATGCGGCGCTAGTCCCGTTTACGGCGTTTACATGGATTGGGAATATGTTTAGCTGTGTGCCGTTTGGGCTTACCGGCTGGGTGGCAGTGATGCTTCTGGCAGTTACCATGATTCCCGTTGACCTAATCCGAAAAGCGCTGATAGGAAAAGGAAATTAATATGATACGGTTCCATGCAGATTTAGACAATACGATACTGTATTCCTATAAACACGAAATTGGCGAAACTAAAAATTGCGTAGAAGTCTATCAGGGAAGGCAGATATCCTATATGACGCATGAGACTGCCCGGCTTCTAAGTGGGTTAAAAGAAAAAATGTCTATCGTCCCGACTACGACAAGGACGGTAGAACAGTACAAACGGCTGGATCTTTCCGTTATTTCCCCAAAATATGCGCTGGTATGCAATGGCGGGGCGCTGCTTGTGGACGGAGAAGAAGATATGGATTGGTATAAAGAGTCGCTTGCGCTGATTTCGGACAGTAGGGAAATGTTAAAATATGGAGAATGGCTTTTAGGGCAGGATGAAAACCGCTGTTTTGAGGTCAGGAATATCAAAGGGCTTTTCATTTTTACAAAAAGTGAAAAGCCCTTCACTTCGGTAATGCGGTTAAAAGAGCGTTTGGACGAAAGCCTGACTGATATATTCAGTAACGGCTCGAAAGTATACATAGTGCCGAAACGGCTGAATAAAGGAATGGCGGTTTCGCGGTTCCAAAAACGGTATCCTTCCGATTTAGTCATCGCGGCGGGAGACAGTGAATTTGACATACCGATGTTAAATGAAGCCCGTCTTGCAGTCGCGCCGTGCGCATTAAAAGGCGGGAAAGGAATAAAAGGCCATATTACATATATGAGAGGGAAGAAACTATTTTCTGAAGAAGGATTAGAGTATATAACTAATATAATAAGGTAGGAAACAGACTGTATTTTTGCCGTATAGCGCGTCATATCATATTTTGCGCTATGCGGTTTTTATAATAGTTGTTTTGTAACAAGACGCTTAGTAAACGGATGCGTAATTTAATACAAATTCAATATGATACGATAATATGGTTTTTGGTTTCGTATGATTGAACAAAAAACTATAAAATTATATGGCGAAACAAGGCATTCTGTGATATACTGAAAACATATATCAAAATGGGCAATATAAAATATGCACAATTAAGAAAGGAGCATATGATATGCGGGTAAAATTTATTTCAAAAGCGTTTTCGGCGGTTTTGTCGGCAGCTATGCTGGTGACGTCTCTGCCGACAGCGGCGTTAGCAGTTCAGGCAGATGAGCCGGAAGCGGCGGCAGCTCAGAAGCCAAATTTGTTAAAACTTTGGTATGATGAGCCGGCCAGTCAGGGGAAAAATATTCTCAGCTCTGGAGCTTATCAGACTTCAGCAGAGGACAATAACTGGCAGCAGCACACGCTTCCAATCGGCAACAGCTATATGGGGGCAAATGTCTATGGCGAGATAGCAAGAGAAAGGCTGACCTTTAACCAGAAAACGATGTGGAACGGTGGACCAAGCTCGAAAAGGCCAAATTATAACGGCGGTAATAAAGATGGCATGGTGGAGCGTTACCAAAATATTGTGAATAACTTTCTGGCAGGCAATGATGCGACGGCAAGCGAACAATGCGGAGGGCTGACAGGAGAAGGCGAGGCGCAAGGATATGGCGTTTATCAGTCATGGGGCGATTTGTATCTTGATTACAAAGATTTGGCAAATGTGACGGAAACGGAAGACTATGAACGTAATCTGGATTTAACGACAGGGATTGCAAACGTTGATTTTGTGGCTGCAAATACGGAATACCATAGAGAGTATTTTGTCAGCTATCCAGACAATGTCTTAGCGATGAAACTGACTACGGGAAAAGATGCGGGCATGAATTTGAATGTCAGCTTCCCAATAGATAATGGCGAAAATGAATCTGAGCAAACCAGCATCATTAACGGGCAGTTAGGAAAAGAAAATTTACAGTATACAGTAGATGCGGCGGAAGGAACGATTTTGAATGCGGGTAATATGCAGGACAATCAGCTTAAATTTAATTCTGTCCTGAAAGTGGTGACGGATAAAGGCGCGATGGCAAAAGGAGCTGACAATTCGTCACTGGATATTACAGGGGCAAAGGAAGTGGTGATTTTCCTGTCCGCGAATACGGATTATAAAAATGTATATCCGAAGTACCGTACCGGAGAAACGGCAGAGCAGCTTGCGGCAAGAGTGAAGAAAGCTGTGGATAATGCGGCAGGAAAAGGCTATGAAAGGGTAAAAACCAGATATTTAGCGGATTATCAGGCGTTGTTTGGCAGAGTGGATTTAGACCTTGGCCAGGGAGCTTCTGAAAAGACGACGGACGACCTTTTGGCGGCGTATAAAGCTTCCGGTAAGGACGCTGCGACAGAACAGGAAAGACGTTTATTGGAAACCCTGCTTTACCAATATGGAAGATATTTGACGATAGCATCCTCAAGAGATGGAGATTTGCCCTCTAATTTGCAGGGCGTATGGAATAACAGGGTAGGAACCGGCAGCCATGTTCCATGGGGCAGTGATTTCCATATGAATGTAAACCTTCAGATGAATTATTGGCCGACCTATTCTGCTAACTTGGCAGAATGCGCGACGCCGATTATTGATTATGTTAATTCATTAAGAGAGCCGGGGCGTGTGACGGCAGAGAAATATTTTGGGATTGCAAGCGAACCGGGCGAGGCAAATGGATTCAGCGCGCATACGCAGAATACGCCGTTTGGCTGGACATGTCCGGGCTGGGCTTTTAGCTGGGGCTGGTCTCCGGGAGCGGTTCCGTGGATAATCCAAAACTGTTGGGAGTACTATGAGTATACGGGCGATTTAGAGTATATGAGAACACACCTTTACCCGATGATGAAGGAAGAGACGATCCTGTATGATAAGATTTTAATTGACAGCGGCAAAGAGATTACGCTTAAAGATGGAAGCGCAAGCACCCGTCTTGTAACGGCTCCTACTTTTTCTTCAGAGCATGGTCCGTATACGATGGGCAATACATATGAAAACAGTCTGGCATGGCAGTTATATGACGATACGATTACGGCTGCAAAATTGTTAGGCGTTGATTCAGATCTTGTAACACGTTGGAAAACGACAAGGGAGAGGCTTGCGCCAGTTGAAATTGGGGACAGCGGGCAGATTAAAGAATGGTACATTGAAGGGGAATACGGCAAGACGGAATCAGGCGAGGATATTCCGGAGTTCGATAGAGGCCACCGCCATATGTCCCATATGCTAGGACTGTTCCCGGGAGATTTGATTTCGGTAGAAGATACAGAGCTGTTGAACGCGGCAGTCGTGTCTTTAGAGGATCGCGGATATACCAGCACAGGCTGGGGAATGGGCCAGCGCATTAACGCATGGGCAAGAACGGGAAGCGGCAATACGGCGTACCGTTTGATTCAGAATTTGTTTAAAGGCGGGATATATCCAAATCTTTGGGACGCGCATCCGCCATTCCAGATTGACGGGAACTTTGGTTACACTTCAGGCGTCAATGAAATGCTGATGCAGAGCAATATGGGATATATTAATATTTTACCGGCGCTTCCGGAGGTATGGGCGAATGGTTCTGTAAATGGAATCTTAGCAAGGGGGAATTTTGAACTTGGCATCGATTGGACGAATGGGACGGCAGATGAAATTCGGATCTTGTCAAAGAATGGCGGGGAATGCGCGGTACAGTATCCGGGCATTGCTACAGCGGTAATTAAAGATTCTTCAGGCAGTGTGGTTGCCTCTAATGTGGTATCTGGAAAAGAAAACAGAATTACATTTAATACAACAAAAGGAGAGGCATATACGATTCAAAGTATGTCGGCGGCTCCGGAAAACTGTAAGGCAGTGGCGGCTGAGACGGGCGTAACGCTTACATGGGACGCCGTAGAAGGAGCAACTTCTTATAATGTGTATAGTAAGGTTAGGGCGATTGAAACAAAAATCGGCGCAGTTTCGTCGGCTTCGTATACAGATACGAAAAAGTATGAAGATGTGTACGCAGTGGAATATTCTGTTGCCGCGGTGAAAGACGGCAAAGAGGGAAGGCGTTCGAATCGGTTTCGGGCTCCAGAGCCGGAGTCTTTGATTGAATTGGTAGACGATGGAGATTCCAGAATTAAATATTCTGATGGGTGGGGCACATGGTCAGATTCAGGTCATTATGGTGGAGGAATCCATTTCATAGAAACAACGACCGGAGAGGAGAGCGTGGAGCTTTCATTTGAAGGAACGGGAATTGAAATTATAGCCAGAAAAAACAGTGGGAGGTATGCTGCAAGCTGGAAAGTGCTCATAGATGGCGCAGATGCGGGGACTGCAAATTGCGCCGGAAGCGGCGAATACCGCAACGCGGTTTTCTCGAATTATGATTTGCCAGACGGGAAGCATACGATTAAATTGGTGACGGAAGGAAATACAAATAAGAAGATAGAGTTTGATGCATTTTTCGTTTATAAAGAAAAAGATCCAGATATTACGGTTTCTTTCAGTTTAGGCGGCAAAGAGGGGGAAGCTCCCGCTTCAAAAAAAGGAAAGTTCAGGGGTTCGGTTACGCTTCCGGTTTGTAACGTGGATGGTTTTACAGGCTGGAGTGATGGCAGTGGAGTTTATAATGCCGGAGCGGCTTATGTGGTTCCTTATAAGGACATTAAGTTGACAGCCCAGTATGAAGAAGAAGAAACGGAACCTCCGGTAAACACAACAGATGAGTATTTGCCGATTGACGCTCCCAAAACATCGTGGACTGCTACTGCTGGAAGTCAAGAGAATAGTGGGAATGACGGACCGGCAAGCAGTGCGATTGATGGGAATTTGGATACATGGTGGCATAGCAATTATAGTGGAGTGAATGAACCGTCATTTGGCGAAAATGGAGTGAACAATGACTTTACGATTGACTTCGGTAAGACAGTTCAAGTTGATAAGCTTGAGTATGTTCCACGTAACAATGAGAATGCAAATGGATTTATCACTCAATATAAAATATTTTATTCTGCAACTACAGATGGAGCTTTTACGGAATGCGCAAGTGGTGAATGGACGGATTGCGCAACGAACCGGACTGCGAAATCAGCGATATTTGATTCGACGGTGTCAGCGCGCAGGATTCAAATTAAGGCGATTGCAGTAGACAATGCTCCGGGAGGAAACAGCAATAAGAAATTTATCCACGCGGCAGAGTTTAATGTATACAAAAAGAATCCGAATTGCACGCCATTGATCGGAATAAGTGTAGATTCTTCCCTTACGTTAAATCAGGGAGAAAGCAAAAGTCTGACAATCACTTATCAGCCGGAGAATGCAACGGATAAGAAATTAACTTATGCAAGTTCGGATGTGAATATTGCAACAGTTTCTCCGAAGGGCGTTGTGATGGCAAGCGCATATAAATCAGGAACAGCCACAATTTCGATTGCTTCAGCTAACAAACCGGAAATTACGCGGACAGTCACTGTAACGGTGAATCCGCCGACAGAGCAGCCGGTTACAAGCGTTACGTTAGAAAGAAAGAGAATCCTTTTAAAGGTAGAGGATTCGGTAACGCTTGATGCGGCGATTCAGCCGTATTTTGGGACAAATAAAAGCCTGACATGGGAAAGCAGCGATTCAACCATTGCGACTGTAACGGACGGAACGATAACGGCTGTTGCCGCAGGGAAAGCGACAATTACGGTTAAGGCAGCAAGTGACAATACTAAATCGGATACATGTGAGGTATTAGTTGCCGCTAAGGGCGAAGAACCGGATAGGACGGAATTGCTGGGTTTGGTTAGTGAACTTCAGACACAGTACAGTGATTTGACAGGATATGGGCAAGACATAGCCGCAGCATTTGAAACAGCGTTAGCAAAAGCGCAGGAAGTATTGGCTTACAGAAACGATGTTTTACAGTCAGAACTGGACGAAGCGTTAGATGGTTTAAATACAGCAAAAAAAGGGTTGATGAAAGAAGACCTTACGAAAAAAATTGCGGAAGCGGACGGGATCACAGAAAATAACTATGCGCAGAGCTCTGTAGACGCATTAAATGCGGCAAAAGCGGCGGCGCAAACAGTAGCAAATAACACAGCGGCAACGGTAGATGAAATAGATGCGGCGTTATTTGATTTGGCTTTGGCGCTGAAGAATTTGGAAGCGCCGGGAGACCCTTCGGATTTGCAGGAGCTGCTTACCGAAGCAGGAGGCATCAATACGCAAGGATCATCTGCGGAAGCGATAGCTGAATTTGAAGCGGCGAAGACTGCCGCTCAGGCGGTTGTGGCTGGCAGGCCGACGCAATCTGAGATCGATGCCGCATTGAGAAGATTAGAGCGGGCGATTTCTGAAGTAAAGATATTTACTGTGCGGTTTGATAAAAATGCCGGAAGTGACAACGTGACAGGGATGCCGGAAAATAAGACGGGCAGAAAAGGCGAGCAAGTCACTTTGCCGACGGGATCTCCGCAAAGAACAGGTTATATTTTTAGTGGATGGAGTTTAGAGCCGGATGGGGAAATTTTGACGGAAGGTCCGACAATCCATAATACAGATCTCACTGTATATGCAATTTGGGAGGTCACCTGCATTTGCGAGATTGAAACATTGACGGTTGAGGGCGGTTCTGTCAACATTGCGGCAGATGAATCAAGCAAAACATTTCCGCTTTCTCCTGAAGCGGCGCTGAAAGCAGGATGTAAGGTTCCAAATCATCCGGCGGGCAATCGCATTACTTACTCTTACACAGTGAAAAACGCAGACGGCACAGGGGCGGAAGTAGATGCGGATGGCATAGTGACGGTAAAAGCGAAGGGAACGGCTGTGATTACAGTGACGGCCCAAATCGCAACTGGAGCCGATGGAAAGAAATCGAAATCCGAAGATGTGGAAATTGAAGTGACGAAATCAGAGCCGGAAGAGCCGGATACAGTTAAAATCACTTTTGAAGCGAACGGAACAAGCGTGACAAATCTGCCAGAGGAAGAAACGGTGGAAATCGGGGCGGCATTCCCGAAACCGTCGAAAATCCCGGTACGGGCAGGCTATACGTTTAAAGGCTGGAGCAAGACGGCATCTGGAGCTGTCATTACAGAATGGCCTCAGACAATCGATTCTAATACAACGTTTTATGCGATTTGGGAAGAAGAAGTGAATGAGTGTGCCTGTGAAATTGAGTCGTTGACAGTGGAAGGCGGATCTATCCTGATTCCTGCTGCGGCGCAAGACGCTAATTTCCGGCTTAATCCGGTAGCGGTTTTTAAAAAAGACGTTTGCCATGTGGCAAATCACCCGACTGGAAATGAGATTACATATTCGTTTGAGATTACTGATTCAGGCGATACGGGAGCCGAAGTAAGTGATGACGGGCTTGTGACCGCAAGCAGGGAAGGTAAAGTAACGATTAAAGTGACAGCCGAAATTGCAAGCGGCGCAGAAGGCAAGAGAATAAAAACTCAAACAGTGGAAATTGAAGTGACGAAATTAAAAGAAGGATATTGCTTCGTGAAGTTTGAGGCGAATGGAAGCGGCGTGACAAATATGCCGGAGAATGTGTCGGTGGAAGAAGGCGGGACAGTAGCGAAACCGTCGGGAGCGCCGGAGCGGGCAGGCTATACATTTAAAGGATGGAGCAAGACAGAGTCCGGCGCAGTCATTGCAGATGACGAATGGCCTCAGACAATTAATGAAGACACAACGTATTATGCAGTTTGGGAAAAGATCTCAGGCGGGGAACTTACGCAGGAAGAAGCGGAGGCGGCAGTGGCTGAAGCAATTTCAGAGGCAAGCGAAACGCATGAGAAAGGAAAAGGAGATTATTCAAGCGCGACATGGAACGCATTTGTAACGGCTTATCAAGCGGCGCAGAATCCGAAAGAAGGCATTACGCCAGAAGAATTGAAGCAGTTAGCGGATAATTTGGAGAAAGCCAGAGAAGACTTAAAACTTCTTGACAGAAAACAAATTATCAATGATGCAAACGGTGTGGTGAATCGAGCAAAAAGCGCGATTAATAAGAAGAATACAAAGTATACGGCTGTAAGCTGGAATGCGTATAAGGCGGCGTATGACGCTTTAGTGAGTGAAATAAATAAGGGCGCGAAGGCTGACTTAGAAAAAGTGATTCAATTACAGAAAGCATTTGGGCAGAAAAAGCTTGTGACGGATACCACATGGGAAAAAGCAAAGAACGCATTGAATCTGGCGTTAAAAAATGCAAAAACAAAATACGCCGCAGGCCAGAAGAACTATACGAAAGAGACATGGGATGCATTTGCCAGAGCATATGCTGCAGCAAATAAACAGAGTAATGCAATAGCCGGAAACAGCGCAGCGGCGAACTTAAATAATCTGGCAAAGGCGTTAAATACAGCCCTTGGAAAATTGAAGGAGAGCCTGTTAAACGCATCTGTTGTAAAGGACGGAATTTGCTATGTAGTAAC
Organism: uncultured Lachnospiraceae bacterium; assembly: GCA_910589105.1. Taxonomy (GTDB): domain Bacteria; phylum Bacillota; class Clostridia; order Lachnospirales; family Lachnospiraceae; genus Roseburia_B. Next base: position 45,519 of record CAJUST010000001.1, read on the forward strand.
AGATGAAACAAATAAAACGGCGGCCGCTTATGGCGAAGTTTCAAAGAAAAGCTCCTTAAAGAAAGTTGTTATTCCGGATACAATTACGATACAGGGAACTGAGTGCGCCGTTACGGAAATCAAGGCAAAAGGATTTTCCAAATTTAAGAAAATTACACAAGTGACAATCGGCAAAAATGTTAAAAAAATCGGAGCGCAGGCATTTAAGGGCTGTGCGGCGGTTACGAAATTGACGGTAAACGGAGAGGTAAAGACATTTGACAAACAGTGCTTTAACGGTTGTAAGAAATTGAAAAAAATCACTTTCAAAGGCAAGAAAGCGCCGGCCTTTAAGTCAGGCGCGTTTAAAGGAACAAATGCAAAAGCGGTAGTGAAACTTGCGAAGAAAATGAGTAAGAAAGACAAAAATAAGATGAAGACGAGGCTGAAAAAAGCAGGCATCAGCAAAAAAGCAAAAATCAGTTAGCCGTCGTAGGACAGTGTTTTTTGACGGGAGGGCTCCATTTGGAACCCTCCCGTTTTCCGTTCATATAAAGCGCTTCAAAATTCAAGAATAGGCTAATGAATTTCCAAAAACAACCGATAAATAGTTTAGGAGCGATGAATATAGTAAATACTTACTATAATTTTCAAGGAAGAAAGGGGATGCTGTCATGCGTATAGAAACATATAATCAGGTAGCTCAATTATATAAAGGGAGCAAGTCAGGAAAAACACAGCAGCCATACGGCGCTGCCGCGGGACGGGATGAGCTGACAATATCACAGGCAGGCTACGATTATCAAATTGCAAAAAAGGCAGTAGCGGAAACTTCAGATATCAGGGAAGATAAAGTCGCCAGCTTGAAAACAAGAGTGGAGTCAGGGAATTATAAAGTTGATTCTGGGGATTTTGCCAGCAAACTGTTAGAGAGATACAATGCTCTGCAGAAATAAGTGTGTAGAAATGAGGAACGCCAGTGGCTAGTTTAATGGATAATCTTGTAGAAGTCCTAGAGCAGGAAAATAATTGGTATGAGCAGCTTGTGGAATTGTCAAAAGACAAGAAACAGGCAATTATCAACGGAGATGTTCAGACATTAGAGCATATTACGGAACAGGAGCAGGAGATTTCAAGCGCACTTCGGAATCTGGATATCAAACGAGACGCCGTATTAAAAGATATGTCAGACGTACTTGGAAAGAATTTTGAGGAGATGACCATTACAAGGCTCATTGGTTATCTGGGGCAGCAACCGCAGGAACAGGAGCGTTTATCGAAGATACGCGCGAAAATCCTGACAACCGGAAAAGAAATGCAGGAATGGAATAAGCGGAATGAAGTCCTTCTACAGCAAGCGCTAGAAATGGTAGAATTCGATCTCACCTTGTTTAAGAGTATGCGTCAGGCGCCTGAAACGGCGAATTATGACAAGAATGCCTATAATACAGGTGATTTGCTCGGAAGCGGCGGGTTTGACGCGAAACAGTAAGAATGGCAGGATGAGGAGGAAGAATTATGGCCAATTCAATGGGAAGTTTATTTATCGGGGTATCGGGGCTTAAGACAAGCCAGAATGCCTTGAATACGACAGCAAACAACCTTGCGAATGTAGACACAAAAGGCTATGTGCGCCAACGTGTGTTACAGGAAGACAGGCATTATATGAATTTAGACCCGACAACAGCCGTAGGGCCGCAGCAGTCGGGACTTGGCGTCGGGATTGGCGACGTCATACATGCAAGGGAAATCTTTTTAGATAAAGTCTACCGTACCCATGCAGGGCGGTATGGGTTTTATTCTTCCACTTATGAGACAATATCGGAAGTGGAGACATTTTTTGGGGAATTAGAGGGGACGGCGTTTCAGGATGTTTTGACGGGAAATGATGGCCTTTGGGTTGCGTTTCAGGAATTTGCCAAAGATCCGTCGGATCGGCTCAACCAAAATCTTGTGATTGAAAAAGCGAATCTTTTCATCAGCAGATCGCAGGAGGTTTATAAGGGGCTGCAAAAATACCAGCATAATTTGAATGAGCAGATTTCAGATGCGATAGATGACATAAACGAATTAGGCGCAACGATTAAACAGTTAAATATTGACATTATGAAAGTGGAAGCCGGCGGCGTGGAAACGGCGATGAATCTCCGTGATGCAAGGGATTTAGCGATTGACAGGCTCGCGGAATACGGGGCGGTGACATATAAGGAATTGCCAAATGGAGTTGTAAAAGTCAATTTTGAGCATGTTTCTTTTGTAGACGAACATCATGTCTATGAAATTGCGAAACAGGTGGATAAGGTGACAGGTTTTGTTACGCCGTATTGGAACCATCTTTCCAATACGTCAAAAGGCCAGTATTATAAAGTGTACGATCAGGGAGAAAGCATTTCCACTGCCAAGAAAAATGACATTGGCCAGTTAAAAGCCCTCTATTTGGCGAGAGGGGATAAATATACAAATTATCTTGATGTTGAGGGGATTTCCATGAAGGACTATGACGATACGCTTGGAAATTCCGTTATGATGAATATAGAAGCTGAATTTGACTTGCTGGTGCATGCGGTTGTGACAAGGGTAAACGACTTATTTGCTCCAAATATCAGTTCAAAGACGGCGATTTCAGGAATAGATGAAAATGGCAATACCGTAAATTACCCGGCGGGGACGAAAATCCTTGATGTAGAGAATTGCTGTGTGGGCGCAGATGAAGCCCTGCCTCCTCAGGAATTGTTCGTGCGCACCGGATGTTCCCGATATACGACTGTAACGGGAAATGACGGGAAAACGTATTATGTATTTAATGAGGAAGATCCGTCGGATACAGCTTTGCAGTATACGTCAAAAGGCGTTCAGATTAATCCGAAATTGTTAGAAAGCGAATCGCTTCTTCCGGCGTTTAAGCAAAACGGCAAGCCGGGCGAACTTCCAGTAGCGTATGAGATGGCAGAAGCGATTCGGGATCTTTGGGAAAATGAAGATTTATACTTAAGCCCGCATGACACTACGCCATGTACATTCGGTGAATACTATGCGAAGATGACGAGCGAGCTTGCGTTGCTGGGCGATGTGTTTCAGTCAACCGCGGACGGCCTTCAGGGGACGAAATTGGAAACGGATAACGGAAGACAGCAGGTAATTGGCGTTTCGGCGGACGAAGAATTGACGAATATGGTCAAATTCCAAAGCGCATATAACGCGTCCAGCCGTTTTATGAATGTGGTAAGCGAAATGATTGAGACCATCATTAACCAGATGGGCTGATAAATTAGAAAGAGGTGATTTGATATGCCATCTACATTTTTTGGGTTAAATATTGCGTCTTCTGCAATGAACGCATTTCAGATAGCGACAAATACGACAGCGAATAATATATCAAATGTACAGACGAAGGGGTACAGCAAGCAAGTGGCGTACCGTGAGGCTTCCGACGCCCTTAGGGTTTACCAGAAGTTTGGATGCGCCGGCAGCGGCGTAAAGACGACTTCCATTAAGTCAGTAAGGAATACATACTATGATACAAAATATTGGGAAAATCAGGCGTATGTCGGCCATTATAACCAGAAGTTGACCCATTTGCAGCAGATTGAAAATTATTTCGTAGACGAGGGCGCGGCGCAGCCGGGATTTTCCACGATATTTGCCAATATGTTCAATCAGATGAATGCGCTGGTGTCGGATGCAGGGAATGAAAACAGGCGTAAGAATTTCATTAGCGAAGCGCAGGTGTTTACGACTTATTTCCATAATGTGGCAAGCGGGCTTGCGGATATCCAGAAAGACTGTAACGATCAGATTAAAGTCTTTGTGGAAAATATTAATTCCGGCGCGGCGAAAATTGCGGCGCTGACGAAGCAGATTAACGAGATAGAGATGCAGGGCGGCACGGCAAATGAGCTGAGGGATCAAAGAGCGCTGGTGTTGGACGGATTATCTGAAATTGTCCCAATTTCCGTAGAAGAAACTCCGGTGGAAAACAGCAATTTTCCGGGTATGTATGTAGGCGGAACCAATTATGTCGTAAAAGTGGACGGACAGACGATTGTCAGCACATATGAATACCGTTCTTTAAAATGTGTTCCAAGAGAGAATAAAGTGAACCAGTCCGACGTCGAAGGTTTGTATGATGTTGTCTGGCAGGACACCGGAATGGATTTTAAGATCAGTTCGAAATCCATGGAAGGCACGTTAAAAGCCCTTCTTGAAATCAGGGACGGAAATAACAATGAAAACTTCCAAGGCAATATTAAAACAGTAACGCCAAAGAGCATAGTAGTGGAACCTTCCACGATGAAGACCATAGAGTCGATGTCAATGGCGGCGGAAGGAATTATCACGATAAAGAATAAAGATTATCATTATACCGGATTTAAGGCGGAATTAGACGAAAATGGAAAGATCATTTCATATACGTTTGATTTGGAAGACAGCATTGACGTAGATACGATGAATGCAATCCAAGGCGCATCTGTAAGAATAGGGGATACGATAGACGCGATGGGGATTCCTTACTATATGAGCCAGATGAATGAATTTATCCGTTCTTTTTCTGAGCGGTTCAATGCTTACCAGCAGAGCGGCGTGGATTTAAACAACAACCCAATGGGGGCGTTCTTTATTGCGACAAACTATGACGGTAAAGAAATGGATTTTGCAGATCAAAGCGTAAATACAGACGGCCTGACAGATGGCGCTAAATCCGTAATCACATCGACGTCAAACAGTTATTATCTTTTGACGGCGGCAAATTTCAATGTAGCGGACGCAAGCGTCCGGGATTCTTCGATTTTCGCTACGGCATCGGATCTTTCTGACGGGAAAATAGACAGAAGCGATATTGTAAAAGCGATGCAGGATCTTCAAGAGAAGGTCAAAATGTTCCGTGGCGGAAGCGCAAAAGATTTCCTGCATTGTATTTATTCTGATATTTCGATTGATACAAAGAGATCAGAGCTGTTTCAGGAAAACTTTACGGATATAGCCGCTTCAATTACAAATCAGCGGCTTTCCGTTTCCGGCGTAGACGAAGATGAAGAAGCGTTAGACATTGTAAAATTCCAGAATGCTTATAATCTGGCTTCACGAATGATCCAGTGTATGTCGGAATTGTACAATAAATTGATTAATGAGACTGGAGTATAGTCTTTGAAAGAGACTGCAATGTATTTACAGGAGGGAATAATATGAGAATCACCAATAACATGATGATTAATAATACATCGATGAATATCAACAACAATAAAATAAATTTTATGTTCACCAATACGCAGATGTCATCGCAAAAGAAAATATCCCGTCCTTCGGACGATCCAGTTATTGCAATCCGGTCTTTGCGGCTTCGTTCTTCTTTGAGCCAGATTAATCAGTATTGCAAGAAAAACATTCCGGATGCGTGGACGTGGCTTGAGACGACGGAAACGGCATTGACAAATATGAATAAAATTTTGACGGACGTCAAAACCCAGTGCAATACAGGAACAAACTCCTACTTAACGCCGGAAGACAGGGATACGATATTAAAGAGCCTGACAGCGTTGCAAAAACAGCTCTATAGTGAAGGAAATTCCGACAATACGGGACGGAATATCTTTACCGGATATAAAACCAATTCCCAGCTTGCCTTTATGGAAGATGAGAAAGAAACTTCATATGAGATTACGCAGAAATTTACATATAAAGACATTAATGAATACACCTATTACAGCGGCAATATTGATATGCCGAAAACCGTGACGGAAGTCCAGAATACGGCAAATATCGGCGACATTGCCAAGGACAGCCATGAGCGTATCCGCTTAGCGTATGACAAGATAGAGGATATGGAAAGCTTCAGCTATAAAACAGACGCCGGAACAGTGACGTTTACCAAAAACAATGCCGGCGGCTACGATGCAGTAGATGAAAATGGAAATCCTGTAGCGAATGCGCCAAACGTTACCGTATATGATTCGGAAGAAGATTGGGAAGATGCGTTGAACCGGAAAACGATTGGCGATAATGACATTATTATCGTGAAAAATACGGGAGACGTCGTGCTGGGCAAGGAATTAAGCAACGGATTAAAGACGAACAAAGCTTCCTTTGAAATAAACTATAAAAAGACAGGGTTTGAAAAAGGAGAGCTGCGTCCGGAATATTATTATAATTGTACGGACGTTACGGCAAGCAACCCGAAACCGATTGTCTACACCAAGTATAGGGAAGACGGCTCGAAGGTTTACGAAGACATTAATTACACCATCGCAGTAAACCAGACGTTAAAAGTCAATATGCACGCAGATGAATTGTTTGACATGAATATTTATCAGGACGTGACAGAGCTGATAGACGCTGTGCAAAATGCGATTGATGCGCATGAAAAAGTAGACAAATTAAAAGAGATGAAAAACGAAGCGCAGTATGTTGATTGTCAGGAAGAAATCCAACAATGGATAGATGCGGCGCAGAAAGAAGCGGATTATGCGGATCACCGCCTGACCGAGCTTTACAGCGCCGGAATCGGTAAATTTGACAAGTATATGGATACGCTTAATAGAGCGATAACGGAAGTTGGCGCAAGGGGCGAACAGCTTACAATGACGGAAACGAGAATTGGCAACCAGCAGCTTACCGTAGAAGACTTAAAATCCACAAATGAAGATGAGGAAATTTCCAATATTATTATAAATTACACTGCGGCATATAACGCGTACCAAGCATCGCTTATGGCGGCGTCGAAAATTGAGAAGCAGACATTATTGGATTATATTTAATATAAGAAATGAGGGTACAAAATGAAAGCGGATACAAGAATGTTTGGGAAAATTGAGATAGAGGATTCCAAAATAATCACATTAGAACAAGGCATTATCGGATTTCCTGACATAAAGAATTTTGCGTTGATTTTTGATTCAGACAAAGGGGAGGAAACGGCCATTAAATGGTTTCAGTCTATGGACGATCCGGTGTTTGCCATGCCAGTCGTAGATCCTTTTCTGTTTGTGGAAGATTATGCGCCGACAATTAGTGACGAGCTTTGCAATTCACTGGGCGGGCTGACCGGCGAAAATTCATTTGTGCTTACGACTGTAACAGTACCCACTGACATAAAGAAAATTTCCATCAATTTAAAAGCGCCGATTATTATCAATACGGATAATAATCAGGCAGTGCAGTTGATTGTAGAGGAGGATTATCCCGTAAAATATCAGATTTATGACAAGCTGAAAAAGGAAGGGGAATAGAAATGCTCGCATTGACAAGGCGGAAAGGCGAAGCGCTGATTATCAACAATAACGTAGAGATTGACATATTAGAGATTCGCGGAGATCAGGTTAAAATCGGCATTTCTGCGCCAAAGGAAGTCCCGATTTACCGCAAAGAGGTATATTTGCAGATACAAAACGAAAATAAGCAGTCGACAAATACAGATGGAATGGCGGCATTGAAAAAATTATTCTAATAATTTATTGGAAATGTACCGATATAGTATACAATAAACAATTTAAAACCATACGGAGGTGGTTGCAATGGCAATAGAAGCAGCATTAATTACGGCCGTGGCAAATCAGGGAGGAAAGCCGGGACCGAAAGCGCCGCAGAAGAAAGTGGAAATTGCGGAAAAAAGCAATACTGCAGCTATGGCGAAAAGTGAAAAGCGTGTAGCGGACACAAACGCTGCGGCGCAAAAAGACGAGGGTTCCCCAATACGGATTCAAGAAGAAAATATGCTTCCGCAGGCAGGGACGGAGAGCTTGAAAAAAGCTTTAGAGGAGCTAAACAAGAACGTGCATAATTCTGAGATTGCTTTCGGAATCCATGACGCAACCCATCGTGTAACAATCAAAATTATTGACAAAGACACCAAAAAAGTCCTTAAAGAATACCCGCCTGAGAAAACGCTTGACATGATAGCGAAGGTATGGGAAATGGCAGGGCTGATGGTAGACGAAAAAGGTTAGGAGGAGAAAAAAATGCCAATTAGAATCACAGGAATGAATTCAGGATTAGATACAGAAGCGTTAGTTCAGGAACTTGTATCCGCATACCGCAAGAAATCTGAGAAATACACAAAAGCGCAGACAAAGCTTTCATGGAAACAAGATGCGTGGAAAGATCTGAATACAAAAATCAATAAATTTTATGGCAATATCAGAAGCTTGAAATATTCATCTGCGTATAACTCGAAAAAAGCGACAGTTTCTAATTCAAATAAAGCATCCGTTTCAGTAAAAAGCACAGTCGCTACAGGCACATATTCGTTAAAAATTAACAGTGTGGCGAAATCCGGTTATCTGACTGGCGCAAAACTGAACAATAATATTAATGAAAACAGTTCCATGGCAGAGTTAGGCTATACGGGCACTGACGGCAGAATCAGCGTGACAAGCGGCGGCAAGACGACAGATATTGCTATAACCGGCCAGACAAAAGTTTCTGATTTTATTAAATCTTTAAACGATGCCGGAGTAAATGCAAGTTTTGACTCTGCAAATCATAGAATTTTTATCAGCGCAAAGAAATCCGGCAAAGAAAATGACTTTACATTGACTGGCACGAACTTAAACGGCAATAACGCTTTATCAAAATTAGGCTTAAGCGTTGACAGTCAGGCAGAAATGAATATTTATAAAGAATATGCAAAGTATGCGAAAAACACTGCCGGAGGAAGTTATTTTGAGATTGATCCCGCGACGGGCGAGATTAAGTTCGATGCAAATGGAAAAGCAATTACTAACGGACAGTACAGCCCGGCAGAGACGCAGAAAAATATTGAAGACATAAAAGCGCTGCTTTCCAGCAGTTCAGCGGCAGTTACGAAGGCAAATGTGCAGATTAGTTATGCGAAAGCATATCGGACTGTTCAAGATGTGGATAAGACGTCAATGTCGGCGGCTGATAAAGAGCTCTTAAAAGAACTGGGTGGAAAAGGCGATCTGAGCAATGTTTATGTTGGCGCAGATAATACTGTTTATGAAAAGCAATCAGACGGCACATATGTAAAGAAAGCGGCCGATGGCACAGCGGTTACAGTTACGCAGGCTGAATTAGATGCGGCAGGTGGGGCGGTTTCCGGCAGCAGCAGGCTTTCCGCTTTAGAGACGGCGGCAGGCGTAACAGGCGCAGAATATGCAGCCGCTCATGCTACGTTAGATCAGTATTCCAGTATGCAGGCAGATTATGATTTGAATGATATAGCTGTGGAATACGCAAATGGGACATTGGACACTTACATTGCCACAAAAGGAACAGAACTGAATACAGCGCAGGCAGTGATTAATCAGAACAAGCTTCTGATGGAAGATTCCAGCAGCGCCGCAGTTTTCACTACGAAAGTATATAACGCTGCAAGCATTTTAGACGGGACTACAAAATTAGATCCAAATGCTGGCGCAAAACGTATCTATGGATCAGATACGGAAATTGAGTTAAATGGAGCAGTATTTACCGGAACCGGCAATGAAATCACAGTTAATGGGCTGACGATTAACGCAATGAATGTGACGGAGCCGGGAGAAACCATTTCCATCGGCGTGACGAATGATTCACAGGGAATGTATGATAAAATTAAGGGCTTCATAAAAGAATACAATGAAATAATCAATGAAATGACGTCATTGTTTAATGCAGATTCAGCAAAAGGCTATGAACCGCTGACAAAAGATGAAAAAGAAGCAATGACGGATAAAGAAATCGAGGAATGGGAGAAAAAGATTAAAGGTTCCATTCTTAGGAGAGATGAAAGCGTAAATCAGATGATGAGCGTAATGAAGAATGCCATGTTTAAGACTTATACGGTAAATGGCAAGAATTATTCACTTTCCAGTTTTGGGATTTCTACAATAGGAATCTTAAATGCAACGAAAAATCAAGAAAATGCGTTCCATATTGACGGAGATTCTGAGGATGCGGAAGTGTCAGGCAAGGAAGATAAGCTTTTGGCGGCATTGCAGGACGATCCGGATTCCGTAGCAGATTTTATGATGCAGCTTGCGACGGGCTTATACGATGCAATCGGTACAAAGATGAGTTCTTCCACATTGAGCAGTTTCGGCGTTGTATACAACGACAAAGAAATGGCTAGGGAATATAGCGATTATACAAAGACAATCAGCAAATGGGAAGAAAAATTAAAAGATATTGAAGAATCTTACTACAAAAAGTTTGCCGCAATGGAATCTGCGTTGGCAAAATTACAGAGCCAGCAGTCTTCATTGGCGAATCTGTTTGCATAACAGAATGATGTCATTGGACAGGGAGGTTAAATGATGACAAATACCCATGGATATACAGCATATGCGAATAACAGGATTATGACAGCTTCACCGGCGGAATTGACTTTAATGCTATACGAAGGCGCGATTAAATTCTGCAACATTGCGATTGCTGCTATTGAGAAAAGGGATATAGAAAAAGCGCATAACAATATTGTAAAAGTGGAAAATATTATTACTGAGTTTCAATCTACGTTGGATCACAAATATCCGGTTGCGAAAGATTTCGATAATGTCTACCGCTATTTGCAAGAGAGGCTTTTAGAAGCGAATTTAAAAAAAGACAAAGAAATCTTAGAAGAAATTCTAGGGCATCTCCGTACAATGCGTGATACATGGAAAGAAATTATGCAGAAAGCAAATGTAGACGGACGCAAGCATGTATCCTAATGAAATAGACGCAGTTTTGGCGTTATAGACAGGAGAATGGAATGGAAGCGGATTATATACGGATTATGGCTGAAAGCCTTGAAAAAAAGAAAGATATTTTAGATCGGATCATCGAATTAAACCGACAGCAGAAATTTCTATTGCAGGATCCGAATCTTTCGCCGGAAGATTTTGAGCAGAACATGAAATTTAAAGGTGAACTGATAGAACAGTTGAATTTTCTGGACGATGGATTTGAGGAGTTGTTTGGGCGTGTGCGTGATGCGTTGAATACGAACCGGCAGCAATATGCAGATGAGATTACGCAGATTCAGGGGCTGATTCGGGATATTATGACGCGGACTACTGAAATTCAGGCTCAAGAAGCCAGAAACCATGAAAGCGCTGTCAAAAAATTTTCAACTGTACGCAGTCAGGTGCGCGGCGTTCGCAACAGTCAGAAAGTCGTGAAACAATATTACGATAATATGATGAGCCATCGGAGCGCAGAAGCGCAGACGATTGACAATAAAAAATAAAAAGCTCCCGGATGCGGTTTGCCGTATCTGGGAGTTCTTTTATTTCTTACAGAATAAATATAATAAGGGAATACAGAGATTTATTGTGACATATTTGCTTCTATTTCGCTGTAAATCATAGAAGCGTAACAGGTTTCATTAGAGTTTAAGATTTGTCATGCTTAATAATAAATTTCCCATGATTGCCCTGCATTGTATCGAAAATAATTCGGGAATATGTTCAAGGTTTTCTGTATCTTTACAATGCAAAGAATGTTCAATATAAGGAGAGAGTTCCAATCCGTCCAAATGATTTGAAAATTGCTGTTGGAATCTTCTGAAACATTCAGACAGTAAAGCAATTTCCTTTTGGGAAATATGCTCCGTTTGACATAAATCATCAGATGCCAATACCGACATTCGATTTAGTTGGTAAATCGCATCTAAAATAAGCGTCTGTTTATCAGGGTATTCAATTTGAAAATCCAGTTCCTCACCTTCCCCGTCTTGGATAAAAGAAACATGGAATGTAGTTTCCAGTTCTCTTAACATATCATGCGCGCGGGAATGCCATGTATGGTTCTGTATTTTTTTGTGTCCGTTTTCGGCAATTTGCATCGCAGTTTGTGGGTTTGCCAGCAAATCTTTGAGGCGGTTTGCAAGTGAATCCAAATCTTTTAAAGAATAAATGATTATATTTTCATTATTCTCAAAATTTTCGACGATATATTTGCTTTCGTCTGTGACAGCAACTGCTTTGCTTAACATGGCGGAAGCAATTCTTTCCTGAAAGGCGTCTTTAAACCACGGCATTATATTTAATGAAAGTTTTGCGTTTGCCAAAGCTTTGCAGGCGGCATAAGGGCCTCCTTTATGGATCGTCAGGTTTTGTTTACAGTCAAAGTTAAAATTTTCCCAGCCATTTCCAAAAACGTCTATTTTTAAGCCGGCGGATAAAAGAGCGCAGAGCGCTTTTTCCCGATAGTAAAAGCGGGCATAAAAATCCACTTTTGTAAAATCCTCCACTAATTCTTCAAACTCAGCATCACTGACAGAGACATTGTATTTTTTTAAAATTCTGGCAAGGCATTCCGGCAATGTGTATTGTGGGTTTGTAATGCTGTCTTCCATTAGATCCTCTGCAAATTTTGTTAGTGTGGCGTTGTCTTTGAATTGGTTAAGCAGGTCATTTTTATAGACCTCCGGACTTGTGTAGGTTCCCGTAAAGATAATGTCTGTCTGGCGGTTTTCATAGGGCGCGCATTCGGGATAAGAGCTTCCCGACAAAGGAATGAAAGCCGCATGTTTTACGCTGGGATAATAGCGGAGGATATAGTCGCGGAAATGTTTGTCACAGGCGAATATGACGGTTCGTTCATCCGCTTGGGCATATAGAGTTTTAAAAGCGGAAGGCGGATCGCAAAGATACGTCACATAGATTGTTTCAGGCGGCAGGCATTTTGTCACATTCCATGAACTGAGGATGCCGTTTACGTCGATTACTGCGTCGAATTGATAAGTTGAAATAATGTGGTTATATAAAGTGGGCTGTGCGAGAGACCATGCATCTAATACACATGTGTTACAGCCGAATTTTCGCATGGAGCAGGCCCATTCGTCGATATATCTGTTTAGTGAATTATAACGGGAAACAGTTTTTACTAATAGAATGTTCTTTCGTTTATCCATTTGAGGTTCTCCTTTTAAATTTATGAAGTAAAAAATATAAGTTCAATAGCTTCATTATAAGAAAAGAGACTAATTTGCACAAGTTGAAATTTGCTAAAAAAATTTAAAATTTAGGCTAAAGTTTTCCAGTAGAGGGACGATATATAATGTGAGTAAACAAAAACAATATTGTTACTTACTGACACAGTTCCAAATGAAGCGTACGGTCATTGGGGATTGCGTCGTATAGCAAATCAAAATTATGCAGCAAGGAAGCTGCAGTAAATTCAAGGAGGAAAAATATTATGGCAATGGTAGTACAGCACAACCTTACAGCAATGAACGCAAACCGTCAGTTAGGCGTTACAACAAGCGGACAGTCCAAATCAACAGAGAAATTATCCACAGGTTACAGAATTAACCGCGCAGGCGATGACGCAGCAGGATTAAAAATCTCTGAGAAAATGAGAAGCCAGATCCGCGGATTGAACAAAGCTTCTTCCAACGCGCAGGACGGCGTATCCCTTATCCAGACAGCAGAAGGCGCATTAAACGAAGCGCACAGCATCCTTCAGAGAATGAATGAGCTTGCAGTTCAGGGCGCAAACGACACAAACCAAGGCATCGACCGTGACGCAATCAACCAGGAGTTAAGCGCGTTGACAGAAGAGCTTGACCGTATTTCTGAAACGACACAGTTCAATAAGCAGAGCCTGTTAGACGGAAGCTTCACAGGAAAGAACCTTCAGGTAGGCGCAAACCAGAACCAGAAGATTACAATCAACATTGCGGCAATGAACGCAGTGGCAATCGGAATCAAACCGACAGGCGTTGGCGGAACATCCGGATACCTGACAACAAATGAAGTTGTTAAGAATCAGAAGGTTGGCGTTGACAATTCTGCCGCTCTTAGAGGATCCATTGGTAAATTGGCAGCATGCAATGCTCAGGTAGCTCCAATCTACTCAGCAAACGCAGCAGGCAAACCATACTTCAAGACAGCAAATGGAACAATCACAACTGATTCTTCTGTAGTAAGAGCATCTGTTGAGAACTTGGCAAAATGCGCTGCGCAGATCTTCAAAGTGGCAACAAAGGCTGCAACAACAGTCAGCACGCCAAACGTAAGGGATTACCAGCAGGCAACAGGTACCATCACAATGGTACAGAACGCAATCAACAATGTATCCAGCCAGAGATCCGCTCTTGGCGCATTACAGAACAGATTAGAGCACACGATTGCAAACTTAGACAACGTATCTGAGAATACACAGGCAGCAGAATCCCGTATCCGTGATACAGATATGGCTTCTGAAATGGTAGAATACAGCAAGAACAACATTCTTGCGCAGGCTGGACAGTCTATGTTAGCTCAGGCAAACCAGTCAAATCAGGGTGTATTATCATTATTACAGTAATATTGAATTATTTAATAAAAAGAGCCGATGGAAATCGGCTCTTTTTTTCATATTTTTGATATAAAGTATTTTATAAAATGCCCGATATAAAAAATAGGTGACAGAAATCATGTTACTTATTAAAGAGTGGGTTTTTGAATGGAGCGTACGGCCGGAAAAAAACACTATGAATCAAAATCATGCAGCAAGGAAGCTGCAGTAAATTCAAGGAGGAAAAAATTATGGCAATGGTAGTACAGCACAACCTTACAGCAATGAACGCAAACCGTCAGTTAGGCGTTACAACAAGCGGACAGTCCAAATCAACAGAGAAATTATCCACAGGTTACAGAATTAACCGCGCAGGCGATGACGCAGCAGGATTAAAAATCTCTGAGAAAATGAGAAGCCAGATCCGCGGATTGAACAAAGCTTCTTCCAACGCGCAGGACGGCGTATCCCTTATCCAGACAGCAGAAGGCGCATTAAACGAAGCGCACAGCATCCTTCAGAGAATGAATGAGCTTGCAGTTCAGGGCGCAAACGACACAAACCAAGGCATCGACCGTGACGCAATCAACCAGGAGTTAAGCGCGTTGACAGAAGAGCTTGACCGTATTTCTGAAACGACACAGTTCAATAAGCAGAGCCTGTTAGACGGAAGCTTCACAGGAAAGAACCTTCAGGTAGGCGCAAACCAGAACCAGAAGATTACAATCAACATTGCGGCAATGAACGCAGTGGCAATCGGAATCAAACCGACAGGCGTTGGCGGAACATCCGGATACCTGACAACAAATGAAGTTGTTAAGAATCAGAAGGTTGGCGTTGACAATTCTGCCGCTCTTAGAGGATCCATTGGTAAATTGGCAGCATGCAATGCTCAGGTAGCTCCAATCTACTCAGCAAACGCAGCAGGCAAACCATACTTCAAGACAGCAAATGGAACAATCACAACTGATTCTTCTGTAGTAAGAGCATCTGTTGAGAACTTGGCAAAATGCGCTGCGCAGATCTTCAAAGTGGCAACAAAGGCTGCAACAACAGTCAGCACGCCAAACGTAAGGGATTACCAGCAGGCAACAGGTACCATCACAATGGTACAGAACGCAATCAACAATGTATCCAGCCAGAGATCCGCTCTTGGCGCATTACAGAACAGATTAGAGCACACGATTGCAAACTTAGACAACGTATCTGAGAATACACAGGCAGCAGAATCCCGTATCCGTGATACAGATATGGCTTCTGAAATGGTAGAATACAGCAAGAACAACATTCTTGCGCAGGCTGGACAGTCTATGTTAGCTCAGGCAAACCAGTCAAATCAGGGTGTATTATCATTGTTACAGTAATATTGAATTATTTAATAAAAAAGAGCCGGCGTTTGCCGGTTCTTTTTTATATAAAATCTAAAGTTTTTGTATGTATGTCCGATATATACTATAATGAAATCAACATTTTTAAAATCTATTGTAGCAAGGAAGCTGCGCCAAATTCAGGGAGGAAAATTCATGGCATTCAAAATCTGGAATTATTTTACCTAAGTATAATTGAACATTGAATAAGAAAAATATAGGTTGACAAATGTCAGCTTTTTATTATAATACAAAAAAATATTGCTGGGCAATATGGAGGGGTATAGTATGGAGGAATTTTCAAATTTATTGTGGCACAATATTGAAATTGTTCAGTGCATTTGTAATAAAATCGAGAATCAGGAAGCGTACATTGAGGATATTCGGGGATACCTTCCTTCTCTTAATCAAATGATTACATCAATATTTACAAATATGCAGCAAGGGCAAATTTCTTTGGAATTGAATCAAGGCTTTATTATTCAGGCGCTAAATGATATTCTATATGGAATAGAAAATGAAGATTCTGTATTTTTGCTTGATGTATTGCGATATGGGTTATTAGAAATTTATGGATACATAAGTAGTGAACTGCAAAGTGAGGGCTGTTATGAATCAGTTAATATATAAAAAAAATCTGGAGGCGTTAAATGCGAAATATCCTATATGGGCGGCTCTTATAGACGGGGTAAAACGTAAAAAACGAAATTTCAATGTTGAAGCAGAGCAGAGTTTCATGGGAGAAACTATTTTGAAAGTAACTCAAGATGGGAAAATGCGTTACTTAAATGGAAAATATGCTCCTTCGGCAGTAGTGGAACGTTGGTTTGAAAAACAGGGAAAAATAGAAGAATACGCGCCAATTGTGATAATAGGCATTTCAAATGGAGAACATATACGACAAATTATAGAACGCTCCCCAAAGACTTCTAATATTTTAATTTATGAGCCATCTTTTGAATTATTCCGCAGGGCGATGCAAGAAGTGGATTTAACATTTCTCTTTGAGATGGATATTCCGGTAGGGATTATTGTTGAGGGATTAAATGAAGATGAGTTAGAAGCTTTCCTTTATTTATTTATATCTTATGACAATATGGCTTTTCTTCGGTGGTATATTTCAGGGAATTATCAGGAATTATTTCCAAAAGAAGTGGAAGAATTTGTAGGACGTTTAAAGAATCATGTGTCACAAATCCATATTGGCTGGAATACAAAATTACGTTATACAAATGTCAGGGCAGTAAATGTATTTGTCAATCTGCCATATTTAGCAGATGGATACAGCATTCGGGAATTGTATGGAATGCTTCCGGAAGACGTTCCGGTTATTGTCGTTTCAGCAGGCCCATCTTTAAATAAAAACATTATGGAATTGAAAAAAGCAGTCGGGAAAGCCTGTATTATTTCAACAGATACTGCGATAAAGCCTCTCTTAAATGCAGGAATCGTGCCGAATTTCTTTATTATTATAGATGGGTTAAAGCCGGAAGTGCTATTTCAACATAAGGATATATCTAAAGTTCCTATGGTGACTATGACGGCGGTTTCCACAGAGCCGATGTCATGCCATAAAGGGAAAAAATTCTTTTATGGCGCGGAGTCTGCATTTGAAGATGAACTTACGGGAGATATAAAGAGGAGCCGTGACGAAGACAGTGACAGAGTGATACCGTTTCTTGTAACTGGCGGTTCTGTTGCGACTTCGGCATATGCGCTGGGTTTAAATATGGGAGCTAAGACAGTGATATTAGTGGGTCAGGATCTTGCAATGACCGGGAATAAAACGCATGCAGACGGTACATTTCAGGCGCAGATGGATCAGATTGACAAAAATAGCGGCGAATACTTTGAAGTGGAAGCTATAGATGGCGGCAAGGTTTTGACGAGACTTGATTTTGATATGTACCGTAAATGGTTTGAAGACCATTTTAAGCAGTGGAATCATGTCACAGTCGTAGATGCGACAGAAGGCGGAGCATTAATTCATGGAACGAAAGTAATGACTTTAAAAAAGGCAGTTCAAAAATATTGTGTGCATGAATTTAATGTAAAGTGGCATACGGATCGCTGCAAAAAATTATTTCAAGATGAACAGCGGGAAGTTGTGTTGGATTATTTTGCAAATTCCCTAAAAAAATTACAGGAAGTGAAGAAAAAAGCGACAGAAGGGATTCGTTTCTATGAACGTCTGGAGAAGATGGCGAAAAAAAGCTCGGTATCAGATCAGGAGCTTGGAAAGGCTTTGAAAAAAATCAAGAAATTAAATCATTATATGGAAACTGACTATATGGCGCGCACTGTTATGGATAGTTTAGATGGTCTAAATTTTACGTTAAGGCCGCTTGCTTATCAATTAAGAGAGGATAAACGGAGCGAGCTTTTAGATGTGGCTAGTCAGGGAAAAGTGCTACTTTACGGGGTGGCAGTTGCAGTAGATGAAGTATCTGAGATAGCGGAAAAGACGATTGTGCAGTACGCCAATTCCAACAGGACGAAACGGAAATAATAGGATCACATGATACAGGGCATTACAAAAAGCAGCGGGCGGCTGAAAATCAAATTTCAGCCGCCCGCGTTATGTATCTTTTATTTTAGGTACTTGAACCAATCTTCCGTGGCATCGACAATGGTATCCGGCGTCCATACAGGAGCTTTCCGCCAATAGTCAATGTTTTCAAGGACTTTGCTAACGCCATCTTCAAATGAGATTTTAGGCTCCCATCCCAGAACATCATGAATTTTTGAAGTGTCAGCAAATGTGCAGTCGGGTTCTCCGGGTCTTTTTGGGATATTTGTGATTTCACCGCCCAATAGTTCACACAGCCTGTTTATAGAGTAGGTTCCTCCGCTTCCAACGTTGAATGTGTCTTGTTTGATATCCGACATAGCGGCTGTATAAAAAGCGTCGACAATATCTGTTACATATGTAAAGTCCCTTGTTTGAGTTCCATCTCCTACAACGGTAAATGGTTTGTTGGCTAGTTTTTGGGCTAAAAATACGCCAAATACAGCCCCATAAGTGCCGGAAGTCCTCGATCTTGTGCCATATACGTTGAATAGTCTCAAAGTAATCACAGGAAGACCGTAGACTTGCCCCCAGTGCAAGATGGTTTCTTCCCCTAATCTTTTTGTAAGGGCATAAGGATACTGTGGCCTGATTTCGGCTGTTTCTCTGGTAGGGTATTGGTCAGGAATGCCATAACAGGAAGATGAAGCGGCATAAAGCAGCTTTTTGATATTTGTGTTTTTCGCGCATTCCACTACATTAAACGTTCCTAGGACATTAGAGGAGTAATAATCTTGAGGCCTCTGAATAGATGGAACGATGTCGGCTAATGCCGCAAAGTGGAAAATGTAGTCCACATCTTTAAAAATAGGCTGGATTTCCTCCTTATTTCGAATGTCCATTTGATAGATGCTGAGATTTTTGTGGCCTTTGAGGTGATCTAGGTTTTCTAATCTTCCAGTGCTTAAATTATCAATTACGCGGACGTCATGCCCTTCAGATAAAAGCCTATCCACCATATGGGAGCCAATAAATCCGCACCCGCCTGTAACCAGTGACGTCATATACTGTTTCCTTCCTTTCTTTCTAATATTTTAATAAAGTCCCTCAAATCTTTCAATGTATAATCGGGAACTACTATTTCTTCTAGGCGCGCAACTCCATAACCGGAATCAAGCAATACCGTTTTTAAGTTCGCATTTTCGCCAAGCCGTATATCACATGCGCGATCTCCAACTACATAAGAGCCATTCATAGTTATTTGAAAATCTGAACAGGCTTTTTCTAACATACCTATAGCGGGTTTGCGGCAATTACAATTAAAGGCATAGCCTTGTATCACGCCTTTTTGATGATGTGGGCAGTAATACACAGCATCAACTCCTGTCTCTTGTATGAGATATTGATTCATGGAGAGAAGCGTTTCTTCCGTGAAATAACCGCGCGCAATCCCGCTTTGGTTAGAAACGACAATCGCATAGTAACCATAAGTATGTATTTTTTCTATACAGCTTTTGGAGTATGGGAAAATTTCCAGCTCATTTGTGGAACGGATATAGCTTTTTTCTTTAGTAAGAACGCCATCTCTATCAAGGAAAATAGCGGGTTTTGCTTTCTTTTTCAAATGGATGCCCCTTCACTTTCTAATATCATATCTACTATTTGTTGTAAAATTAAATTATGGGCTGATTCCACAATGCCATATTTACTGCAAGGAGTATAGACGTTAATATCGCCTAATTGCCTTGCCTTATTGTCAGGGCTAAAACCTGTAAATGTAATGACTTTTGCATTTTTTGCTTTGGCTGTTTGAATTGCATTGATAATATTTTGTGAATTGCCTGAACTGCTGATTGCCACGACTAAATCATCTTTTTTTACAAGAAAATCCATTGGTTTTGAAAATATATATTCATAACCATAATCGTTGCCAATGCAGGTTGTCAAAGCGTTATCATACAGGTTATATGCGTTCATTTTTCCGTTTTTCATAAAATCTGCCGCCATATGGCTGGCAATGGCAGCGCTGCCGCCGTTTCCTACGAAAAAGAGATTTGAGCAGAAACGTTTATGTTCAAGAAAAACATCAAAAAGCATTTGGATGCCTTCTGTGTAGGTTTCGTGGTATGAACCGTCTTTTTTTTGTATTTTCGTTGATTCTAATGTTTGTATAAATGTGTTAATATAATTATTTTGCAGCATAATAATCGCTTCTTTCTGATAATTATTTATAATGTATTAGTATATCACAGGAGTATAGCATGTAACAAGAATTTTTTGTAATGATTCCTGTTATTGATTTCTGTTATAAATAATAGAAATGGTTAGAATGAAATAATTCGTAAATGATTGTATTTAATATGTATAAAGTTAAATTAAGGATAAGCCGATAAAAAGAATAAGAGTTAAATTGCGTTTTCTATCAGCATGGAAGCTGTATTTTATTCAGGGAGGAAGAAGAAATGACGAAAAGGAAAGACATGCAGCGAAAAATTGCATGGGGGGGGGAAAATCAGAATCTACTAAAAAGTGGAAAAAAATTCAAACTTTATATGGATTATCTCAAGAGACGTTAGGGGCAATTTTTTTGTTGCCTTTTTTTTGGTGTCTGCCGTTTGATCCGGTTATGGCTTGTAAAGGATATAAGTGTGTTGGGATAAGAATGGATAAGAATTGTTGGAAGGACGCCTATGTTTGAAACAAAGACAGCATGGGAAACGCAGTGAATATACTACAATTCTTTTTTTGCGTTTTATAACATTTTTTGCAACAGAAGATAATATGCCAAAATAGCTGGGAAGAAGGAATTAAAATGAATTTAGAAGCTGAATTTGAACGGTTAAAAACATGTTCCCGTATTTTGATTTGGGGCGGCGGTTATCATACGAAAGAGGCGCTAAGGTTTTATAAATCTTTTTTTAGGGAACGGGACATACAGATTGTAGATAAGAATAAGGCAGGCCAAAGCATAGAAGGATATAAAATTATTGCTTCAGATGAAGCAGATTATTCGATTGATTATGTTGTGATTATGTCGTCAATATACCATGATGAAATTGAATATGCTTTGCGGAACAGACATGGTTATCAAGGGGCAGTGATAGGTTTATATGCGTTTCGGAGAGTTCTTTTAAAACTGGATTCATATGAAGAATGTATTGGGCATATGGAAGATTTTGTGTCTCATATGGAACAAGGCATAGCAAGTTATTCTTACGACTATATATTTCAAGAAAACTATAGCGTATATAAAAAAATAAGGCTATATGCGTTTTGGGCGTCTTCTATTGGTGAATCAGTCCGGTATTTATCGGCATATTATGAAACTGTTTTTAAGGATAAGGCAGAAGATGAATACTGCCTGTTAATTCCCTATATAAAAGGGAATGATTTCGCGAATGGGCAATTTATAGAGGTTGTTTCCCGTACAGTTCCTATGGTTACATATTGCAACTGTCATTTTTGGGAGTATGCGGTGAAAAAGTACAGAGAGCGTTTTGATTTGACGTCTTATAATGAATTTAACGGTATTTTAGTGGATGCATATAATCAATTTGATGAACGGATTATAAACAGGACGTTTTGTGATAAAAAGTTTCCTTTGATTGCCTATACGCCGGAAGAACGTAAGATGGCGGAATATAAATTAAGGCAAATGGGCGTTTTTGGAGATTTCGTGTGTATATTTGCAAGAGATAACCACTATTTGCAGCATCAGTATGGACAGGCTTATGGAATTAATGAAATAAGAAATATGGATATCAATTCTTTTAAATCTGCAGTGGATTATTTGGAGGGACAGGGAGTAAAGGCAGTCCGCATGGGAAAAGTTGTCAACGGGCCGGTCAATCTGCCAAACTGCATAGATTATGCGGCGGATTTCCATAGCGACTTTATGGATTTATATTTATGCGGTAATTGCAAGTTTTATGCAGGGAGTTTGTCTGGGATTGTTGCGCTTGCCCAGCTTCAAAGCGCGCCTGTGGTTTTGCTCGGGGTGGTTCAGCTGGGGATTCACAATTCAATACCATATAGGAGCAGAGATATTTACGTCCCAAAGAAAATATATGACAAAAATAAGAAACGTTTTTTAAATTTTACGGAAATATGGGATGCGGAAATGGCCGCTAAGGACAAAATATCAAAATATTATGGGGAACACGGGCTTGAGTTTATAGAGCTTGGCAAAGAAGAAATAAAAGAAGCGATAGTGGAGATGAACGATAAATTAGATGGAGTGTATCAGGAAGACGAACAGGAAAAAGAACTTCAAAAGAAATATCATTTGCTGTTGGAAAACTGGATATTAGAGAATGGATACCAGTATTCTTATTTCTTGCATATTGACATAAGCGGCAGTTTTATTAAAAAGAATACATTTATGCTTGCATAGCATTCTGGCGGGAACAAAATTTGATGAATAAACAGGGGGAATTTGAATTATGGCAGATAAAATCCGAATGGATTCGCACAAATTAATTTATCATCCAGAGAGGGTTGCGGCTTGGAAGCGTGGAGAAAATATATATCCGATTGAATTGGAAATAGGATTAACAAACGCCTGTAATCATAGATGCATTTTTTGCGCAGTGGATTATACAGGTTACAAACCGACAATGCTTGAGGCGGATCTTTTAAAATTAAGGATCAGTGAGTTTGCAGAAAAAGGAGTGAAATCTATTATATATGCCGGAGAAGGGGAACCGCTTTTAAATAAAGACGCGGCAGATATTATTAATTTCACGAAAAAAAGCGGAATAGATGCGGCGTTATCTACAAATGGAGCATTGCTTACGCCGGAAGCATCGAGAGACTGTCTGGCTTCTTTGACATGGATTCGTTTTAGTACGGCCGCAATTAGAGAAAAAACGTATGAGAAAATCCATCAATGCCGGAAAGGAGAGCTTAAAACTGTTTTAAATAATATTCAGGAAGCAGTCCGGACGAAAAAAGATCAAGGGCTCAAAACGACGATTGGCGCGCAATTATTGCTTCTGCCGGATAATAAAGATGAAGTTGTGGAGATGGCGAAGGAAATGAAAAAAATAGGAGTGGATTATTTTACGGTAAAACCATTTTCGCAGCATCCGTCAAGCGGCAATATCTTGCAAGTGGATTATCAGGAATTACTGGAATTGGAACGGGAATTAGAAGGAATTGGAACGGAAGAATTTAAAATATATTTCCGGGCGCATTCTATGAAGAAATTGGCATGTGAGCGCGGTTATAAGCAATGTCTGGCGCTGCCATTTATGGTATACATTGATGCGAAGGGGAATTTATGGCCCTGTATTGTGTTTATGGGGCAGGAACAGTTTAGTTATGGAAATTTATATAATGCATCATTTGAAGAAATATGGGAAGGAGAGCGGAGGAAGAAGCTGATTCAAGAGTTTTCCCAGATGGATTTAGAGAAAAATTGCAGGGAGTTGTGCAGGCTGGATGAAATGAATAAGTATCTCAATGATTTGAGAAATCCCGGACTTCATGTAAATTTTATATAGTATCCGTTTATTCCAATAGGAGAATAAATTTTAAGAGTTAGGAGAGAACGATGGATTTAAAAGAGCGGGCGGCTGAAATAAGAAAAATGATTTTTAAAATGGCATACCGGGGAGGGAGCGGGCATTTGGCATCGGCTTTTTCGATTGTGGAAATTTTAACGGTTTTATATTTTGGGGGAATTTTAAATATAGATCCGAAAAATCCGGATTGGGCGCAAAGGGATAAATTGATATTAAGCAAGGGACACGCGAGTTTGGCATTATATAGTGTATTGGGTATGAAGGGATTTTTTCCACAAAAAGAGTTACAGACTTTTTGCAAGCCGGGTTCAGAATTCGGAGGAGAACCCAGAATGGGGCATATACCGGGCGTAGAGGCGACTACAGGCTCGCTTGGGCATGGGCTTTCATTTGGCGTGGGGATTGCAATGGCGCATAAGATGAATGGGGAAGCGAACAGGACATATGTGATAATTGGAGATGGCGAATGCCAAGAAGGAAGTATATGGGAAGCTGTAATAGCGGCGCCGCACCACAAACTAGACAATTTGACAGTGATTTTAGATAATAACAGGCTACAGGCAATGGGGAAAGTGGAGGATATTCTTGCGTTGCGCCGCCTGCGGGAAAGCTGGGAAAATTTCGGCTGGGGCATCGCAACAGTAGATGGGCACGATATAGAAAAGCTTTGTAAATGTCTGGATAAGGACAGACAAACGGAAGATGGCAGACCGCATTTAATTTGTGCGGATACAGTGAAAGGAAAAGGCGTTTCCTTTATGGAAAGCGAGCCCATCTGGCATTATCGGATGCCGAATGAACAGGAATTAGAAATTGTATTGCAAGATTTGGGCATGACAAGAGAGGAGCTGATTCAATGCGAAATGAATATTTAGCGGAACTATATCATCTTGCAAAAAATGATCGGAATGTGCTTTCTTTAGTGTCCGATAATGGCATGATTGTATATGATGAATTTCGGGCGGCTTTTCCAGAGCAATATTTTAATTTTGGCATTTCAGAATGCCATATGATTGCGGCGGCGGCAGGAATGGCGACATGTGGGAAAATTCCTTTTGCATATACAATTAGTTCATTTTTGGCGTACCGGGCATACGAATTTTTAAGGCTGGACGTATGTCTGGAAAATTTGAATGTAAAGATAGTTGGAATAGGCACAGGCGTATCTTATGGCTATTTAGGCCCTACGCATCATACGACAGAGGATTTGGCTCTTTTGCGATCACTGCCTAATTTGACTATATTTTCTCCGGCAAGCCCAATGGAAGCGCGCGAGGCGGTACGGGCTGCATATCAAATAAAGGGACCTGTCTATATCCGGCTTGGCAGCAGCGGGGAACCGGAGGTTCATACGGAAAAATTTTCTTTTGAAATTGGGAAAGGGCAGGTCATATTTGACGGGCATGACATTGCGCTGATAACTTCAGGGGCAATCACGGCTGAAGTGAAAATAGCGGCGGAGCGGCTTATGGAAGAAGGAATATCAGTTAAGCTGATTAGTATGCACACGATAAAGCCTTTTGATGAGGATCTTATAGCAAAAACGGCTGAAAAGGTTTCTAAATTAGCTGTAATAGAAGAACATAATATTATCGGCGGGTTAGGAAGCGCAGTGGCTGAGACATTAGCAGACAGGCAGATTGCAATTCCTTTTTATAGAATTGGGTTATATGATCAATTTGCAAAAGGCTATGGAACGGGACAACAGGTACGGATGCAAAATAGGCTGGACAGTGAAGGGATTTATCAACAAATCAGCCAATATGTAAAGGAAGGATGACAAAAATGGAGTCAGAAAAATTAATATTAGACGGCAGTAAAGTATTATGGCACAAAGATAGAATAGAGCAATGGAAAAAGGGGGAGCGTTTTGCGCCTGTTACGATTGATTGCGCGCTGACTACGAAATGCAGTTACCGCTGTGTGTATTGTTATGGAAAAATGCAGTGCATAAACCAGTCGGATAATCTTGACGAAGAAACAATTTTACGCTTTTTAGAGGATGCGGCGGAAATAGGAGTAAAAGCGGTTAGTTTTGTAAGCGATGGAGAAAGCACATGTAACCCACATTTGAAAAAAGCGGTTTTACATGGCAAGAGCCTTGGATTAGATATGGCTCTTGGCACAAATGGCTTTTTGTTAAAAGATGAGGAATTAGAGGAAATTTTGCCGGCGCTTACTTATTTGCGTTTTAATATATCGGCTGGGGAGAGGGAACGATATGCCGAAATTCATGGCTGCGCCTTAAAATGCTATGATAAAGTAATTGAAACGATGAAAAAAGCGGTAGATATTAGGGAGAAGAAAGATCTGGCGGTTACAATTGGAATGCAAATGGTTTTAATGCCAGATTTTGCAGATCAGATTCTTCCGCTTACAAAGTTAGGCAGAGAGATTGGCGTGGATTATCTCGTGATTAAACATTGCAGTGATGATGAGGAAGGCACGCTTGGCGTAAATTACGAAAAATATGATGCCGTGATTCCGGTTTTAAAGGAAGCGGAAACTTATTCTACGGATAAGTATCAGGTTTCGGCAAAATGGTCAAAGATTTTAAGCCATGGGAAGAAAAGTTACTGTAAGTGTTTTGGAGCCCCCTTTATTCTTCAAATGTCGGGTACGGGCCTTGTGGCTCCTTGTGGAATGTTTTTCAATGAGAAATATAGTAAATACCATATTGGAAATATTAAGGAAAAGAGATTTAAAGAGATATTTGAAAGCGACAGGTATTGGGAAGTTATGAAAATGATAACAGACGAAACTTTTGATCCAAACCGCGATTGCGGTACGCTCTGTCTTCAGCATAAAACAAATGAGGCATTGTGGAAGATCTATCAAACAGGGACAATTCCAAAGAGTCCGGAAATTGAACCGAATCATATTAATTTTATATAAATTTCAGAAATCTGGAAAAATAAGCATGGAGGCTGAAAAATGGCACTTGTTGTGACAAAAGCGGAATTTAGGAATATAAGAAAGGAATTGCGGGCGGAAGGGAAGAAAGTGGTTCTCTGCCATGGCGTATTTGATTTAGTGCATCCCGGCCATATCATTCATTTTGAAGAAGCAAAAAAGATGGGGGACGTTTTAGTGGCGT
The DNA here is from genome assembly GCA_910589105.1 of uncultured Lachnospiraceae bacterium. GTDB lineage: Bacteria > Bacillota > Clostridia > Lachnospirales > Lachnospiraceae > Roseburia_B. Next base: position 72,192 of record CAJUST010000001.1, read on the forward strand.
CTGTCACGGCGGCAAAATATGTGAGAAAAGGTCCGGATAGGCCGTATTTTGGAGATGAGATGCGTCTGAAATTTTTATCTTCGATTGCGTATATTGATTATATTCTTTTGTCAGAGGGCTTTACTGTAGATGATATTATTGAAGCGGCGGAGCCGGACTTGTATGTAAAAGGCTCGGAGTATCAGGCGCAAGAAGATGACATTACCGGAAAGATTGCCGGAGAAATAGAGCTGGTCCGTAAACATGGAGGGGAAATTGCTTATACAGGCGGGCAGGTGTTTAGTTCAACGAAACTAATCAACCATGCTTTTCCATCACTTTCTGAGGAAGTGAAACAATTTATGAAATCATTTTCAGATAAGTATAGTTTATCTGAAATCAGAGCGCTGGCGGAAAAAATTTCGGGCTTTAAGATAGCGGTAATTGGAGACGTAATTATAGATGAATATATTTATTGCAATGTACAGGGGTTAATGTCGAAAGACAGGGGATATTCTGCCCGTTATAGATATGTGGAGCAGTATTTAGGCGGTTCGTTAGCCGTGGCGAGGCATATTGCCTCATTTTGTGACGACGTCACTCTTTTGAGCGTTGTAGGGAAAGAGGAGGCGGTACATAGCCGGATGTTAGACGAACTTGGCGATAAGATGAGGATAGACGTAACGTTTAGCGATGTTTTTGAAACCATTATAAAAACACGGTACGTTTCCATGAATGAAAAACGGGAAGAGCTTGATAAAATTTTCGCTGTAAATAACCTTCCTGTATATATGCGCATTGATAAACCTGCATTAGATAAGTTTAAAGAAAAAATAAAAGAGAAAATAGAACAGTGTGACGTGGTTATTTTGTGTGATTTTGGGCATGGGCTGATAGATGAAGAAGTGATGGATTTGATTCAGTCTAAGGCGAAGTTTTTAGCGTTGAACTGCCAGACTAATTCATCGAATTATGGAAAAAATTTAATTACAAAATATAAACGGGCAGATGTATTTGCGATTGACCAGAAAGAATTGGGGCTGGCATTTGCGAATTACCGTTTAGATGAGCAAGAGCTTCTTCAGAAGTTAGAAAAACATTTGGACTGCCATGGGTGGCTGACACAGGGATCCCAAGGGGCAGTTTCGATTGAAGATGGAGAAATAAAACATTGTCCGGCATTTGTTTTAAAAGTGAAAGACACCATTGGAGCAGGGGATGCGTTCTTTTCCATTGCAAGCTTATTTGCGGCAGCAGGCGCTTCCATGGAGATGGGAACATTTATGGGAAATATTGCGGGGGCATTGGCGACAAATATCGTAGGAAACAAAAAAGGCATTGATAAAGTAGATGTACTGAAGTACGCTTCTACTTTACTTAATATATGATGATTCTAAAGATATATTTATAAAATGGAGGGTAAGAAATGAAGATTTTGTTGGTGGTTCCGCAATACTATAGCCGGAAAGAACGATATTATCAAATGCCATTAGGCTTAGCGTATGTGAATGCAGCTCTGCGGGAAGCAAATTTAGATGTGCAATGCCTGAATATGAACCATATTGAAGCAGAAGACGCCTATTCAGTTTTAGCTGAACGGGTAGTAAATTCCAATATTGACGTTGTCCTTTGCGGCGGAATAAGCCCGCTTTGGAAAACGATTAAAAAAGTGTTTGATACAGTTAAAAGGGCAAAAGCTTCCATAATTACTGTGGGGGGGGGTGGAGCCTTTACGTCGGAGCCTCTTATTTCAGCGGAACTTCTTGAAGTAGATTATGCTGTAATTGGAGAAGGGGAGATTACAGATGTAGAGCTTATTCAAACGTTGATGGCGAATCAGAATGTAAGCAATGTAAAAGGAATTGTATATAAAACGCCGGACGGATATAGGCAGACGGCTCCGAGGGAAGAAATTGCCGATGTGGATTCCATTCCATTTCCATGCTATGAGGGGTTTGACATGGATTTATATTTAGAAAATCAAATGGTGAGCGATGAATATTATTCTTTTTATTCGGACAAGCCGAGAATTATGCCGATGATTTTAGGCAGGTCATGCCCTTATCAATGCAAATTTTGTTTTCACCCTATAGGAAATAAATACAGGGTGCGAAGTCTGGATAATTTTTTTATGGAACTGGATCAATGGAAGAATAAGTATGCTCCAACCTGTATTTTGATATTAGATGAATTATTTAGCGCAAGCGTTGAAAGAGTGTATGAGTTTTGTGAAAGAATAAAAGGATATGAGATAAAATGGATTGTCCAAATGCGGGTGGATATTATCACGAAAGAGTTATTGCAGACAATGCGGGACGCCGGATGCCTCAGCATCAGTTATGGACTTGAAAGTTTTAGCCCTGCAGTTTTGAAAAATATGAGAAAACATATCTCTTTAGCAGACATAGAAAACGCTTTAAAATTGACTTATGAAGCAAAAATAGACATTCAGGGCAATTTTATTTTTGGAGACGAGTTAGAAAATGAGCATACGATATATGAAACATTGCGGTTTTGGTTTCAGCATCCAGAATATAAAATTAATTTGGGGTGGATAGAGACATATCCGGGATGCGGCTATTATCGGGAATTATCGAAAAATTGGAGCGTTGAGGAGAAAAAAGCATTTTTAGAAATGAGTGAATGGCTGACAAATTTAACAAAGATGCCAGATGAAGAATATGGGAAATATAAAGTTGTGATTCAACTGCTTACATTTTATTATAACCCAGATTGTGTGAAAGAAAAAGAGACGCGGACAGACGAAAATGGCGATGGGATTATTGAAGCGAAGTGCGTGCATTGCGGTTCGGTAAATCGGTGGGCAGGAGTTAAAAAATATCTGCTAAATCAATCGTATTTTAAATTATGCTGCCGGAAATGCAATCATAGGAATGTGATTTACAGCAGGAAAGAAAGGTTAAAAAATTGGGATTTAATTCTGCCATTATGTGAGAAAATGGCTTTGGCAACAAAGGAAGATGAATTTATTAAAGCGGTAAACGCTTTATATGAGACGTATATGGTGACGCATGACCCAGAAAATCCATTTCCTGTTTTGTTTTAGGAAAAGGATTTCCGCCATTAAATTGTGACATTAAAGTATTGTTGGGCCTTACAGTATTTTTTCTGCCTGTTTCTGATTAAGACACTGCCGTCAGGGTTACGCAGCACAACGGAATCATCGGAGACCGGCTGTCCATATACAAACGCATCTACTCCAATGGATACACGGTTTCCGATTGGTTCATTGCCTATAATTTTAGCTCCGGCGGCTAAGTAGAGCCCTTTTCCGAGTTTTGGGACAGTTTCGCCGACAGGGCTTTCACCGGTATTGATGGTGACATTTTGGCCTATTACAAGAAAATCACTGTAAGCTGCATTGCCAATTACGCTTCCTACCGGATGTGTAAGGAAGAATATTTCCGGCAGTTTGCCTTTGTAAGAGATAAAAAAACTATGTAAAGTTTTATTCAAGTAAATTAATTTGTCACAGACAGATTTGTTTGCGGAAAGCTCCCACAGTGAGTTAGCCCAAAAATATAAAAACTGGGCATACTGGTCAGAATGCAGATGCGAGAAAAATGTTTCGCCTTGGTTATCTGAATATGCGGAATTTTTAATAAAACGGAAGCAATGCTCTGTCCGTTCTAAGGCGCGTTCAAAAGCGGCGTCAACGTCGCTGCCTTTTAGAGTATGAGTATTGCGATCCGGAAAAAAAAGCTCTAACTGATGCAGCGTATATGTTTGAAGTTCTTGTTTCGGTAATGATAGGTTCATTTCTTCTTCCTTTTTTGAATATAAATTGGCTCTAAAATAAAACGTGGGAGAATTGCGTATGGCCATACATGGAACCATATCGTAGGATATTTGTATGTATTTAAAAATAATATCCATTTATCGTCCATATCATACTGATTATCCTCTACGCTGTATTTTAGGATAGAATCTTTAATAAATCCTTTCATGTCAGTAAGAAAGATTTTTTTCATCTGGCTTTTTGGAAAACCGGCTTTTACGGCTGTTTGGAGCAAAAGTCTTTTATATTGCTTTACCCAGACTTCAAATAAATTAAATCCGCCGCTGTTATTATTTTTTGCGGCTAAATAGGGGGCTTTTGTCAGGATCATTTTAGTATTTTTGCCTGAGAGAATGTGAAATACGATATGCGCGTGTAGAAAATGGGTTCCAAAATATTTCTCAGGATGCTTTATTTGTTTAAATTTGCTCATTTTCAGAACGGTTGCAGATATATACGTTACATAAACGCCAATGTAATTCATCAGAAGGGTTTTATCGTAAGTAATCAGATCGTTTGTTTCCCTAAGTTTTATTCTTGGCGCTTTTCTAATGTCCGGATTGAATGTCTGTGTTGAATATGTAAAAGAATTTATATTAATATAGGCTGGTCTTTCTGTTTTTATCAGATATAATATTTTTTTATCGCTCCGGGCAGCAATATGTCATCGTCCGAGAGAAACTGTATATATTCGCCGTTCGCTTTTTGGAAACAGTTAAAAAAATTTTTATCCATACCCAAATTTTTTGAATTACGATAATAACGTATCTTATGTTCTTTGCAATATTTTTTCATTACTTTTGGGGTCTCGTCTGTGGAAGCGTTATCTGATACAAGGATTTCAACGCCGTCTTCCAACTGCCCTAGCGCGCTTTCTAATGACTGGCATAATAAATGACAGCGGTTATAGGTAGGGATAGCGACTGTCAGTATAATTTTTTGTCCCATGATCTTACCTCTTTCTTTTGGTTTCATAATACTGGATTGTTTTTTGGATGCCTTCTTCAAAGGGAATTTCAGGCTTCCAGCCGGTATCTCTTGTAAGAGGTTCAATATTGATACAAGAACTTGGCATTATGCCGGGGGAGCTGATTTTTCTTTCGGGAGGGGGAGTTTTTTCTCCAATGCCTAAAGGAAGCGATGGGTTTATCATGTCCCGAATAGTTAAGACGTATTCCCGAAGTGTTTTGTGCGTTCCGCTTCCTATTCCATATGTAATATTATGCCTGCCTTTCTCTCCAATTTTAATAATTGCTTTTGCTACATCTGATACATAGACAAAATCCCAATTAGACTGGAGATTGCCATAGACAGGGTATTTGCCATCTAAAAGAGTGGTAATCGTATAAGTCAGGATATTGTCTTCTGTTCTTCCTTCCCCATATGTGCTTGGAAGAACAGTCCAAATCATATCCTGCCCTAATTGCGCGGCAACGGCTTCTAACAGATAGTGGACGGAAGTTTTTGTGGCTCCATAGATGTCAATGGGCGTCTGTTTCCTTGAAAAATCAATGACGCATTCATTATAAACATATTCTGCCACTGTGCCTGCGGCCAGAAATAGTTTGCATTTTAAATATTTAGAGAGACGTAACATATCCAGAGAAGTTTCGATATTGCTTAATTGCAAAGGAATGTTGTTTTTTTCTTTCCCAGAAACGCCTGCCCAGCCAAGATGATAAAATATATCATATGTTTTTCCAGACAGCCTTTGCGCCAGTTCTTTAAATTGATAGCCGGCAGTTATTGTTTTTACGGAAGAATTATGAAATGGCATAGAGGAGGGGGAGGAGGTCAGGACGGTTACGTTAGCGCCTGATTTTAATAATTCCGCAACAACATATCTGCCGATAAATCCGGTTCCTCCTGTAAGGATGGCTTTCATATTCTTCCTCCTACTGTTCCATGCGTTTTAGAATGATGTCTGCATAGCTGTCTATATCGTCGGTTGTATTCGCCGACAGGCTTTCGCAATGTCTGCAGATTGGTATATCGTCTTTCCTCTTTTTTAAGTGGAGTTTTTGGTACTGGCAAAGTTTTTCGCCATTCCAAATATCCGCAATTTTTTCGGTTTTTAAATCGCCTAAAATATATTCTGTTTTCCAGTCTACACAGCACAGATGCGCAATGCCGGAATGGTTTATTACCATCGTAGTAAATAAAAATGGGCAGACTTCTTTTGGTTGTAGCTCCTGGCCGTAAGTGCCTTTATGGGCGTTGTTTATTTTTGCGCCGATATTTGTGTCCTGCCAAAGGGTGGAAGAAATGGTTTCTACAAATATTTCGTCAGACACTTTTTCAAATGTCTGGTAAAAATTCTGTTTTTCTGTTTCGGTATAACCAATATCGCTGTATTTAATAAAGATTTTACAATTCTGTTTATTTTTATAGAAAAACTCGATTTTTTTATAGAAATCCTGAAAGTCCATTTCGTATTGGCATACGTCTTTGTACTGTTGTTCATTAATTCCATTTACTGAAATATTTAATATGTCAAGACCTGCCTCAATAAGCTCAAGGCTGAGCGTTTCGTTTAGAAGCGTGCCGTTGGTCGTGATTTCAATACATTCTGCGGCCTCTGCTTTTTTGGCATAGGCTGCCATTTGGGCAATCTTGGGATTCATCAAGGGCTCTCCGATTTTAAACAGCCTTAATTTTTTGATTTTTTGTCTGCCCCAGCAAGAGACAATGTCGTCTATGATTTTTTGGAAAAGTTCCAAAGACATTGCGCCAAATGTTACATTAGATTTTTTTATGGTTTCCATGTCTGAGTGGAAACAAAAATTGCATTTTAAATTACAGGCGCTGCATACGTCAATTTGAATTGCAAAGGGCGCGGAAAGCGGCAGAACTTCCTGTAACGGGGTTCTTTCCCTTGCGTAAATTTTGGCTCTTCTTATTGCGCTCATCGTTGTACCTCCGTGTGGTCTGCTTTTTAAGGCAGCATAAGTTTTTTTATTTCATCTTCTTCTAAGAAAGGATACATATCATGTAAAGCGGGAGTTTTCATTTTGCCGTTTTCATCTATGCGTGACATGACTTTTGGAATAACAGGATCGTCAAATGCCTGCAATACTTCCAGTATCATATGCTTTGTTGTCTGCATAAAAGCATGTAAGCAGGAATCCACTTCGCCATTATTATGGCAGCAAAGATATTTAAACCCGAATGTGTCTGCAATTTTTTTAAAATCAGGGAAACTTACTCCGGTATCCGGCGTACAGCCAATGTATTCTCCTTGAAAGAAGTTTTTTGAAGTCTGCCGGATTGCCCCATAACCTTCATTTGAAAAGATAACGATTGAAATTGGAAGATCGTACTGGGCAATCGTTTGAAGTTCTTGTAGGTTCATCATTATGCTTCCGTCTCCTGTAATGCAGTATACGCCGGATTTGGAGGAGATGGCGGCGCCTATGGCCGCGGGAATATCGTATCCCATAGATCCGCAAGTATAATTTGTAAGAATCCGTTGGTTTCTCTTTTGGGTTCCAATTTGTAATTTTGCAGTATTTGCGCTGTTGTTACCAAGCGCTAAAATGCTGTTATCCGGTTCATGTGAATGGAACTGTTTCCAAAAATAGTAGGAAGAAACCCTGTCTGACAAATGAACGCCATGCCGGATTGCTTCATATGGAGAAAAGCGTTCTTTTAGGTTTTGGCAGTAGGAAAGCCATTCTTTATGCGGCATACAGGGGATGACGCTCTGTCTGGCAGTTTCAAAAAACTGATTTAGGTCTATATGGAGGCTCTTTTGGATTTTAAGCCCCGGTTTTAGGGCTTCGTTTTTGTCAGCGTCTATCATATAGATTTTTGCATTTGGGGCGAAGCCGTCTTGGTTAAACCCTGTCTGCCGGAATCCCAAACTATTTCCTAAAGTTAAGATTGCATCTGCGTTTTGCAAAATAAAATTTCCGGATCTTGATCCCACATTTCCGGAGGAGCCGAAATAAAGAGGATGCTCCATATAGAGGTTATCGGCTACCCATGCGCCTCCAATTACAGGGAGCCGCATAGAATCAATAAAACTTAAAAACGCTTCCATACAGTTTCCGCTTCTAATGCCGGAGCCTGCAAGGATGCAAGGGCGTTTTGCAGACTGGAATTGTTGCAGAACAGATTCTATATCTTCTTTGGGAAGATGAGGGAGGGCGCTTTGATATTCTTCCGGTTCATATAATTCGCTTTCTTCGATATTTGCGCTCTGGATATCCTGTGGGACGTCTAACCAAACGGGTCCCCGCCTTCCGTCCATAGCGATATGAATTGCTTTAACCAATTCTCTCTTTACGGCGTATGGATCAGTCAGCATTGTGGCATATTTAGTCATATTTTGAACAGATGGGATAATTTCAAATTCTTGCAAGCCACGATAACGTAAAGGAAGGCCTGATTTTGGGACGGAAATTTCATAACGGACTTGTCCAGACAACACAATCATGGGCAGACTGTCCTGCCATGCTCCCATCACGCCTGTTATGGCGTTGGTGGAACCGGGGCCAGAGGTGACGCAGACCGCCGCCATTTTTCCGCTGTATCTTGCATAGGCTTCTGCCGCCATGGCGCACGCCTGTTCGTGGTGGTTAAAGTATTTATTCATTTTCGGACATTTTAGCAAAGCGTTGTCTAAAAACATCGCGCCTCCGCCAACGACAGCAAAACAGTCTATAATTCCGTATTCTGTCAGTGTGTCCATAATGATGTCAGCCACTCGTTTTAACATCTTAACGCCCCTCCAAATTTAGCTTTCGATAATTCATAACATAATTTTATATTGTTATATGGGAATTGTAAATATATATTTCTGAAAATTGTTTAATAGAGTAACTGGAATAAATCTATTTCATCTTCATGTTCCAAATACCATTGATATAACTGGCGGACGGAATCTTCTATAGGCGTATATTCAAAACCGGTAAGTTCTTCCATTAAACGGGCGTTTGAAGCGGTATATTCTTTTGCCAGCCCTTCTTTACAAATGTAAATGGGGAGCTCTTTTCCGCTGATTTTTAGGACAAGGCGGCAGAGCTTTTCTAAACTGATTTTCTTTCCCGAGACGGCGTTATAGGTATGGCGGGTTGGGGCGTGATGCAAAAAATATTCTATGATCCGGCAAAAGTCTTCTACCCAGATGTAATCGAAATACACATTCTGCCGTATAGATAACGGCAGGTTTTTTATCGCTTTACAGCAGATATTTGAAATGAACTTCACGGGATAATATTCATATTTCCCGAATATTCCGAAAAGCCGGAAGTTATAAACATTGTCTGATTTTTCAATTAATTCCCCTATTGTATATTTCATCAAACCGTATTGGTCAGTCGGAAGGCTTTTGCCTAAATCTGTTTCCGCTACATTGGCAATGTCGAACCGTTTGTCATATTCTGCGCCTGAGCCAGAATAATACATCCTGCTAAAGAGATGGGAATTTTTATAGAAATTTAAAAAGATCCGCATATTATATTCAAATATTTTCGAACCGTCTTTCGATTTGTCTATGCTGTCGCCATATGAGGCAAAATGGAGGATGTAATCAAATCTGTGGGCTTTTAAATATTGTAATGTTTCCGTTTCTTCTATGCAGTTTAGCTCTTTGCTTGACGGAGTGTATATATCATAATTACGGTCGTTTTTCTGGAGATATTCTTTTACGTTTCTGCCAACAAAACCGCTGGCTCCGGTAATTAATATTTTTGGCATAATGTCCTCTTTTCCGAATATACAATTTTAGTTACATTTAGGGGGATGCAGCAATTAAAAAACCCTAATACTATATCGGCAATTTTTGGGGAAACATGAGAAGCGGTTGTTACGGAAAAGTTATATTTGTCCGATATAAAAATAAAGTATGGGAAAGGATGAGGGGGAAAATGAGAGAAGATGAGCTTTTAGAATATGGAATACAGCAGTTTGAGAAAGAAATATACGAGGAAGCTTTAGAAGCGTTCGTTTTATTACATATGAGAGGATATAACCAAGAGGAAATCTTAAAGAATATCTATTCGTGTTATATGGAAGGGAATGAGGGGCAGTTTCGGGAGACATATGGACGTTGTAGTATTTTTAAGGAGATTCCCTATGAAGAATGTTTGCTCGATTTTGTTCCATATAAAGAAGGGGAATATTTTATTTATGATAAATTAAAAAGGGGGTTTTTGGGAACTTTTTCTTTGCCTGAAATTGAGCGTGAAAAAGAGCTGAATAGAGAATTTGATGATATTGCGGTAGAACTTGACTGGGACTGGCGGTTGTTTAAGCCTGCTTTGAAGTGGACGGGCAAACATAAACTATACGCCATATGCCATGACAAACGGCGCTCGGTTTCATTCTGTAAGATCCCTGAAATGGAAAAATATTTTCAGAAGGTGTTTGCGTTTGGGGATCGAGAAGAATACCGGCAATATTTCCATACAAATACCAGCGTATTTTTGCCACGTTTTTTTTGGGGGAATCAGGATGACAAACTTGCTTTGGCGCATATATGGGAGGAGGAGCACGCTTACCGTCTTACGCCTCAGGGAAGGAATACAGAGAATGTTGTGTTGTCAATCGGGATACCGACGCATGACCGTGGGAATTTAGCTTTGGAAAAAGTGGTAAATTTGCTGACGATGTGTTATGACGCAGAAATAGAAATACTGGTTTCTAAAAATGGTATGGCGTTATATCAAGAGGAATATCGTAAAATTGCCGCAATTTCTGATGCGAGGCTTCGTTATGTGGATCATAATAAGGAACTGACGGCGGATATTTCATGGATAAAAACGGTTGAGCTGTCGAAAGGACGGTTTACGTTGCTGGTCAGTGATGAGGATAGTGTGATTATTGAAGCGCTTGATCACTATCTTTCAATGCTTTTGGAAAATCCGGAATTGATTTTTGTAAGGGCAAAAACGGCGCTGCAATATAGTTTTATCACGACAAAGGAGATGAAAAAAGGAATAGACGCCTTTTCTCAGGTTTTTCTCCAGAATAATTATTTATCCGGCGCAATTTTAAGACGGGAGGCTTTTATGCGGCTTCCATTTGAAAAAATTAAAGAGGAGGCCAAAAGCAATGCGTATTATATTTCATATACGCATGAATGGTGGTTTTGCTTTTTAAGTTTCGAAGGAGATTGCCGTTTGGATGGAGAATGTCTTGTTGCAGAAGGAGACTCTGTACGGGAGAAACAGGGGGAGCAGTACAAAAAACGGGGAGAAGACGCATTGTCTGCCGGATATGATTCAGATGGGGGCCTGCAAAGTTATGCCACATATGAGAGCAGGCTGGAACAATTTAAAGGATACATTGAGTTTATTCACTATATTGAGGGAAAAGGCGGGGAAAATCTGGCGCAAAAAGGGGTTGCGCTTGCGATCAAAAAAACAATCAGTCTGATTAAATTGGCGTATTTTGGATTTCATTATAAGACAGATGAGATTATGGAAGTATTGGACAAGTTTAGCAGGCTTTGCATATCAGCGGTGGAAGAATTTGCTTTTACTGCGGAGGAGAAAGAGTCGCTGCTTCGGATATTGCTTCATCAAATTCAAAATGGTGGATGGGAAATATAACATTTTATTTTGTTCTAAAGTTTCTATAGGAAATATCCGATATATACATATAGCAGTGATTTTGGGCGTATTGTAAAAAACCCAAAAATCAAGGGGGGGGGGGGGATAAACAGAATGAATAATTTTGCTTTGGATCGTTTTTCCAATTATATAAATAAAGAGTTTTGTATTGCCCTTCCGGGTGGTTTTGCAAAGAATCATTACTGGGCATCTATGATGCGTAAATAGAAAGTTGACAGTTGTCAACTTTTTTGTTTTATAGAACACAAGTAAAATTAAGAAGGGGATGAGAGGCTTTTAATGGAAAATAGAATATTAGATTATGCTTGTGAACAGTTTGAGAGCCGTAATTATTGTGAAGCGTTGGAAGCGTTTGTTTTAGCTTATATGAAAGGTTATGAGCCGGAATGGGTGATTGAAAACATTTATAATTGTTATGTGGCTTGTAATGAGCTGGAATTTCGCAATGCTTATGGAAAGTGTGGGGCAGAGGTAAGCTATGAGGATTGCGTGTTGGACTTTATGCCTTATAAAGAAGGGGAATATTATATTTTTGATAAAGAGCGAAAGCAATTTATTGGAAAGTTCTTAGTTTCAGAACTAAAGATGGTTTCATCAGAGGAAGCATTAAATGAAATCGAGTTTGGCGCGGTGGCGGAAGCGTTCCATTGGAATCTGAAGGAAGAATATCAACTGCTTGCGGCGGCAAAAGACAAGAAAGTGTATGCAGTCTGCCATGAAATCAATTATATTTCTTCCTTTTATAAAATACCGGAGTTAGAAGAATATAATAAAAATGTGAAATTGTTTCAGGATTTCAGTCAGTTTCAGCAATATTTCCATAAAAATACGGGAGTTTATCTGCCCCGGATTTTGTCAGGGGATTTAGAGAGTGTAAAAGAATTAAATGAAATAGTTGAAGCGGAACATCAATTTAGATTAACTCCGGAGGGACGCAATACAGATCACGTATTGCTTACGATTGGGATACCTTCACGGAATAGAGGGAATCTTTTGTTAAAACGGCTGGAAAATCTGCGGAACATAAAACTGGATGCGGAAATTGAAATTGCAATTTCGAAAAACGGCGTGGATTTCTATCAGGAAGAATATGATCAAGTGAATCAGGCGCAGGATTCCAGAATTTGTTATTATGATCATCATAAGGATTTGGTGGCGCCTGAGAATTGGCATTTTGTGGTAGAAATGGCGCATGGGAAGTTTGTATTGCTGGTTTCGGATGAAGATGACATTATTTTAGATTCTTTAGGGCATTATCTAAAGCTGATAACGGAGTATCCGCAAGCGAGTGTGATAAGGGCAAAGTCCTGCATATTTTATTCACGTTTATCGGAAAGATTGTATGCGGAAGGGACGGATGCATTAAAAAAAGGATTTTTGAAGCAAAATTATTTGTCAGGGTTGATTTTTCACAGGGAAAAGTTTTTAAAGCAAAATTTGCTGCGGTTAGAAAAATTCCGGGAAGAGAATTTATATTATTGCCTGTATCCGCATGAGTGGTGGTGCGCCATTTTGTCAAAAAAAGGCGTTTATATGGAAGAACCGTTTTTGTTGGTTCAGGAACGTGAGTCTGTGATTCAGGAAGAAAACTCAAAGTATATTGAAAAAGGAGTGATAGAAGAAGGGGAGCATATTGCAAAGGGAACAAGCCTGCCGGCGTATTCTACATATGAAAGCCGCTTACAGCAGTTTTTAGGCATGATGGAATTTGTGCGTTGGATTGCGGATGGGGATAAGGAGCTTGCTTTTTTTTGCGTTGCAAGTTGTATAAGTAAAATTTTATTTCTATTGCTGCTGGCAAGGGATAGGGGGTATGAAGTCTCAAACTTTATGAATATAGTTGATAAATTTTGCAAAATGTCTATTGAAGCAATCCGTGAGTTTGATTTTTCTGAGGAACAGCAAGTGCAGTTATTATCAATATTAAAAACAAGCGCAATAGAAACATATGGGCAAGAGAGGGAGATTTTTGAAAAAGAACAGAATGCAGGATAGGAAGATATGAAAACGATATTAATTTTAGGATCAACCGGATTTATAGGGAGAAATTTAAAGGAATGGTTTGAGAAAAAGAAACAGTACACGGTTTTATGTCCTAATCGCAAAGAACTGGATTTGCTCGATGAAAATATGGCAGATTCCTTTTTGGCGGCGCATAAAATAGATGTGGTTTTTAATTGCGCAATATTTTCTCCAAAGTCGGAAATGGAAGAATTGGAAGTGATTGAAAAGGATTTGCGTATGTTTCTGAACCTTGAAAAAAATAAAGATAAATTTGGCAAAATGTTTTATTTTGGCTCTGGGGCGGAATATGATAAGACAAAGCCTATTGTACAAGTGAAAGAGACGGATATTGGGAAAAGCATTCCGAAAAGCAGATATGGCATGGTAAAATATGTAATTGGACAAATGATAGATGGATCGGATAATATCTATAATATACGGATATGGGGACTGTTTGGGAAGTATGAAGACTGGTGGACGACATTTATATCGAATTGCTGTTGTAAAGCAATTAAGGATTACCCAATTTCCATTCGAAAAGACACGTATTTTGATTATCTTTGGATAGAGGATTTTTGCAGAATTGCCGAATGGGCAGTTGGACATGAATTTGAGAGCCATACATACCATGCAGGGAGCGGACGGCGTATCTTACTGTCAGAAATTGCAAAAATAGTAAGGGACGTCAGCGGCAGGGAATTAGACATTATTATTTGCAATGAGGGGCTGGGCAATGAATATACGGCGGACAGCTCACGTCTGATGAAGGAATATGGAAAAGACTATGTTACCCCTATGGAAACGGCAATCAGGGAATTGTATACATGGTATGAAACGCATCCGGAAATTATCAGTATGCAGAAATTAATATATGGTTAAAACTTTTAGAGATTGAGAGGAATTTAAAATGAACGATATTTTTGAAAACAAGTCAGTGCTGATTACCGGAGGGACAGGTTCTTTGGGAAAGTATTTTACAAGATACATTCTGACGCATTTTAATCCGCATCGGGTAGTGATATTTTCGCGTGATGAATATAAACAGAGCATGATGAAACAGGAATTTGCGCAGTATGGGGATAAGCTGAGATTTTTTATCGGTGACGTGAGGGATAAAGACAGGCTTCTAAGGGCGTTCGACAGAGTGCAGATTGTAATTCATGCAGCAGCGATTAAACAGGTGCCGACTTGTGAATATAACCCGATAGAGGCTATTAGGACGAATATTAATGGGGCGATGAATGTCATTGACGCCGCGATTGACCGGAAGGTGGAGTGTGTTGTGGCGTTGTCAACGGACAAAGCGGTGAACCCGGTAAACTTATATGGCGGAACAAAATTAGTTTCGGACAAGCTTTTTGTGGCGGCGAATGCCTATGCAAAAATTTCAGGGACAAAGTTTAGCGTTGTCCGGTATGGAAATGTGGCGGGCAGCAGGGGAAGCGTGATCCCGTTTTTTGAGAAACTTATGGCGGAAGGAAAGACAACGCTTCCGGTGACGGACGTGCGCATGACGCGGTTTTGGATTGATTTGGAGCAAGGGGTTAAATTAATTTTAAAAGCTTTATATACGGCTGTTGGCGGCGAAGTTTTCGTTTCTAAAATACCTTCTTTTAAAGTGACGGATTTGGTAAAAGCCATGAATCCGGATGGTTCCATTGAGGAAGTCGGTATCCGTGAAGGGGAAAAGCTGCATGAAGTAATGATTACAGATGTAGATTCAAGAAGGACGGTTGAATTAGGGGACTGTTATGTGATTATGCCGGAATTTTCATGGTATAAGCCAAATGAAGAAATAAAAGCGGGGAAAAAGCTTCCAGATGAATTTGTTTATAGTTCAGATAAAAATACGAGCTGGCTTTCTGTGGAACAGCTTCAAGAAAAATTAAAATTATATCGAAAGAAATAGAGGGATTCATTTGGAACGGTTTGAATTAACGGAAAAAACTAAACTATGGATTTACGGGGCAGCTTTTGGAGGAACGCTCTTATATGAAAAACTGCATAAGAATCATTATCAGGTGGAAGGGTTTATAGATAAAAGGGCAGAGGAAATAGAGAGTTTATGCGGGCTTTCCGTCTATAGCGTAAAACAAGCCAAAGAACGTATGGGACGTGGGCAGCTAACAGTCATTATTTCAGTGAAAAATGTGTTTGAACATAGCGGCATTGCCAGAGAGTTAATAAAAAATGGAATTACAAACATCATTTATAAGCCATATGCGGCTCTGAAAGGATTTGCAGACGAATCAGCAAAAGAAATGTTTGAGCTTCATAATCAGTTGATTGATTGCGGCTTTTGTAAGGGCGGCAGGTTTTGCAGGGCGGACGAAATAGAAAAGAATTGGGAAATCCCAAAAGAATATTTGCTGGCCAAAGATTCCAAAATGCAGACAGTTTTTCTGCCTCTGCCTATGCTGTTTGAAAACCAAAGCGTTACGGGCGGATATAAGGAACGGAATGTTTGTTTTTTATATCCGCATATACAATTCTTCCGGTATCTTCAAGGAGAAGCTGACGCTTCCTGCCAGCGCTATCTGGAGTATTGTGAGATGGCAGTGGAAGAATTGGATTCTTTTCAAGTTACGGAAGCGTGGAAAGAAAATGTGATCCGAAACAGGGCAGATGTGTTTTACCAGATGAACCATGGGTTTTTGTTCCAGAAAGATTTTTTTGTCAGAAATTCGCCAGAGGCGGAATGGAATGAGGACGGATACTTTAACTTGAAAAGCGGGAAGCACAGAGCGGCATTTTTTGCCGCCCGCCGTCAGATGTATATTCCCGTAAAGATCACTCATTCGGATGCAGAAAAATGGATTTCTGAGGATAGGGCAAATGAGGTGAAAAAAGAGCTTTTACAACAGGGCGTATTTGAATTAAAAGCTCCGGTTGAGCATCCATTTTTTTATCAGATGCCATGTACGGCAGAGAATTTTTTCTATGGCGTATGCTGCGCGTTGGCAGATGAACTCGGCGGGTTGTATTATCAAACGCCAATGGATCATGTATTGAAAGGCAAAAAGATATATTTGAATGTAGATGATTATGGGTTTGTCAGCCGTTTTTTCAGGAGAAGCGGGGCTATGGTATACGATGCCGATGAAAGGGACCGGAAATTGAAAGAAGCGTTAGAAAGATTGTTTTCGCTTCATTTTGGAAGGCTTGTCGCCGCTCAGGAACATTACGACTTGGCGGTGTTTAAAACAGACTGCCCGCAAAATTTGAAGCAATGTCTGGAAACTATTTTGGCGGATCATTATTTTATCCTTGCCCCAGAGAGCATTTTGTTGGAAACTGAGTGGATAAAAAGAGTTTATTGTGGGGCTGCATGGGGAAAAAGCATGGTTTTGTGGCATTTGGAGAAATGTAATGTTTGACATTCAAAAAGAGAGCAGGATAGTCCTTTACGGGCATTCGCAATTTGACATTGTGAAAGATAAATTCCGGGAACTAAAAGAACGTGGATATCAGGTGCTTGGATATATAGATCAAAGGGCAAAAGAGATTGAAACGTATGTACAGGCGCCTTGTTGGACAGTAGAAGATTTTCCAGTTGGGCTAAAAGAACGTCAAGACATCGTAATTATATTGTTATTGCAAAATGCGCGGATGCATGAGTCCATTGTATCTTCACTTTGCGGCAGGGGATTTAAAAAATTTTTATTTTTACCGGAAAAAGCGGATACATCTGAGAAAACATGTATGGTGCAAAAGTACAATGCCTTTATACGGTCAGAATATGATGAGTTGATGGGGATTCCTGAATGGGACAGCTTGTGTTTAAATTCTGTAAAAGGTGGAAAGCGGTTTTTGAAATGTGGAAAAGAACGCTGTACGCTTTTGGTTCCGGTGGAAATGCTGTTTCTTTATGAACAGGAGCAGTCTTTAGAAGAAAATATCGCGTTTGCAGAGGATTATCTGGAATTATTTGCGGTATTAGAAGGAAAGGCATTTGAATGCGGACGTTATTTTAATTTCATGGGAGCGGTGGAGAAGGAAGAAAAAGAAAAATTACTGGCTGACCGTTTGGCGTTATATTGTTTGTGGGAACATTACAGACACTGCGATATAAATTATTTTATAGAAGCGGCTGCGCTTGTTTCATGGAACCGGAGAGGATATTTTAATATTATTGACGGGCATCATAGAGTGATTTATCTGATGGCAAAGGGGTATAAGAAGATTCCCGTATCCATGCCGCTTAAAGATTATGATAAGTGGATAGGAGAGGCAGATCAGGCATTGTCCGCTGCGCTGCGCAGATTGCGCGTCCCAATTCCACATCCGTTTTTTTTGAATGAAGAATGTATCTATGAAACGCACTGGCAGAAAGTGATTCATTATTTATATGCGGCAGGACAAAGCAGGGACTGCAGGTTTGTGGAAATAGATACTTATATGGGATATTATGCGGGGGCTTTCCAGAGAATTGTAAAAAAAGAAGCTCTGATAGTTTTAGAGAATGAGACGGATAAACGCTTATGTGAAAGTATGCAAAGGCTCATGCATCAAAAAATACCCATTTTGAACTATCCAGAAGTTATGTTTCGCGAAACCGATCTTGTCTATCTGAAATTGGCTGGAAATGAGGAAGCGTCTTTTATGCGTTTTATAAAGGACGTAACTGGACAGTGTATTTTGCTGGATATTCCTTGGGAAGAAGAAGGGAAGACGTTAAAAGAGGCTGTCCGCATTCTTGGGGGAGATTTGAAACAGATAGGCAGTTATCATAGAGATAAGGCGTATGGAATTTATGTGATTGAAAGGAGTGTTGGCAATTATGGCAGAGGTGACGACTAGAAGCCTTAAAAATGAAAGGACAATACTGCGGGACGTTGTCCCGGTGGACACGCCTTTTTTATTAGGCATATTTTTAGGCGATATATGTAATTTTAAATGTAAATACTGCATTCAGTCTGCAGATGAATCCGTTGAGGAGAAAAAACAGTTAGTAAGGAAATTTTTAGAGTGGGAAACATTTCTTAAAATTGCAGATTCTGCAAAACAATTTCCGAAGAAAATTAAAACGGTATTGCTGACAAGCATCGGGGAGCCTTTACTGCATCCGGAAATTGTAAAGATGTTAGAGTATATGAACCGGATTGGGCTGGCGGATAACTATGAAATCATTACAAATGCATCTATGCTTTCTGTAGATTTGGGAAGACAATTAGTGGATGCAGGGCTTACAAGATTATGCGTTTCGCTTCAGGGGCTGACGGCGGAAAAATATAAAGACGTCTGCGGCGTAGAGATAGACTATGATGCATTTTACCAAAATTTAAAGAGTTTTTACGAATACAGCAGGGGAAAGTGCAGCGTACATATTAAGACAGTGGATCTTTCGTTAGAGGACGGTGAAGAAGACGCATTTCTAAAACTCTATGGTCCGATATGCGACACGATTTACATTGATAAAGTCGCTCCGGTGTTTAAAGGCGTAGATTATAGCGGCATTGTGCTTGACGGGGAGCCTTATACAGAAGATAAATACAGGCAAAATGCGGCTGTGTGCTGTAGTTCTATTTTTTATACATTGTATACGCTTGCGGACGGACGGATCGCTCCTTGTTGTGACCATCCGCAGCCGGTTATTTATGGGGACATTAACCAGACTGGGCTTGTGGAAGCATGGTCTTCTGAAAATAGAAAACGGTTTTTAAGACAGCATTTGACCCATAAAAGATGCGAAAACGGCATTTGCGCACAGTGCGCCGCGCCGCTTGTAAGAGAGTTTGACAGTGATAAGTTAGATGGCTGTGAGGAAGCAATCTTGGCCCGTTTAGAGGGGGGTATTTTTCATTAACGAGAAGAAATTTAGTTTTCAAGATGCAGAAGAAGTTTATATATATGGCGCATCTTATATGGGTTCCGTCACAGGAAAAGCTTTGTTGGAAAATGGAAAGCGGATATGTGGGTTTATAGACAAACGGGCAAAGGACATACGCCAATGCATCGGGTATCCGGTCTATGACATTGAGACATTGAAAAAGAAAGCGGGCAGACACGCTGTGATTTTTGTGGCGGTGAAAAATGTTTTTTATCATATGGACATTGCAGTGGAATTGTACGCAAATGGCTTTGAGAGAATTATATATAAGTCATGCCATGCCATTCATGGAACGATGTCAGGGGAAGAACAGTTATTAGATAAGGCGTATGAACTGATATATAAAACAGGGGACATTCCGGATTTTGAGATACCTATTGTACTGCCAAAACAGGAATTTCAATGGACGCCAAGCAGGATTCTTTTAGAAACAGAGGAATATGTGACATTGAACGCGCCGTTAGAACAGATTTATACGGGAGTGACTGCGGCGAAATGGACAAATACGCCCGTTTTGTCATTAATTCCGTATATTGAACTGTTCCGTTATTTTGAAGGGGACAGCCAGTGCAGGCCAGATGATTATATTGCGCTTTGTGAGGAAGGGGCGCGGAGTGAACAGATTGAAATAACGGATAGTTGGAAGCAATATGCGCTCGAAAACCGGTTTCATATTTTCGGGCAAATGCGGTGGCAGTATGAACATGAACCTGAGTTTTTTACCGTACAGGCGCCAGAGGCGGCATGGGACAAAAGGGGATATTTCCGCCTGCTGACCGGCAAGCACAGGATTTGTTTTTTGATTGCGATGGGAAAGACAAGCGCGCCGCTGAAAATTCGCAAAGACACATGGAGGGCGATCTGTGAAGATCCTAAATTACATGAAATCCGCCAGATCTTAGAACGCAGCCCAAATGCGCAAATGCCGCTTCCGCACATTTATTTTCAGGGAAACCGGCAGTTTCATTGTATATTTTATCAAAAAAAGCTGAGAGAGATTTATTGGCAGATGTACAAAACCGGACAAATGTGTGGGCAGGAAAGAGAAACTTTAGAAATTCTCGATCAGACGCAGGACAGCGGATATTTTTCCCTGATATTTTCACAGATGGGCTTTTGCGTCTACAGGGATTTCAGGCTGTCTTCCGATAAGAATGAAATTTATCAGAAATTGGGAATGAAAATTTCAGAACGGGCAGATAGCGCTTCAAAAACGCGGATAAAGCTGGATGGGGAGGGAAATTTTCAAAATGAAAACGACTGATTTAGAGTTTGAATACAATGAGCGGGCAGACGGCTATATTTATGTGAATGAAGACAAGTTAGAAACAGAGGTAAAAGAATTGCTCCGGTCGGGAAAAGACGTTGAAGCGCTGCGCATGAACGAAGAAATTTCAAGGGAGGCCTATCTGTGCCTTACAAAAAAACGGGAAGCTGTTTTAAAGTGGTACCATTTCAAAGAAGAATCTGAGATTTTAGAGATTGGAGCCGGATACGGGGAACTGACAGAATATCTTTGCCGCCACAGCAGGCATGTGACGAGTTATGAGAGGAAAACCGAGCGCGCCGACATTATTAAAATGCGCTGCCAGCCATATGGGAATTTGGACTGCCATTCCGGTTTATTACAAGATATGCGTTGGCAAAAGACATATGATTATATATTTTTGCATGATATTTTAGCATTATCCCGAAAGTTTTTTAAAGGGGAAGATGCAAGCGTAGAGATGCTTAAGTTTTTGCTTCCATATCTTAAAGAAGACGGAAAATTTATCATAACGGTTGAAAACCGTCTTGGGCTTAAGTATTTTGCCGGGGCGGCAGAAGAAATTTCCTCACAGTTTTTTTGGGGGCTTAATCTTTTTGACGAAGATGAAAGAGGCAGGACATTTTCAAGAAAAGAATTGGAACGGGTTCTGCAAAAAAGTGGTTTAGAAAATATAAATTGGTTTTATCCGTATCCTGATTTGGCATATCCGTTAGAGATTTATACAGATGAAGTCATGGATAAAATGGGATATGGGATCTCTATGCCGGATTATGAAATTGTTTCAGACCGTTATCAGTTTTTTGATGAGCAGAGAATGTTTTGGGCTTTAAGGAACGAGGGGATTGCAAATCGGTTTGTGAATGCGTTTTTTGTGGAATGTTCCAGAAAAGAATCCGGCAAACAGCTTTTATTTGCGGATTTAAAAAATGGATTTACCATAAAGGAACAGACAGAACAAGGCTTTATAGACGGGAGTGGGAATCTTCTTCCTAAAGGGGAACGGCTCGATGTGTATCTGGCAGGAAAACTTCAGGAAACCGTGAATTGCAATCTGGGCGGCAAGAATCCATTTATATCTGAAATTTATGATGTGTTCCGTGAAATATATTTGTATTTACAGAAGTCTTTTTGCAGGATACAGGATTTCTATTATTCAGACGGCAAGATTGCGCTGCATGAACAAAAGCAAGAGAAAAAACCGGCGTCGGAGTATTGGCGCTGGGAATTGGTTTATGAATGGTATTTCAGGCATGTCATGTTTTACAGAAACGCAAAAAGAAGAATTTTGCTGGAAGATTTGCTGGAGATTGTACAGGTAAACACCGGGCATATTGCAGAATATTTGAAGGTTTGGAAAGATAAGTCAGAGAAGCATTATATTACGCCGAGATTGTCGCAGAATATGTTTGATTTTGAAGCGGAAGCGGCAAAGGATGCGAGGTATTTTGGGCAGGAACTAATAAATAAAAGGACATTAAAAGATAAATTGGAAAGTATGTGGAGCATAGGCGGGGAAACGGAATGAAAGAGTTGACAAAGGAGATTATCCAATATATCGGCGCGGTCAAAAAGGAGTATGAAAAGAGGTATCATATCCAGATTTTAATGTGGACAGTGAGAAAATCATTTCTGAGGGGCTTGGAACGAAAGACAAGTGATTTGGACGTTGTGTTTGTGTTCCAAAATTTAGATTCAAAGAAGAAAAAAATTATCTTTGAGCGCGCAGACCGCAGAATTGAGCTGCAATGCTGGGACATACAGGATATATTGGAAATCATTGCTGAGAATAAAAGGCGATCTTTACAGGAAAAGAAGTTTTTCCCATACTATAAAAGCAATGAGTTGAAACATTATATTTTGGATTATTACCATGGCTTTTATGCCGGCTGGGATTCTGCGCTGATGAAAGATGAGTATGGATTTTGCCAAAATTGCGGGAAACATATCTTTCATCTTTATGAACCGTTTGTTGTGGCAAATATGTTGTATTTGGATTTAAAAGGGCAGTGTAAACGCGTCGAAATGGGGTATTGGCTGTCTTTAAATGAATACATTAATGCTATCTGGTCAGGGTTAGCGGGGCTTCATGCGCTTTCAAATGGCAGGCCTTCCGATACGCAGATACGGTTTTTGGCGGAAACGTATCTGAACGGGGAGGAGGCCAAAATGCTACTAAGCTATGTTGCGCATTTTAAACAGACAGTCCAAAAGCAGAGTAATTACTGCAATATGGAAGCGTTAAACCAAATGCTTTTGGATCTTAAGCTTAGGTTGGAGAAAAAAATGAAACAGTTTAACATACAAGAGATTGACATAGAAAAAGAACTTTTGGATATTGAAGGTCAATTAAAGGAAATGAGGAATGTTTATGAAAATTCAAGTTGCTGATTATGTTGCGCAGTTTTTAATGGAAAAAGGAATTACGGATCTTTTTTCAGTAGTAGGCGGCGGCTCGATGTTTCTAAATGATGCGTTTGGGAGGGCAAAAGGCATACGCTGTATTTATAACCATCATGAGCAGGCCTGCGCCATGGCGGCAGAAGCTTATTTTAAGTATAAAAACCAAATGGCGGCTGTCTGCGTGACGTCAGGGCCGGGCGGGACAAATGCTCTGACAGGGGTTCTTGGCGCATGGCAGGATAGCATCCCGTTATTTATTATTTCCGGACAGGTTCGTTATGAGACAACGGTAGACAGCGCAGGACTTTCTTTGCGGCAGTTTGGGGGACAGGAGCATCAAATTGTGGATACTGTCAAAAATATAACGAAGTATGCGGCAATGGTGAAAAAAGCGGAAGACGTCAGATGGCATTTGGAAAAAGCGTATGATATGGCAATGGATGGAAGACGGGGGCCGGTTTGGCTGGATATTCCATTAAATGTGCAGAGCGCTGAAATTGAAACGGAATCGTTAAAAGGGTTTCAGAAACCTGAGAAAGACACAGAGAAGGCAAAAGGGTATGTAGATTCTATTTTGGAAGAATTAAAGAAGGCGGAACGGCCGTTAATCATAGCGGGTTCCGCAGTCCGGACTTCCGGCGCGCAAGACGTTTTTCTCAGGCTGTTGGAACGGCTGCATATTCCGGTGACATATCCTCTGGTCGTGTCCGATTTGGTAAGCAATGAGAATCGTCAGGCGGTAGGCTGTTTTGGAGGGGCAGGGACGAGAGCCGGAAATTTTGCAGTCCAAAATGCGGATTTACTGCTTGTGTTTGGATGCAGAATGGCATTTTCCCATATTGGGTTTAATTATGAAAAATTTTCTCCGGCTTCCAGAAAGATTGTAGTAGACATAGATGAGGCGGAACAGTCAAAACCCACGATGAAACGCGATATAAAAATATTGGCAGACGTACGGGATATACTTGAAGAAATGGAAAAGCGTGATTTATGCGGTATGCCTTCCTATCCAAAATGGAATGCGTATTGTCAGGAATTAAAGAAAAGATTTCCGATCTATCAAAAGCATCATGAAACAAGCGAAGATGGAAGGGTCAATCCTTATTTTATGGCAAAAGCATTGTCGGATCGTATGGATGAACATGGCATTATCGCGCTTGGCAATAGTTCGGGATTAGATCCAAAACTTCAGTATGGCATAGAGAAACAAGGGGAACGGGTTATTTTAAATTGTAACTGCGGTTCTATGGGATACTGCCTTCCGGCAGGCATTGGCGCCGCGGCGGCTTCGGGCAGACGGGTGGTTGTATATACAGGGGACGGATGTATGCAGATGAACATACAGGAGCTTTTAACCATTTCTCACAATAAACTTCCGGTAAAAATCATTGTGCTGAATAATAAAGGATATGGCGGAGTGGTCGCTACGCAGACTAATTTTTTCGATGGGCATCTGTGCGGCTGTACGGAGGAATCCGGCATCAGTATGCCGGACTTTGAAAAGCTTGCGTATGCGTATGGATTTCAATATGTCAGGGCCGAGAACCATGAGCAGGTAGAAAAGGCTTTGGATGCATTATTATGTGATGACGCCCCGGCAATATGTGAGGTGTATCAAGATATGATTCAGGGGATTGAACCTAGGGTTTCAAGCAGGAAGTTAGAAGATGGGACATTGGTTTCAACCGGAATTGATGACTTAGCCCCATTCCTTCCTTTAGAAGAATATGAGGCCTGCCAATATGAGAATTGGGTGAAAGGCGGAAAAGAATGAAACTTTGTTTAGGGACTGTCCAACAGGGATTGGAATATGGGATTAATAATAAGTATGGAAAGCCTTCAAAAGAGTATAGCCAAAAAATCTTTTACGAAGCGGTAAAGCATGGGATTACAATGTTTGATACGGCAAGGGCATATGGAGATGCAGAATTGCTTTTGGGGGAATATTTAAAAGAACATGGGAATCGAAATGAAATCAAGATCATATCAAAACTCCGTCCGAACATACTAGAAGGTTGTAAGGATATATACGATACGATATGCCGGGAATGTGAAGGCACTTTAAAGCGGATAGGCGTAGAATCCTTAGACGGATATTTGCTCCATACGCCGGAGTACATCCGAGATCCCAAAGTCGTTTCGGCTCTTTTAAAATTAAAGGAGGAGGGATATGCTTCGCATATAGGCGTATCCATTTACAATATAGAAGACGGGGACGTTGCAATCAATACGGGGGCAGTTGACTATATACAGCTTCCTTTTAGCATATTTGACCAGCGCGGAAAAAACAGCGGATTTCTCCGGCGGGCAAAAGAAGCCAAAATTACGGTATTTGCAAGAAGCATATTTTTGCAGGGATTGTATTTTATGGATGCGGGCAGTCTGCCGGAAAAAGTGAAACGGGCAGAGCCTATGCTGCGGAACTGGGAGCTGATTTTAGAGGAGCGTCACGCCAATCGGGAAGAAGTCTTAATTGAATTTGTGAAACAGTCCAAAGAGATTGATTATCTTGTGTTTGGAGTAGACACAGTGGAACAGTTACAAAGAGATATTTCTGTATTCGAAAGCGAAAGTAAATTAGATGAAACTATTTGGAACATAATCGGTGAAAAATTTTCCGATGTGGAGGAAAGCATTATAATACCAAGTTTATGGGCGAAACAAGAAAGGAAGGGAAAATGATGGGAGCAAAAAACATTTTTTTAACGACAGAAGGGGACGCATGGTATAGGAGAAACCGTGAAAAGTTAGAAGAAGAAAGTGGATTTTCGGCGGTGGATTTAATGATTGATTTTCTAAATAGACAAAAAAAATCTCTGGGGGGGGGTAAATGGCTTTTCGTGGGATAAGCTGAATATTTTGGAAATCGGGTGTAGTTATGGATATAATCTGGCAAAGTTTTGCGAATCATTTTCTTGTCAATGTTATGGAATTGAACCGTCAAAAGAAGCGGTAGAAGATGGAAATAGAAGATATAAGGATCTGCCAATTCAATTAACTCAGGGAACAGGGGATCTTTTGCCGTATGAGGCGGAATCTATGGATGTGGTTATAATGGGATTTTGCATGTTGTGGATGGAGCGGAAAGACATATTGCAGGCATACGCGCAAGCAGACAGAGTTTTGAAAACAAATGGGATTATGATGGTTTATGATTTTGATGCGAAAATGCCATATCTTAGGGATAATATCCATAATAGAGAAGTGTTTACATATAAAATGGATTATGCGCAGCCGTTCATGGCTTTTCCAAACTATTATTTAATGGATAAGACCGTATTTTGCCATATGGGAAATTTTTTTGACAAAAGAATACAGGAAAGAATATCTTTGCAGATTTTATATAAAGAGTCTTTGGAGGATGCGTATAGGAAAGGATAAAGGACCAGAGAAAGGCAGGCGGTAAAGTGGAGGCAAAGGAGATATTCTTAACGACAGAAGGGGACGCATGGTATAGAAGAAACCGTGAAAAACTGGAAGAAACAAAAAATTTTATTGCGGCAGAGATAATCATAGAATTTTTAAACAGACAAAAGAGCGGTATGGGAATGAATGGCTTTGCATGGGAGCGTTTTAAGATTTTAGAAGTCGGATGCAGTTATGGTTATCATTTGGCAAAGTTTTGTGAAGCGTTTCCCTGCCAGTGCTATGGAATTGAGCCGTCAAAAGAAGCGGTGGAAGACGGCAGTCATAAATATAAAGGCCTGCCTATGCAGTTAGTTCAGGGGACAGGTGATTCTCTGCCATATGAAGCGGAATCTATGGATATTGTCATTATGGGGTTTTGTATGTTTTGGATGGATAGAAATCATCTGCTGCAGGCGTATGCGGAAGCGGACAGGGTCTTAAAACCAAAGGGATTGCTTATAATTTATGATTTTGACACGAAGCTTCCCTATGTCAGAGACAATGCGCACAGTAAAGATGTGGATACATTTAAAATGGATTATGCAAAAGCGTTGACGGCTCTGCCGCATTATTACTTAATGGATAAAACGGTGTTTTGCCATAAAGGAAATTATTTTGATGAAGATATACAGGAAAGGATTTCCATGCAGATTCTTTATAAGGAGGATTTCAAAGATGCATATATCAGAGGGTGAACGGCCGGATGTTTTGATTATGATACAGGCGAGGACGGGGTCTTCTAGGCTGGCGAATAAAGTTCTGCATAAAATAAAAGGAATCACGGTATTGGAACATGTGATTAACCGGATGCAAAAGTGTGAAAATGCGGACGAAGTGATTGTTGCGACAACTGTTGAACAAAATGATTTAGAGATTGTAAAAATTTGCGCAGAAAAAGGCGTGCGGGTTTATTGCGGTTCAGAACAGGATGTGCTTGACAGGTATTATCAGGCGGCGCGTTTATTTGGACGGGACGGGGAAAAACATATTGTGAGAATTACAGCGGATTGCCCTATGCACGATTTTAGGATTGTAGACAGGGTAATTAAAGAGCATTTTGCCCATCATGCAGATTATACCTCTAATGCTGAGAGTGAGACATTCCCAGATGGGTTAGATGTGGAAGTCTTTCGGTTTGAGGCATTAGAACAGGCATGGCGGGAAGCCAAATTGGCATCGGATCGTGAGCATGTGACGCAATATATCAGAAGATGTGAAACAATGACGAAATATTCCGTAGAAAGCGCGGTTAATTACAGAGAGGAACGCTGGACGCTTGATGAGCCGGAAGACGAAGCGTTTATAAAAGAAATTTTTGACAGGTTATATGAGAAAGACCCATTCTTTGGAATGGAGCAGGTATTGGAGACGGAACGAAAAGAGCCGGAATTAAAGAAAATAAATGCCGCTTTAATTCGAAATGAAGGGTTATTGAAATCATTAGACCGGGATTATATTGTGAAATAAGGAGGGGTAAAGTATGGGAAAATCCCAAAAACTTTATCAAAGGGCGAAATCAATGATTCCGGGCGGGACGCAGTTACTGAGCAAGCGCCCTGAAATGTTTTTGCCGGAATACTGGCCGGCATATTATAAGAAGGCAAAAGGATGCTATGTATGGGATCTGGATGACCGTAAATATATGGATGCAAGTTATATGGGAATAGGCGCGAATGTCCTTGGATATGCAGATGAGGATATAGATCTTGCCGTTGAATGGGCCATTTCTAACGGGAGTATGTGTACATTAAATGCGCCGGAAGAAGTGGCTTTGGCGGAAAAAATTATAGAATTACATCCGTGGGCAACGCAGGTCAGATATGCAAAAACAGGCGGTGAAGCATTGGCGGTTGCAGTCCGCATTGCGCGGGCATATGCAAAAAAGGACATTATTTTATTTTGTGGGTACCATGGCTGGAGTGATTGGTATCTGGCCGCAAATTTAAGTGAGGATTCGGCGCTGGACGGTCATTTGATTCAGGGATTAGAGCCGGCGGGCGTACCGCGGGGATTGGCGCAGACAGCGTTTCCATTCCGTTATAATGACATAAACAATTTTTTAGAGCTTATTGAAACATACAAAGGGAGGATTGCGGCAGTCGTTTTAGAGCCGATTCGGAATATTTATCCGAAAAATGATTTCTTGCAGACTGTCCGGGAAGTGACGAAAAGAGAGGATATTGTCTTGATAGCGGACGAGGTGTCTGCCGGATTCCGTTTGAATTGCGGAGGGGCGCATCTTACATTAGGATTTGAACCGGATATGGCAGTGTTGGCGAAGGCGTTAGGCAACGGGTATCCGATGTCTGTTATTTTTGGGAAAGCCGGATATATGGAATCTGCGCAGAGCACATTTATCAGCAGCACTTACTGGACGGAACGGACGGGACTTTGCGCGGCGCTGGCCGTTATCAAAAAATACCAAGCGGAGCATGTAGAAAAACATCTTGACAGAATAGGGAAGATGGTTTTAGAGGGCTGGAAAGATGCGGCAAACCAATATGGGGTACAGATAAAGCTTTCCGGCATACCGCCGCTGGCCCACTTTGAATTTGAATTGGACAGCCCGCTTGCATACAATACTTACTTTACGCAAGAAATGTTGAAAAAAGGATTTTTGGCAACGAATGCGTTTTATGCGTCGTATGCGCATAAGGAAACGGATATTTTGGAATATTTGAATGCGGCAAACCAAGTGTTTCGGCAAATATCGGAAATTACAGCATCGTCAGATATTATGCGGCATTTAGACGGCCCATTGCGCCAGACCGGATTTCAAAGGCTTACCTGACACTAGAAGTAGGAGAAAGGGAATATGGAAATGAAAATGTATCAGCTTATGAAAGAGCGCGCCTATGTAATTGCGGAAATGTCGGCAAATCATGCGGGCTCGAAAGAAACCGCGGTAAAACTAATTCATGCAGCGAAAATGGCGGGAGCGGACTGTGTGAAAATACAGACTTACACGGCGGATACGATGACGTTAGATTGTGATAACGCATATTTTCATATTGGAGATGGGACATGGAAAGGCGATACACTGTATTCTTTGTATGAAAAAGCGTATATGCCATGGGAATGGCAGGCGGAATTAAAGGAGGTCACAGAGACATTAGGCATGGATTTTTTGTCCACTCCATTTGATAAGACGTCGGTGGATTTTTTGGAAAGCCTTGACGTGGCGGCGTATAAGATTGCATCGTTTGAGCTGACAGATCTTCCGCTGATTCAGTATGTGGCATCGAAAGGAAAACCGGTGATTCTGTCGACGGGCATGGCGGAGTTGTATGAAATAGACGAAGCTGTAAAAACAATCCAGAGGGAACATAATTCTCAAATTATTTTAATGCACTGCGCAAGCGCGTATCCGGCGATTACAGAGGATATGAATTTGTATACAATGCAAAATTTAAAAGAGATTTATCAAGTTCCGGTCGGGCTGTCCGATCATTCCATGGGTTCTGTCGGAGCCATTACAGCGGTGGCGTTAGGCGCGCAAATTATTGAAAAACATTTTTGCCTTGACCGGGCCATTGAAACGCCGGATTCCTCATTTTCCATGAACCCTGCTGAGTTTCGGCAGATGGTATGTGACATACGGCAGGCGGAAAAAGCGTTAGGATTGGTCCGGTATGGGGTGAAAAGCCAAGAAAATCCAAATCTTGGCTTTAGGAGGTCTATTTTTGTCACCCAAGACATTAAAAAGGGGCAGAAGCTGACAGAAGAAAATATCCGGGTGATTCGGCCGGGATATGGGGCGCCTCCTAAATTTTATGGGGAAGCCTTGGGACAGACGGCTTTAAGTGACCTGAAAAGAGGCACACCTCTTAAGATTTCGGATATAGGAAGTGTGTAAAAAGAGGGGCGGCTTATGAAAAAAAGAGTGTATATCCGGGCGGACATGAACCCTCAAATAGCGACCGGCCATATCAGGCGCTGCCTTGCAATTTCAGACGCGGTCAGGGAACTTGGGGGAGAGGCGGTTTTTTTGACGGCGGATTTTAATGCAAAACGGCTGTTAGAAGAACATGGGCTAAGATATTATGTTTTAAACAGCAGATGGGATAGGATGCAAGATGAATTAGAGACATTGTATCAGATAATCCAGAAAGAAAATATAGATACATTATTAATTGACAGTTATCAGGTTACAAAAAAGTATTTGGAAAATCTTAAGAAAGCTGTTAAAATTGTATTGCTGGATGATTTATTTTTGTTTGATTATCCGGCAGACGAAATCATATGTTACGCAAATTACTGCCATCAGTTTCCCTATGATAAAAAAAGATATGAAAACTTATATTTGGGCATGGACTATACACCCCTGCGGCGTGTGTTTTGGAAGCCCGAAAAGAAGGAAATCCGAAAAGAAATCAGGCGGGTTTTGGTCTGTTCCGGCGGCAGTGATATGTTTGGGGCGATAGAAACGATAGTGGGGAAATTAAAAGATCGGTATGAGTGTATCGATGCAGTTTGCGGATTGTATTCTGATTCGTATGAAAAGCTGTTGGAAACTTATGGAGGATATAAAAATATCCGAATCGTAAAAGACGTAAAAGATATTGAAACTTATATGCTTCAGGCAGATGTGGCAATTTCTGCGGGCGGGACTGCGTTGTATGAATTATGCGCAGTTGGCGCGCCGGCCATTTCTTATGCAATAGCGGACAACCAGCTTAAAAATGTTATGCAGTTTGAAAAAGACGGTCTCATTTCATATGCCGGGGACATACGGCGGGAAGATATTAGTGAAAACGTTTTAACTTATTTAGAGAAATATGAGAGCCAAACGACGCGCAGCGAATTGTCACGGAAAATGCAAAGCGCTGTTGATGGAAAGGGCGCGGTTAGGATTGCAAAGGCTCTCATGGAATAGAAGCAGGTGATGAAAATGTATATTCCATATGGAAAGCAGTTTATAGATGAAGAAGATATAGCGGCAGTGGTTGAGACGCTGAAAAGCGATTGCATTACGACAGGCCCTAGGATAGCGGAGTTTGAGCAGGCTGTGTGTGAGTATACAGGGGCGAAATACGCGGTGGCGGTTTCGAGTGGAACGGCGGCTCTGCATATTGCCTGTCTGGCGGCAGGCATAGGAAAAGATGACGAAGCAGTTACGTCTCCGATGACATTTGCGGCATCTGCAAATTGTGTGTTGTATTGTGGGGGAAGGCCTGTTTTTGCGGACATTAAACCAGATACCTATAACTTAGATCCGAATGACGTTAGAAGGAAAATAACGAATAAGACGAAAGCGGTCATTGCGGTAGATTATACAGGGCAGCCGTGTGAGTTGGAAGAATTAAAACAAATTGCAAAAGAACGTCAGTTGTATTTGATTGAAGATGCGGCTCATGCCATAGGGGCGGAATACAAGGGCAGGCGGGTAGGCTCAATTTCTGATATGACGACATTCAGCCTGCATCCGGTTAAACATATTACGAGCGGAGAGGGCGGCATTGTAACGACAAATAATAAGGAACTCTATAAAAAATTGATTTTATTCCGGAATCATGGTATAACAAGAGAGAGAGAAGCTATGACGAAAATGGAAGGCGGCTGGTATTACGAACAGTTAGATTTGGGGTATAATTACCGGATTACTGATTTTCAGTGCGCGCTTGCCGCATCACAGCTTAAAAAATTAGATCGGTTTATACAAAAAAGGACGGAACTTGCCGGACGCTATGAGTATGCGTTTCAAGATATGGAAGATGTCGTTTGCCCGTATCAAAAAGAAGGATGCAAAAACAGTTGGCATTTATATGTGATACAGGTGAAAAACAGGGCAGAGACATTCCGGAAAATGAGAGAAGCCGGGATTGGCGTAAATGTGCACTATATTCCGGTTTATAAGCATCCGTATTATCAGAGCCTTGGATATGGAAATGTAGAATGTAAAAATGCAGAATCGCTATATCAGCATATTATCAGTTTGCCTCTCTATTATATGCTTACATATGAACAGCAGGATTATGTGATTGGGCAGTTAAAGAAAATTTTAATGGGATAAGGGGCATTTTATGGAAGGTTATTTGAAAGCGGCGGAAGAATCAGATATGGATATTTTGTTTGAATGGGCGAATGACCCCATTGTCCGCCAAAATTCTTTCCATTCAGAAAGAATACTTTATGAGGATCATAAGAAATGGTTTTATGGCATATTAGAGGGCAGTGGATGCAGGCAATATATTTATATTTGTAATAATGAAAAAATCGGACAGGCGCGTATTACAGTAAACGGATTTGAAGCAGAAATTTCGTATAGCATATGTCCGCAAAAAAGAAATCAGGGGCATGGGGCAAAGTTATTACAGTTAATCTATCGGCAAGTGAAAGAGGAGTTTCCTCAGATTCGGAAATTGATAGGAAAAGTCAAACCAGAAAATATTGCGTCTGCCAAAGCGTTTCTTCATGCAGGTTATGGGGAGCAGTATTCTGTTTATGAAAGGCAGATGGAGTTACAGGCAGAGTAAAATATTGGAAAAACGGAACCGTTTTCGGCAAATATGTGGTAAGGTGAGAGACGAAAATAGGAGAAAAGCAGAGGTGTCTAAATGAAAGTGATTATTTTGGCAGGCGGGCTGCCAAGCACATTAATTGAAGAAGATGAAAAAATGCCGAAACCTATGGCGGAAATTGGCGGAAGGCCGATGCTTTGGCACATTATGAAACAATATTCGCATTATGGCTACAATGAATTTATTATTTGCACCGGTTATAAGGGTGACGTGATCAAAGAGTATTTTATGAATTTTTATATCTATCAATCTGACATCACGGTAGATTTACAGACGAATGCCGTAAAACTGCATAGAAAACAAACGGAAGATTGGAAAGTGTCTATTATAGATACGGGATTGTCTTCTTCTATTATTGATCGCTTGTATATGATACGGGATTATATTGAGCAGGAAGCCGCGCTGGTTTCTTATGGAGACTGCCTTTCAGATATCAACATTGCGAAAATGGCAGAAGAACATAAGCTCCACAAAAAAGCCGCGACATTTGCCGTCGCGCATCCAACTGGGAGAAATGAGATTCTGCCGATGAATGACATTGGGGAATATCAAAGTTTACAGCAAAGCGGAATAAAGGAAGATGCGTGGGTAAACGCCTGCAATATGATTTTAGAGCCACAGGCGTTTGATTATATAGGAAACAGCATAAAACAGTCTATGCCCCTGCCCTTGATTGACTGTCTGGCGAATCAAGGGGGGATACATATATACCGCCATAGTGGTTTTTGGTCTCCGGTTGAGACGGTAAGGGATAAAACTTGGCTGGAAGGTTTGTGGGCTCAGGGACAAGCGCCGTGGAAGGTTTGGGATGACTAGCCAAAGGTTAGGTCTATGCACAATACATAAAAGGAGGGCTGAAAATTGAGTATATTGGATTTTTACCGGGATAAAACTGTTTTAGTCACGGGCCATACCGGATTTAAAGGAAGCTGGCTGTGCGTGATGCTTCAAATAGCAGGCGCAAATGTAGTGGGTTATGCGTTAAAGCCGGAAAGGGAATCACTGTATGCGTTATCAAAAGCGGGCGGGCAGATGGAGTCCGTTGAAGGAGATATCCGTGATTTGAAACATTTAAAGTCTGTATTCCGGCAATATCAGCCAGAGCTTGTATTCCATTTAGCGGCGCAGCCTATTGTACGGACAAGTTATGAAGATCCTGTTTTTACTTATGAAACAAACGTAATGGGAACTGTCAATTTGTTAGAGAGCGTAAGAACAGTTTCAAGCGTTGCTGCAGTTTTAAATGTCACAACCGATAAAGTTTATGAAAACAGGGAATGGGAGTGGGGCTACCGTGAAACAGATCCGTTAGACGGATATGATCCTTACTCAAACAGCAAATCCTGTTCGGAATTGGTAACGCACAGCTACAAGAAATCTTTTTTCGGTTCCATGGGAACCGCAGTTTCTACGGCAAGGGCAGGAAATGTCATTGGCGGAGGGGATTTTGCGAAAGACCGGATTATTCCGGACTGCATACGGGCGGCAATGGAAGGGAAAGAAATTGTAATCCGCAACCCATACTCGATACGTCCGTTCCAGCATGTGTTAGAGCCGCTTGGCGCCTATTTAATGATTATGGAACAGCAGGCGCGCTTTCCGGAAAAACAGGGATATTATAATGTGGGGCCGGAGGAAGGAGACTGCATTACAGTAGGCGCATTAGCGGATTTGTTTTGTGAAGAATGGAAAGACGGCGCATCTTGGAAAAATATTTGTGACGAAGGCCCTCACGAAGCGGCCTATTTAAAACTGGACTGTTCTCACATAAAACATAACATCGGCTGGAAACCCCGCTGGAATATCCAAAAGGCAGTGGAAAAAACGGTGGAATGGACAAAGGCATACCAGTCGCATGGAGACGTCAGGGCGTGTATGGAACGCCAGATTCATGAATTTTACAAAGGAAGAACAGCGATATGAAAGTAGTCATTTTAGCGGGCGGAAAAGGGACGAGAATCAGTGAGGAGTCAAGGCTGCGTCCAAAACCAATGGTGGAAATTGGCGGAAAACCAATCCTTTGGCACATTATGCGCCAATATGCCGCATATGGATTTTGCGAGTTTATTATTTGCTGTGGCTATAAAGGGCATATGATAAAAGAATATTTTGTCAATTATTACCGGAATAACAGCCAAATCGAAATTAGCCTGAAAAACCAGCAAGCGCAGGTGTTAGTGAAAAACAGCGAGCCATGGAAAGTGACATTGGTGGATACGGGACTTGAAACGCTGACCGCCGGCAGGATATTAAAGGTGAGGGACTATATCGGAGACGAGCCGTTTTTTCTGACGTATGGAGACGGCGTGTCCAATGTAAATATCCATGAGTTGTTGAAATTCCATAAGGAGCAAAAGAAAACCGTAACGATATCAACGACACAGCCGGAAGGCAGGTTTGGGGCATTACAGCTCGATGGATCGGGGACGCAGATTCTTGGGTTTAAGGAAAAAGCAAGGGCGGATCAAGCTTGGGTCAACATTGGTTTTATGGCGTTAGAGCCGTCCGTTTATCCATATTTGGGCGATGGAAACGAAATGTTAGAAGCCCTTCCGTTTGAGCGGTTAGCCAGAGACGGACAAATGGCGGCATATAAACATACCGGATTTTGGTCTCCGATGGACAATATCCATGACAGGGAATATTTGGAAAAACTATGGAACAGCGGCAGTGCGCCTTGGAGGGTAGGATAGAAAGGATAGGGGTATTATGTTTGAACAGAAAACAGAAGCAGAGGCAAGGGAAGAAATTCTTACAATGGTGACAGAGTATTGCAAAACATTTCATATGACCCAAAAGGAATATCAGGAAGGAGACAGGATTTCGTATGCCTCCCGCGTATATGATGAAGCGGAAATGTGGAATCTTGCAGACAGCGCATTGGAATTTTGGCTGACTTCCGGCAGGTATACCGAGCGGTTTGAAAAAGAATTCGCAGAGTATATCGGCGTATCTTACTGTTCTCTCGTTAATTCCGGCTCGTCCGCGAATCTGCTTGCGTTTATGGCTCTTACGTCTCCGTTATTAAAAGAAAGGCGCATATGCCGCGGCGATGAAATTATTACGGTGGCGGCAGGATTCCCGACGACGGTCACGCCCTATCTGCAATATGGCGCAGTCCCTGTTTTTTTGGATTTAACGGTTCCGCAGTATAATATCGATACGGAACAATTAGAGCGGGCATTGTCAGATAAGACAAAGGCAGTGATGATTGCGCATACACTTGGGAATCCATTTGATTTAAAAACGGTAAAAGAATTTTGTGAGAAACATACGCTATGGCTGATAGAGGACAACTGCGATGCGCTGGGAAGCGAATATTGTTTGGATGGAGTTTGGAAAAAAACAGGCAGTGTGGGGGATATAGGAACCAGCAGTTTTTACCCGCCGCATCATATGACGATGGGGGAAGGCGGGGCGGTTTATACTGACAACCCGCTTTTACATAAAATTATCCGTTCGATGCGCGATTGGGGGCGGGATTGTATGTGCCCGTCCGGTCAGGATAATCTATGTGGGCATCGGTTTGATAAACAGTATGGCGAATTGCCATTAGGCTATGACCATAAATATGTATATTCCCATTTTGGCTATAATTTAAAAGCGACTGATATGCAGGCGGCAATCGGCTGCGCCCAGCTTCAAAAACTGCCGGAATTTACGAAACAAAGGAGAGCAAATTTTAAGCGGTTAAAGGAGCGGTTATCGGATTTGCAGGATAAACTGATTTTGCCGGAAGCGTGTCCGGATTCAAACCCGTCATGGTTTGGTTTTTTAATTACCTGTAAAGAAGGCGTGGATAAAAATCAAATCGTTTCTTATTTAGAAGAACATGGCGTACAGACCAGAATGTTATTTTCCGGAAACTTAACGAAACAGCCTTGTTTTGATGAATTGCGTAAGTCAAAAGAGGGCTACCGGATTGTGGATACGCTGAAACAGACAGACATTATTATGGAAAGAAGTTTTTGGATTGGCGTATATCCCGGAATGACGGATAAGAAGATTGACGCTATGGCAAAACTGTTAAAGGAAGCGGTGGCGTCCATTTGACAGGCATTCTATCCATAGGCGGGAAGGAATTAAAAGAAAAATGAATGATATTATCCTAATCGGCTCTGGAGGCTGTATGCGGGAGCTGGTCTGGCAGATACAGCAGTTGAACGGGGAATGCCGTGTATGGAATATTTTAGGCTATGTTGACAAAGCCGATCGGTCCGGCGTTTCCGACATAAAAGTTTCCGGCCAGAGCATTCCCTATCTTGGCGGAGATGACTTCCTTTTACGCCGGACCGAACAGACGAATGCCGCTATATGTGTCGGGAATCCTTCCTTACGGAAAAAAATTGCCAAGAACATACAGAAAAACCCGCATATCTGTTTTCCTAATTTAATTTTAGGCAATGTAAAAATCTGCTCTGACGTACAAATCGGGAAAGGCTGTATTATCAGTATGGACGCCCGTATTTCTACGAATGTTGCATTGGGGGATTTTGTTTTTTTAAATATGGGAAGCGGGATCTGCCATGACGGAAAAATTGGAAATTATGTCACATTAAGCCCAGATGTGCGTCTTGCCGGAAACGTAACCGTGGAAGAAGGCTGTGACATTGGCATGGGAGCAAAGATTATACAGGGCAGGCATATCGGTGCAAATGCAGTGATCGGGGCAGGAAGCGTCGTCATCACTGACATAGCGGCTGGCTGCATGGCGGCCGGCGCGCCGGCAAAGGAGAAGAAGAAAAAAATATGAGCGTCACTATTATCGCCGAAGCAGGCGTAAACCATAATGGCAGTTTCACGCTTGCGAAGAAAATGGCAAAAGCCGCAAAAGATTCCGGAGCGGATTATGTCAAGTTCCAAACATTTAAACCGGAAAATTTAGTTTCAAAATATGCCGCAAAAGCTGATTACCAAAAAGCATCTGGCAGTCAGGACGAAAACCAGTTGCAAATGTTAAAAAAGCTTGCCTTAACGGAACAGGATTTTTTGGCATTAAAGCGGTACTGTGAAAGCATCGGGATCGGATTTTTGTCTACACCGTTTGATTTGGACAGCATAGAATTTCTAGATACCATAGGCATGGATTTCTGGAAATTGCCGTCTGGGGAAATTACAAATTATCTTTATTTAGAAAAAATTGCAAAGACGAAGAAAAAAATCGTTTTGTCCACGGGCATGTGTGAGATTTCAGAAATTCGGGACGCTATAACTGTTTTGAATAAAAACGGCGCAGCGGATCTTACGCTTTTGCATTGCAATACGGAATACCCGACGCCTTTTGCAGACGTAAATTTGCTCGCTATGCATCATTTAAAACGGGAATTTCAAATGCCTGTCGGATATTCTGACCATACGATTGGCATTGAAGTCCCCATTGCCGCCGCCGCGCTTGGCGCAGTTGTAATAGAAAAGCATTTTACGCTTGACAGAAATATGGAAGGCCCGGATCAGAAAGCCAGCTTAGAGACCAAAGGGCTTCGTCAAATGATACGCGCAATCCGCAATATAGAACGCAGCATGGGCGATGGTTATAAACGCCGCTCGCCTTCCGAAGAAAAAAACCTTGCCGCCGCCAGAAAAAGTCTTGTCGCAAAACGCGCGATCCGCAAAGGAGAGCTTTTTACAGCGGAGAACCTGACTGCAAAACGTCCGGGAAATGGGATAAGCCCGATGAAATGGAACGAAGTTTTAGGCATGGCGGCCGAAAAAGATTATGAGGTGGACGAACTGATATGAAAAAAATTGCAGTGGTTACAGCGACGCGGGCAGAATATGGGATCTTGCGGCCTTTACTGGAACGTTTGGAAAAAGAGCCGGAATTTCAGCTTTTACTTTATGTAACGGGAACCCATCTGGTTTCCCAATACGGAAATACACAGACAGAAATAGAAGCTGACGGCATAGCGGTTCACAGAAAAATCCCAATCTTAGAAAGCGGGAACACGCCATATGCGGTGTCCCTGACAATGGCAAACGCAATCCGTGGATTTGCGGATGCGTTTGCGCAGGATAAACCCGATTTTTTAGTGGTCTTAGGAGATCGTACAGAATTGCTTGGGATATGCAGCGCGGCTATGAACGAACGAATCCCAATCGCCCATCTGCATGGCGGGGAATTGACCGAAGGGGCTGTAGACGATTGCGTCCGCCATGCCGTCACGAAAATGAGTTACCTGCATTTTGCGGCGGCGGAGCCTTACCGGCAGCGGATTATCCAGATGGGGGAAGCGCCGGAACGCGTATTTAACGTTGGCGCGCTTGGCGTGGAAAATACATTAAACGTTCCGCTTTTCAGCCGTGAAGAACTTTGTGAAGAAATCGGGATTCCTGCTAATCTCAGGTATGCAGTCGTTACCTTTCACCCAGTTACATTAGAAGCGGAATGCGCCGTTGAACAGACGAAAGCATTGTTAGATGCGATTCAGGAAGAAAACCAATTTTTCTATCTGATTACAAAAGCGAACGCAGACGTCGGCGGTGAAATAGTCAATACATTGTGTGAACAGTTCGCAAAACAAAACAGCCATGTGAAACTGACTGCTTCGCTTGGCATGAAGCGTTATTTAAGCGCAGTCAAATACAGCGCATTCGTACTGGGCAATTCATCAAGTGGAATTATTGAAGCTCCCGCGCTTGGCGCGCCTGCCGTCAACATTGGGAACCGCCAGAAAGGAAGGCTTATGGCGGATACTGTAATTTCCTGTGGAAATACAAAAGATGAAATAGCGGCCGCTATGAAAAAAGCCATTCGGACGGAACGGAAAAAATCCATTCTCTATGGAAGCGGGGGAACTTCTGAGAAAATAATAAAAACGCTTAAAGAAGTGTTACAGGGCGGGAACATAAATCTGGAAAAACAGTTTTACGATTGGAGAATGAAATGAAGCAAATCGCAGTCATTCCGGCAAGAAGCGGCTCGAAGGGATTGAAAGATAAAAACATTAAAGTCTTAAACGGAAAACCAATGATGGCGTATACCATAGAGGCGGCATTAAACTCCAAATTATTTGACTGCGTCCACGTTTCTACAGACAGCGCGCAGTACGCTTCCATAGCAAAACAGTATGGCGCAGACGTTCCTTTTTTACGGGATAAGGAGCTGGCAGATTCAAAAGCCAGCACATGGGACGCCCTTCGGGATGTCATTCAAAAGTATAAAGAAGCAGGGCGGGAATTTGACGCTGTGACGCTGTTACAGCCTACGTCTCCGTTAAGGAGCGCTGCAGACATTAGGGAAGCGCACTGCATTTTTCAGGAGAAAAACGCTGATTCCGTCGTAAGCGTCTGTCAAATGGAGCACCCAATACAGATTTGCAATACACTTGGAGAAAACGGCTCTCTCTATCAGTTTCTTGACAGCAACCGAATCGGAGCAAGGCAGGATCAGGCTGTTTACTACCGTATCAATGGCGCAATTTATATTTTGAAATTATGGATGCTTTTGGAAAAAGAAAATATTTATAATAAAAACTCATACGCATATATTATGAGTAAAGCGCATTCGGTCGATATTGATGATTATTTAGATTTTAAATTGGCGGAAATTCTGGCAAAGGAAAATTTCTAAGAGAATCGAGCGCGTATGCCGATATAAAAGGCAGAGACCTATCAGGGAGGATATGGAACAAACATGGAGGTTGCCCTATGAATGCAGAAAAATTGATGTCATTTTTAATCTCCCCCGATCATACTGTGGTAGAAGCTATGCAGAAAATCGACAGTAACGCGAGGGGAATTTTATTTGCGGCAGATGAGAGCCGGAAATTATTAGGCGTTGTGACGGATGGAGATATCCGCAGATGGCTGATTAAAACGGGAGAATTAAAAGGTTCTATAGAAAGCGTGATGAACCGCAGCCCGAAAACCATACGTCCGGATAAAGTTTCCGCTTCCAGAGAATACATGGAAAAATTAGTGATTACGGCGCTGCCTGTCGTAAACGAAAGCGGGATTATCTGCGATGTTATATTTCGGGAGCCAAAGGAAGGCGGATGCATCAAACGGAAAGGCCATTTGGATAGCGTTTCCGTTGTAATTATGGCGGGAGGAAAAGGGACAAGGCTGTATCCTTTTACAAAAATACTTCCGAAACCGCTTATTCCGATCGGGGATATTCCAATAATGGAACGTATTATAAATAAATTCCGCGAGTTTGACGTCAAAGATTTCTATGTTACGGTGAATTACAGGAAAAATATGATTAAATCATATTTTTCGGAAATCAGCTCGGACTATTCGATCTCTTATGTAGAAGAAGACAAGCCGCTTGGAACGGCGGGAAGCCTTGGGCTGATTCCGGCAAATTTTGAAAAACCGTTTCTGATTACAAATTGCGATATTTTAATCCATGCGGATTATAGCGATATATACCGCCATCACATAGAATCTGGAAATGAACTTACAATAGTAACTGCTTTAAAAAATATTGTAGTTCCATATGGCGTGATACATTCAGGAGAAAATGGAGGAATCGAGCGGCTTGAAGAAAAGCCGAAGCTTTCTTATTTTGTTAATACCGGAATGTATATTTTAAATCCGGATATACAACATGAAATTCCGCAAGAAACATTTTTCCATATGACTGATTTGGCGGATAAATTGTTAAAAGAAAACCGGAAAGTGGGTATGTACCCTATCAGCGAAGATTCCTTTTTGGATATGGGGGAATTTGAGGAAATGCGCCGTATGGAAGAAAAATTAAATATGAAGACGGAATAAGCAGGAGGAAAAAGGAGGCATTTAATATGAAGAAAGCGCTTGTAACAGGTGCGGA
The DNA here is from genome assembly GCA_910589105.1 of uncultured Lachnospiraceae bacterium. GTDB lineage: Bacteria > Bacillota > Clostridia > Lachnospirales > Lachnospiraceae > Roseburia_B. The sequence continues at coordinate 113,756 of CAJUST010000001.1, forward strand.
CGGGTTTATCGGGAGCCATTTGACGGAAAGCCTTTTAGAAAAAGGCTATCAGGTAAAAGCATTTGTTTATTATAATTCATTTAATAACTGGGGGTGGCTGGATACGCTGCCCAAAGAGAAGTTAAGCCAGATTGAAATTTTTTCAGGCGACGTCAGAGATCCGAATGGCGTGCGGGAAGCGATGAAAGGCGTAGATTTGGTATTTCATTTAGCAGCGCTTATCGCAATCCCATTTAGCTACCATTCTCCGGATTCTTATGTGGATACGAATATTAAGGGGACACTAAACGTTTTGCAGGCGGCAAGGGAGCTAAACACGGAGCGTCTGCTTGTCACGTCCACTTCAGAAGTGTATGGAACTGCGCAGTATGTTCCTATTGACGAAAAGCATCCGTATCAGGGGCAGTCGCCATATTCCGCGACCAAAATTGGGGCAGACCGTCTGGCAGAGAGTTTTTACCGCAGTTTTAAGCTTCCGGTGACGATTGTGCGCCCATTTAACACATACGGGCCAAGACAGTCTGCAAGAGCGGTGATCCCAACGATTATTACCCAGCTTTTGGCGGGGAAAGATGAGATCAAACTGGGTTCTTTGGCCCCGACAAGAGATTTCAACTATGTCAAAGACACTGCGGCAGGCTTTCTTGCAATCGCTAAATCCCAAAAAACGATCGGCGAAGAAATCAATATAGCGACGCAACAGGAGATTTCCATTGGAGATTTGGCAAACGAAATTATTTCTCAAATCCGTCCGTCCGCTAAAATCATTTGCGATGAAGCAAGGCTGCGGCCTGAAAAAAGCGAAGTCAACCGTTTGCTTGGCTCAAATGAAAAAATTATGCGGCTCACGGACTGGAAACAGCAATACACGTTTGCCCAAGGGATTTCCGAAACCATTGAATGGCTCCGCCATCATATGGATGCTTATAAAACAGATATTTATAATGTATAGGGGAGAAATGTTATGAGCCGTTATATACCATTGTCTATTCCGAATTTTGAAGGAAATGAAAAAAAATATGTTCTCGATGCAGTTGAACAAGGCTGGGTTTCTACGGGAGGGGCGTATATTACAAAACTTGAACGGATGCTGGCGGATTATCTGCATACGGAGGAGGCTGCCGCCTGTCAAAGCGGCACAAGCGGGATACATCTTGCGTTAATAGAATGTGGGGTTTTGCCGGGCGACATGGTTTTAGTTCCGACTCTAACATTTATTGCGGCTGTGAATCCGGTGCGTTACCAGTTTGCAGAGCCTGTGTTTTTGGACTGTGATAAGAGTCTGTGCGTCGACCCTGTCAAACTGCGTCAATTTTGCGAACAAGAGTGTACGTTAAAAGAAAACCGCCTTGTCCATAATCTGACCCAAAAAACCGTAAAAGCGCTGATCGTTGTGCATGTTTTTGGAAATTTTGCCGATATGGAAGCGATTATGGAAATAGCGGAAACGTACCATATTAAAGTGATTGAAGATGCGACGGAAAGTTTGGGAAGCCGGTACGAAAAGGGGCGTTTTGCCGGAAAGTATGCTGGCGCGATAGGGGATTTCGGTGTATTCTCCTTCAATGGAAATAAAATTATTACAACGGGCGGGGGCGGCGCAGTCACTGCAAAAAATGCGGAAACAGTCCGCCATATCCGCTATCTGTCCACACAGGCAAAAGATGATCCGCATTTTTATATACATGATGAAGTCGGTTATAACTACCGCATGACGAACTTACAAGCGGCGCTTGGAGTGGCGCAAATGGAAAAATTAGAAGAATTTATTGAGCGGAAGCATAAAAATTATGAGCTGTACCGTGAATTGTTTTCTGATTTTGCATATGGGAAACTGCTTGGGTTCCGTGAAGACACGTATTCCAATCAGTGGTTTTATGCGTTAGAGTTAAATGGAAAACTAAAGTTTCCGCTTCGGAATCTGATTGAACGGCTGGAGACTTTCGGCGTGCAGACAAGAGCAGTCTGGGGGCTGATTCACAGGCAAAAGCCGTATCAGAATTGCCTTGCCTATGAAATGGAACGGGCGCCTTATTATAGCGGCTGTATTTTAAATCTGCCTTGCAGTACGCAAATTACAGAAGAAGAAATCCGTTATGCGGCGCAGACCATACAAAGAGAAATAGAATCATGGAGGATAACAGATGATTGAAAATAGAGATGAGCAAAAAGAGGCATTGGAAGTTTTGCTTGGGTTTAATGAACGTTTGGTGAAAAACATGAAATTAGTTGCAAAGGAGTTAAAAGACGGAAGGTTAGACGATACCGAAGCGTTTTTAAATGACATTACGCAAGCGATGAATTGGGAGATTCAAGTTGTCAATGGGACGTTGGATTTGCTGAATGAAGGAAAAGAGCGTCTGGATAAAGTAAGATTTAATGAGAAGATCCAAGCGTTAAGCGGCGCAATCGCATCCAAAGACGACAAACAAATGGCGGAAACGTTTCTGGAGGCTGTTTCTGTGTTTGAGGAGCTTGGCGCTGCGGCGAAAGAGGTTGTTTCCTAAGTAAATAATGATAGAATCGGATAAGTATTAGAAATAGCGTATTTTATTTATATTTTGATAAATAAAATACGCTATTTTTTTCTCGTGATTTAGAAAAGTTTAAAAATGTTTTCTGAAATTTATAGAATACAACTTACAGTTTTCTTAATTCTTTAAAAAAAACGAAATATTTTACTATATATGGAAGTATATATTAAGTTAAAAATAGTAAAATTATGCTAAAAAAATATATTGAATACGAAAGGATAATCAGTATGAAAGAACAAAAGATAGTGGCTGAAAGAATTAAGTATCTGTGTGAACAGGAAGGGATTTCTTATTACGAATTGTCTTATAAAGCTGCAGTGCCGATTACAACATTGATGCATATTATTAATTGTTCCACAAAAAATCCCGGAATATTTACAATTATCAAAGTGTGCAATGGATTAAATGTAACGATACAGGAGTTTTTCAATTCGAAAGAATTTATTGATATTGAGTATGAACCGGAATAATGTGTTCGGGAAAGGGAAGTTTTTAAGTCGTTTTTATTGTATTTGACAGATGTTTTGGCATATGCTATTCTTGTCATAGAAAAACTGCATAAGAATCTTCAGGGCAGGGTGACTTTGCAAAGCAGGGGATTCCCTACCGGTGGTAAAGCCCACGAGCCGCAAGGCATGATTCGGTGACTCTTATCAAACGGCAAAAGCCGGATAAGCGGGATTCCGAAGCCGACAGTATAGTCTGGATGAAAGAAGGTAAATGTCGTATCGTTTTTAGGCGCTTCCTGTATGCCATTTGGCTTTAAAAGACGGCATATATAAGACGAGGGACATGGTTTGCATTGTGGGAGAACCGGCTCTGAAATAGATTGTTTCAGCGCCGGTTTTTTGATGGCAGAGTTTTTGCGCAAGCCAGAGTTTTTGCGCAAGCCAGAGTTTTTTTGACAGGGCAGTGTTTTTTGGGGATTGAAAAAGGGAAGGGAAGTGACAAGATGGAAGATAGGGACTATATGCGGATTGCAATAAAAGAAGCAAAAAAGGGAGAAGGCTTTACGAATCCAAATCCGATGGTTGGGGCCGCGCTTGTGAAAGACGGGCGGGTAATTGGCAAGGATTTCCACCATAGATACGGTGGATTCCATGCTGAGCGGAATGTAATTTTAAATTGCAGGGAGCCTGTGGAGGGAGCAAAACTTTATGTGACATTAGAGCCATGCTGTCATTATGGAAAAACGCCGCCCTGTACGGATATTATCATTGAAAGTGGCATTCGGGAGGTGTATATTGGCTCAATGGACCCAAATCCGCTTGTCGCGGGAAAAGGCGTAAAGCAGTTAAAAAAGCATGGCATAAAAGTTGTGACGGGCGTTTGCGAAGCGGAGTGCCTAGAACTTAACCGCGTGTTTTTTCATTATATAAAACATAAAACGCCCTATGTTATCATGAAATATGCGATGACGGCTGATGGGAAAATTGCGACGCGGACGGGAAAGTCAAAGTGGATTACTTCAGAAGCTGCCAGAGGACGCGTTCAGGAAAGCCGCCATAAATATATGGGGATTATGGCAGGGGTTGGCACTGTGCTTTTGGACAATCCGAGATTAACGTGCAGATTGGAAGGGAAAAGAAGTCCGGCGCGGATTATTTGCGATACGCATCTGCGGACGCCGCTTACGGCAGAAGTGGTACAGACGGCGCGTGAGATTCCGACAATTCTTGCAACGGCAGAAACAGACAGTAAAAAGATGGAGCCTTATCAGGCAAAGGGGGTTCAGATGCTTGCCGTTCCCTTAGAAGGGGAAAGACTGGATTTAAAAATCTTAATGCAAAAATTGGGCGAACAGGGGATCGACAGTATATTGTTGGAAGGCGGGGCAATACTGAATTATAGCGCATTAAAAAGCGGGATTGTCCATGCGGTTGAGATGTACATTGCGCCGAAACTGTTTGGCGGGACACAAGCGAAAACGCCCGTGGAAGGGCTTGGCGTAGAACTGCCGGATCAGGCGTTTCAACTGTGTGATCCAAAGATTTCCCAGATCGGGGAGGATATTTTAATTGAATGGAAGGTGGGTGTATGTTTACAGGAATAATAGAAGAAATCGGCACAGTGCGGAGGATTGGATCGGGCAGAATCCATATTCGGGCAAAAACGGTTTTAGAAGGCGTGAAAATTGGGGACAGTATTGCCGTTAATGGGGTTTGCCTGACGGTGACGGAATTGGGCGCGGATTTTTTTGCCGCAGACGTTATGCCGGAGACTTTTCAGAGAAGCTCTTTGGGAAAGCTTAAGACGGGAAGCGGCGTGAATTTAGAGCGGGCGATGGCGGCGGACGGACGGTTTGGCGGGCATATTGTTTCCGGACATATTGATGGGACGGGGAAAATCCAGTCTATTACAAAAGACGGGAATGCGGTCCGTTACCGGATTGACACATCGAAAGAGCTTTTGCGTGGGATTGTGGAAAAAGGGTCGGTGGCTGTAGACGGCATTAGCTTAACAGTTGCCGCAGTGGCATCGGATTGGTTTGAACTTTCGGTGATTCCCCATACGCTTCATGAGACGGTTTTGGAGAAGAAACGGATAGGGGAAATTGTGAATCTGGAAAATGATATGATCGGAAAATATGTAGAGCGGCTGTTGTCTTTGAATCAGGAAGAAGAAAAAAAGCCGTCTGCGTTGACAAAAGAATTTTTGCTTCGGGCAGGATTTTAGGAGGGAAAAACATGCAGGCATTTAGTTCGGTGAAAGAAGCGTTAGAAGATTTAAGGCAGGGAAAAATTATTCTTGTCACAGATGATGAGGATAGGGAAAATGAAGGGGATTTTATTTGCGCGGCGGAATTTGCGACGACGGAAAATGTTAATTTTATGGCGGTGCATGGCAAAGGGCTGATTTGTATGCCGATGGGGAAGGCGCTTGTGGAAAAATTAATGCTTCCGCAAATGGTTTCGAATAACACGGATAACCATGAAACGGCGTTTACGGTTTCGATTGATGCGGTGGAAACGACGACAGGGATTTCAGCGAAAGAGCGTGGGATTACCGCCAGAAAGTGCGTCGATGAAAACGCCGTTCCTGAGGATTTCAGAAGGCCGGGGCACATGTTTCCGCTTTTAGCGAAAAAGAACGGCGTGCTGGAGCGTAACGGGCATACGGAAGCGACAGTCGATTTGATGCGGCTTGCGGGATTAAAGGAATGCGGCTTGTGCTGTGAAATTATGCGGGAAGACGGAACGATGATGCGGACAGAGGAATTGATGGGTCTTGCGAAAGAATTTCAAATTAAGATGATTACGATTCAGGCAATTCAGGAATACAGGAAAGTGCATGAAAAGCTGGTAGAGGAAGTTGCAATTACGAAAATGCCGACGCGTTATGGGGAGTTTTTGGCGCATGGGTATGTCAACCGCTTAAATGGAGAGCATCATGTGGCATTGGTAAAAGGAGAGATTGGAGACGGAGAGCATTTGCTTTGCCGCGTCCATTCGGAGTGCTTGACGGGCGATGCGTTTGGCTCGATGAAGTGTGACTGTGGGCAGCAGCTTCAATCGGCGATGAAGCAAATTGAAAAAGAAGGCCGTGGGATTTTGCTTTATCTGCGGCAGGAGGGCCGCGGGATTGGGCTTATCAATAAACTTCGGGCGTATGAATTGCAGGATCGGGGAATGGATACGGTGGAAGCGAATTTGGCGCTGGGCTTTGAGGAGGATTTGCGGGAGTATTATATTGGGGCGCAGATTCTCAGGGATTTGGGCGTAAAAAGTTTGCGGCTTTTGACAAATAATCCGAAGAAGATTGACGGCCTTTCGGAGTTTGGGCTTAGCATTGAACAAAGAGTGCCGATTCAGATGGAGCTGACGCCGTTTGATGCGTATTATATGAGGACGAAGAAGAAGAAGATGGGGCATATGTTGGAGGGGGAGTTTTAGCGGACGCTGCCCAGCAGATACAATTTTCCGCTGGGAGCGCTTTTGCTTGTTGACGCTCGCAGCGGCGCTAAGACGCCAAAATACGGCGTCTAAGAGCCGGCGGCGTCAAGAATCCCTGCGGCTAATTGTATCTGCTGTTCATCTGGCATTGGGGGACGGTAGGTTTGGTGGGCATTAATGGGTATTGGGTTAGGGAGGAATTTCATGTTGGAAAGCGGGGGCTTGTGTTTGAAGCGCAGTGTAGTGGGGGTTGAATAATGGAGAATTGGACTATGGCAGGTTTAGTTTTGGGAAACTGGCTGGTTTTATCTGCTGTTTAACGGGGGATTGACGGACGGTAGGTTTAGGCAGCTGTAAAATAATAGTTAAGGAGATGGAATGAGATGAATGTATTTGAGGGAAAGATTGTTGCGAAGGATATTAGAATTGGGATTGTGGTGGCTAGGTTTAATGAGTTTATTACGGATAAGCTTCTGGGGGGAGCGGTTGACGGGCTTAAGAGGCATGAAGTGTCTGAGGATTTGATTGATGTGGCTTGGGTTCCGGGAGCGTTTGAGATTCCGTTGGCGGCGAAGGCTATGGCGGAAAGTGGAAAGTATGATGCGGTGATTTGTCTTGGCGCGGTGATTCGGGGGGCGACTTCACATTATGATTATGTTTGTAGTGAGGTTTCGAAGGGAGTCGCTCAGGTGGCGCTTCAGTCGGGGCTTCCGGTGATGTTTGGCGTGTTGACGACGGATACGATTGAGCAGGCGATTGAGCGCGCAGGAAGCAAGGCTGGCAATAAGGGATTTGACTGTGCGACGGGCGCGATTGAGATGATTAATTTGCTGCGGGGGATTCGCGGTTAGTGGGTGTTTGGAAATGAAATCAGGCATTCTTTTGCTTTTGGGCAGGAGGATGCCTGATTTATTTTTGGGTTTATTGTAAACTTATTTTTGTGATTGGTTGACAATCTGGAAGGGGTATTATAGAATTGGAAATGGATATTATGGAGGGGAGGGGTATGGGACGATGGGTTTATCGTTTTATAGTGTGAAAATGAGGGCAAGTGAACAGGGAAAGCATATTTCAGGGGCGGAGCGTCTTGTTTTGGAGCGGGAAGTGGACGTTTGCGTGGAGCAGATGCTTGGGCGTGGGCGGAATCATTCGAAGGGGAAGGCGGATTTGCTGAATATTAAAATGGAAAAGATTGAGGAGAATGAGATTTTATATTTGGATACACTTCCGGTTTCTACGGTTGAAGTGAAGGATTTCAGAGACGGGCTTAAGGAAGTCAGAAATTGTTTGTTGGAATTGGGGATTGTGAACGTAGAGGGGATCTTGGGGCGTTTGCCGGAAACGTATGCGATGCGTGGGGCTATGTTGTTAGATGTGGATACGCTGAAACGGTTAGAGCCGGACAGGGAGCGTGGGGTTAGGGCTACTTATATGGACGGAGTAAGGACGGGGGAAGCTGTTTTTACGAAGGGGAAACATCATTTTCAAGAGGCGGTTGTGCTGGCGGCGAAGGTGGCGAATGCGCCGAATATTATTGGGGAAATTTGTATTTCGGACGATCCGGATTATGTGGCGGGGTATGTCGCATCGAAGGTGTTTGGGTATCGGCGGATTACGAAAGTGAAGGAAGCTGGAAGTGAATTGGGCGGGAGGATTTTTTTGTATCGGGGGCGGGAGGAGGATGTGGCGGAGACGGTTGGCTTTTTGGAGCATCAGGCTGTGCTTGTGAGGAATGCGCCGGAACTTTTTTCGAGGAACCATAGCGAGGGGAAGTTTGGGTTTCTTAATGAGGAGCTTAAACGTCTGCGGGAGGATTTTTTATTTCGGAGTATGAAGACTATGCAGTCTGCGCAGTCCTCGTCGGTTTTATGTGATGGAAGGCGTGTGCTTTTGCTTGCTTCAAATCATTATTTGGATTTGGCCCGCCGTAAGGATGTGAAGGAGTCTGCGGAGCGGGCGCTTGACTTGTATGGAACGGGTTCGGGAGGTTCGCGGCTTACGACGGGCAATACGGTTCTGCATGAAAAATTGGAAAGCAGGATTGCAGAGTTTAAAGGGGAGGAGTCTGCGCTGCTGTTTAATTCGGGGTATGTTGCGAATCTTGCCGCAATTTCTGCGCTTATGGGAAAAGGGGACGTGATTTTCAGTGATGAATTAAATCATGCGAGCATTATTGACGGCTGCCGTCTAAGCGGGGCGGAGATTGTAATATACCGGCATAATGATATGAGGGATTTGGAGCAAAAGCTGGCCAAGTGTCCGTTTCGGAGGGGGCTTGTGGTGAGTGATGCGGTGTTTAGCATGGACGGGGATATTTTAAATCTGCCGGAGTTTGCGCAGCTTGCGGATCGGCATCAGGCGTTGTCGATGGTAGATGAGGCGCATTCGACGGGAGTGATTGGAAGGACGGGGCGTGGGATTGTGGAGCATTATCATGGCGTATGCAGGCCGGATATTTTGATGGGGACGCTTAGTAAGGCGATTGGCAGTGAAGGCGGGTTTGTTTGTGGGAGCAGGGCACTGACGGAATTTTTAAGGCACAAGGCTCGGGGGTTTGTCTTTTCCACTTCACTTTCTCCGGCTGTGGCGGCGGCTTCAATTCAGGCGCTTGAGGCATTGGAGGAGAATCCGCAGTTGGTTTTAAGGCTTAGGGAAAATGTGTTGTTTTTTTGTGGCTGTTTACGCGAGGGAGGGATTTTGGCTGATTCAAAAAGCGCGGTGATACCGATTATGATTGGAGACGAGAAAAAGGCGATTGAGATTTCGGAGGAGCTTTTTTCGGAAGGGTATTTTATCCCTGCAATTCGTTACCCTACAGTGAAAAGAGGGAGCGCAAGATTGCGGGCGGCGCTTATGTCGGAACATTCGAAAAAAGATCTTAGGGAAGCGGCAGAAGCAATTTTGAGAGTGTGCGGAAAATATGGGATTGTATGATTAGAAAGGGTGTGAAACTATGGGGAAAGGGCTTTTTATTACGGGCACTGGCACAGATGTTGGAAAGACATATGTTTCCGCTTTGATTGTAAAAAAACTGCGGGACGCTGGTTTTCGCAGTGGCTATTTTAAAGCGGCGGCCAGCGGCAGCCAAAGAACCCAAAGTGGTCTGGCGCCGGAAGATGCGGAATATGTAAAGGCTGTTGCGGGGATTGGCGGGAAGCTGTCTGAAATGGTTCCATATGCGTATGAACATGCGTATTCTCCGCATTTGGCGGCTCAGATTGAGGGGAATCCGGTGGAAATGGACGTTGTCTGTGGGAAATATGAAGCTATGTTGGAACGGTATGAGTATGTGACTGTGGAAGGCAGTGGAGGAATTGTCTGTCCGATTCGTTTTGACACGCAGGTGATTTTACTGGAAGATGTGATAAAGAAACTGAACCTTGGCGTTTTGGCTGTTGCAGATTCAGGGCTTGGGGCGATTAATCGGAGTGTCTTGACGGTGAGTTATTTAAGGAGCAGGGAAATAGAGGTGAAGGGGATTGTATTGAATCGTTTTCGGGACAGCATTGTGGAAATGGATAATAGGAAGATGATCGAGTATCTGACAGGCGTTCCGGTAGTGGCTGCCTTGCGTGAAGGTGAAATGTGTCTGGATATTGGGATAGAGAGGCTGGCGGGATTTTATGACGAATGAACGGGGGGATTCGGTTAAAAAACTTGTAACGGACGGTATGCTGGCGGCGGTTCTGCTGGTTACGGGAATGTTTAAAATCCCATCGTTTCTACCGGGCGCGGAATTTCAGATTTCGGCTCCGTTTGCGGTGGCGGTTGCAAAGATTTTGGGATTTAAAAGGTATCTTATGATTGGCCTTGCGGCAAGTGTCTGTGGGTTTGCGGTTGGCGCGCAAAATTTGTTAAATATCATGGTTGCCATGGTTTACAGAGTTGTAGTTGGACTTTTGCTGGATCTGTTTCCAGACAGCAAAGCCGCGGTGGCGCTTTGCGGGCCTTGCGGCACGTTTGTTTCCAGACTTTTGCTGGCGCAGGTTTTGGGCGTTGACTGGGTTCTGTTGGTTTTGTATGCGCTTCCGGGCATGGCGTTTACGGCGGTTTTGGCTCCGGTGTTTATAAAAGCGGGAAGGAGGTTTGGTTTGCAATGAAGATGCAAGAGGATTTTGCAAAGAGGGATTTAAGGCATATTTGGCATCCATGTTCGCAGATGAAGGATTATGAAGAACTTCCCCCAATGATTATTGATCATGGGAAGGGCGTTTATTTATACGATGTGAACGGAAAGGAGTATATGGATATTGTAAGCTCTTGGTGGTGTAATCTGCTGGGGCATTGTAATCCTAAGATAAATGAAAGCATAAAACGGCAGTTGGACAAGTTAGAGCATGTGATTTTCGCAAATTTTTCACATGAACCGGCGATCCGGCTTTGTGAGGAATTAAAAGAGGAGCTTCCGGAAGGATTAGAAAAATTCCATTTTTCGGACAATGGTTCTGGGGCGGTGGAGTGCGCGCTTAAGATGGCGTTTCAATACCAGTATCAGACGGGGAATCCGCAGAAGAAAAAGTTTATGTGCTTTACGGATGCGTATCATGGAGAGACGATTGGGGCGCTGTCTGTCGGATGCATGGATTTGTATGCAAAAATTTATCAGCCGATGCTTATGGATACGATTCGGGTACAGGCGCCGGACTGTTACCGCTGCCCTTTTGGGTTAAACAGGGATTGTTGTAATGCGGAGTGTTTTGTATATGCAGAAGAAGCGTTTGAACGGTATGGGAACGAGGTCTGCGCAATGATTGTGGAGCCGCTGCTTCAGGGCAGCGCGGGCATGAGGATTTACCCGCCTGTATATTTAAAGAAATTAAGGGAGCTGTGCAATCAGTATCACACGCTTTTAATTGCAGATGAGATTGCGACCGGATTTGGAAGAACCGGAAAAATGTTTGCATTTTCCCATGCGCAGGTCAGCCCAGACATTATGTGTATTTCGAAAGGGCTTACGGGCGGGTATCTGCCCATGGCGATAACGGTTACAACGGATAGGGTTTATCAGGCGTTTTACGCAGATTATAATGAAGGAAAGGCATTTTTGCACAGCCATACCTATAGTGGGAATCCGCTGGGGTGTTCTGCGGCTCTGGCGGTATTGGATATTTTCCGTACAGAGCCGGTTTTGGAACGCGCGGCAAAACGCGCGGCATACTTGGGGAAAAGGCTTTTGGAGGAGTTCGGCGAATCTGTGAATATCGGGGAAATCCGCCACATCGGTTTGATTCATGCGATGGAGCTGACGCCAGACCGCAGGACGAAAGCGCAATATCCGGCAGAATTTAGGGCAGGGTATCAAGTGTATCAAAAGGCATTAGAAAAGGGGCTGATTTTAAGGCCGCTTGGGAATGTGATTTATTTTAATCCGCCGCTTGTGATAAATGAAGATGAGATTGACAGGGCGGTTCGGGTGTGTAAGGAATGTTTGGCGTTTTTGCATAGGTTTTAGGGAAAAGTTGAAATATTTACTGTAATCTTTGGATAAATCTGTTATAATGTGAGTATCATTATTTACAGATTGGAGGACTTTAAATGAACAAACCGGTATTGGTTGTGATGGCGGCTGGCATGGGCAGCCGTTATGGAGGATTAAAGCAGATGGACCCGATGGACGATGCGGGACATGTTATCTTGGATTTTTCGGTTTATGATGCGATGTTGGCGGGGTTTGAAAAAGTGATTTTCATTATTAAAAAGGAAAATGAGGCTGTTTTCAAAGAGTGCGTCGGCGATCGCATTGCAAAGCGTATTCAGGTGGAGTATGCGTATCAGGAGCTTACAGCGCTTCCGGAAGGGTTTGAATTGCCGGAGGGAAGGCAGAAGCCGTTTGGCACAGGACATGCGGTTTTATGTTGTAAAGATAAGGTTGACGGGCCGTTTGCCGTGATTAATGCAGATGATTTTTATGGGCGTCATGCGTTTGAAGTGATTTATAAATATTTAAGCGGGGAAAAAGACGGGGATAAATATCATTATGTAATGGTAGGCTACATCATGGAAAATACGCTGACGGAAAACGGGCATGTGGCAAGAGGGGTTTGTAAAATTGATGACGATGGGCATCTTGTGGAAATCCATGAACGCACCCGTATAGAAAAAAGAGGCGCGCAAACGGCATATACGGAGGACGATGGCGCTTCTTGGGTGACGATTCCGGAAGGAAGCATTGTTTCTATGAATATGTGGGGCTTTGAAGCGAATTTGATGGACGAACTTAAGAAAGGGTTTCCGGCGTTCTTAGAGGAGAACCTTGCGAAAAACCCGCTGAAATGTGAATATTTCCTGCCGTCAGCCGTTCAGAAGCTTATGGAGGAAGATAAGGCGGAAGTTACGGTTTTGAAATCGGAAGACCGCTGGTATGGCGTGACTTATAAAGAGGATAAAGAGACAGTTATGCAGGCGATAGCGGATTTTAAGGCGAATGGCGTTTATCCGAAATATTTATGGGAAGAATAGGGGGAGAATGCAATGGATAAGAAACAACTCGTAATGCAGTTTCAAGTGGAACAGGAAGTGGTATCAGTGGAGCCGTATGGGAGCGGCCATATTAACCATACATATTTGGCGCAGATGTCGGAAGGCAAAAAATATATTTTACAGGGGATTAATACGACGATATTTAAAGATACGGATCAACTAATGGAAAATATATTAAATGTGACTTCTTACCTGCGTAAAGAGATTGAACGGACGGGCGGCGATCCCAAAAGGGAGACGCTCACAGTGGTTTTAACAAAGGACGGGAAATCTTATTTTACCGATGAAGACGGCGGCAAGTGGCGTGTGTATGAATTTATTGAAGGCGCGCAGACTTTTGATGCAGTTGAGAGCGACGAGGATTTTTATCAGAGCGCCGTTGCGTTTGGCAAGTTTCAGGCTATGCTTGCAAACTTTCCAGCGGACACGCTGCATGAGACGATTCCGCAGTTCCATGATACGGCAAAGCGGTACCGCGATTTTGAGAAAGCGGTAGAAGCGGACGTGAAAGGGCGCGCCGCAAAGGTAGAAAAGGAAATCGCGTTTGTGCGCGAGCATAGCGGCGAGGTTTCCATGCTTCATGACATGCTTGCAAAAGGGGAGCTTCCGCTCCGCGTGACGCATAACGATACGAAGTTAAATAATATTATGATAGATGCGGACAGCCATAAGGCGATTTGCGTTATTGATCTGGATACGGTTATGCCGGGGCTTTCGGCGCATGATTTTGGCGATGCGATTCGGTTTGGCGCCAATACGGCGGCAGAAGATGAGCCGGACACTTCAAAAGTTTCCCTGTCTTTGAAATTGTTTGAGATTTATGTAAAAGGATTTCTGGAGGGATGCGGCGGCAGATTGACGGAAAATGAAATTAAAGCGCTTCCGATGGGGGCGAAGATGATGACGTTAGAGTGCGGTATGCGGTTCCTTGCGGATTATCTGGAAGGTGACGTTTATTTTAAGACCTCGCGTGAAGATCATAATCTTGACCGTTGCCGGACGCAGTTTGCGCTGGTCGCCGATATGGAAAAGAAATGGCAGCGGATGTGTGAGCTTTGTAAATAGGAGAGACGACGGAAAAGAACGGGAGGGAGCAGATGAGACTGCTGTTTATACGGCATGGAGAGCCGGATTATGAAAAGGATTCTCTGACAGAAAAGGGATTTCGGGAAGCGGAATATTTGGCAGAGTATCTTGCTGATGTAAAAATCGACGCATGTTATGTTTCGCCGCTTGGAAGGGCAAAAGATACGGCTGCCCCGACCCTTTTGAAAAAGCAGATGACGGGCGTGGAATGCCAGTGGCTGGAAGAATTTCCGGCCAAGGTAGTTCGTCCCGACAAAGGATTTCCGATAAATTGCTGGGATTTTCTGCCTCAGGACTGGACGGGGGTAAATGAGTATTATGACAAGAGCCTTTGGGCAAAAACGGAATTGATGGAAGAAGGAAATGTCGCCCAGATTTACCAGAATGTGACGCAGGAGTTTGACGGGCTGCTTGCAAAACATGGATATGCGCGGGAAGGCAATATCTATCGCGTTGAACGGGCAAACCGTGACACGATCGCGTTTTTCTGTCATTTCGCATTGGAATGTGTATTGTTAGGGCATTTAATTGGAGCTTCTCCTATGGTATTATGGCATGGATTCTGCGCCGCGCCTTCTTCTGTGACGACAGTGTTTACGGAAGAACGCAGGGAGGGCGTGGCTTCTTTCCGGATTAGCAGGTTTGGGGATATTTCGCATCTCTTTGTGAAAGGGGAAGAACCGTCATTTTATGCGAGGTATTGCGAGACGTTTGACAGTGATGAGAAGCGCGATTAAGGCAGAGTTAAAAAACAGCTCGAAAGGAAGATGAGTCATGGAAATAAGTTATTCCAAGCAGACAGAATGTCTCCTGAAAAAACAAAATGAAGCGAACAGGAAACAGCTAATAAAAGGCATTCAGGAATTTCGCTGTTGCTGCATGAAAAAATTAAAGGAATAACTTGAAAACGAGCGGAATCTGAATGAAATCAGACAGGCAATCTTTGATGTGATTGACGACATTTCACCGTCTAAAATGAAAGAATGTTATCAGTTCGTGGAACGGCAAATATCGGTTTCGTGGGAGGATCTGAAAGAGGAAGAAGCGGATTCAGAAGACATTCAGATGTTAGAAGCGATGAAAAACGATCCAGACTGCAATGTGTTTACAAAGGCTTATGAGATAAATTGGGAGTGAGCCTTTGAGAGATTTCTAATAAAATTCAAACAGGCATAAAAAATCGAGGTATAAAATTCCTTCACTTACAGATACTACTACCACACAGTAGAAAATGTAAATGGAGGAATTTTTCATATGAAAGCAACAGGAATTGTGCGTAGAATAGACGATTTGGGAAGGGTGGTTGTTCCAAAAGAAATCCGCAGGACATTGAGGATTCGAGAAGGGGATCCACTTGAAATTTTTACGGACAGGCAGGGGGAAATTATCTTAAAAAAATATTCACCGATTGGGGAGCTAGGACAGTTTGCAGGGCAGTATGCGGAGAGCCTTTCCCAGACAACCGGAAATCTGGTCTGCATTACGGACAGGGACCATGTCGTCGCTGTAGCGGGCAATGGAAAAAAAGAATTTGACGGTAAACCGTTAAGCAAGCAGATGGAGGGCATTATTGAAAACCGGGCGGACTTTGTTGCAAATAAAGATGATGATTCGTTTGTAAAAATTACGTTAGACGACACGGGGGAGCAGTGTTCTCAGGCAGTGGCGACAATAATCTGTCAGGGAGACGCGATTGGCGCAGTTGTCATTTCTGATAAGAACGAAAAACGGCAGATGGGAGATACGGAACATAAGCTGGCGATTACGGCAGCGGGCTTTTTGGGGAGACAGATGGAGCAGTAGAACCTTGAAAGTAAGGTTGCTTTATTTTGGCAAAAAGGGTAGAATAATCAAAAATACAATGTGATAAAAAGGAAGCCATATGAGCCGTAAAAAGAAAAAGAAAAAATACCGTGTGTTTTGGTTTTTTGCAAAACTTCAGTTTGTTCTGATGCTTTTGGTAGCCGCCGCCCTAGGCTACTATTATTATGGAGGATATGCCGTACAGGTTCAGAAGATGAAAGCGGAAGCTGTGCGGTTTGTGCGCGGGTCGACAGAAGCCACGTTTTGCGTGGCTCAGACCAGCGTTGTGTATGACAAAGACGGAAATACGATTTCAACGTTAAAAGGGGAAAAAGACGTTTACTATCTGCCATATGAGGATATTCCGTCTGATGCATGCGCCGCTATCGTAAGCATAGAAGATAAAAAATTTTATCAGCATAATGGAATTGATTACCGGGCGATTTTCCGCGCGGCAAGAGCCGCGATTGAAAACGGAGAAGTGACACAGGGCGGGAGCACGATAACACAGCAGCTTGCAAGGACGATTTTTTTGACACAGGATCGGACATGGCAGAGAAAAGTCGAGGAAATGTTTATTGCAACAGAGCTGGAAAAAAAGTACAGTAAAAATAAAATCCTAGAATTTTATCTGAATAATATATATTTTGGCAATGGTTATTATGGGATTCAGGCGGCGAGCAGAGGATACTTTAATGCAGACGTGAATGACTTGGATTTGTCACAAATTGCGTTTTTATGCGCCATTCCCAATAATCCGACGCTTCATGACCCGCTGACGAATATGCAAAACACGTTAGGGCGCAGAGACCGCATTCTTTTAAATATGTATGAAGACGGGAAAATTTCAAAAGGCGCGTACCTGATGGCAAAATCGGAGGAAATCACATTAAACCGGCCAGAGCATACAAAAAATAACTATGTGGAGACGTATACATATTATTGCGCAATACGTCTGTTAATGGAACGGGAAGGCTTTGTTTTTCAGACAGAATTTAAAAATGACGAAGAAAAAAGCCTGTATGATACGCGTTATAGTGATTTGTATGCGGAATGCCAGAAAAAACTGTTTACAGCGGGCTACCGCATCTATACGTCAATGGATTTAAAATTACAGGAACTTCTTCAAAAGACAATAGATGAAAAACTCTCCGGTTTTACAGACGTAAATGAAGAAGGCGTATTTAAACTACAAGGAGCAGGCGTCTGCATAGAGAATGAGACAGGATATGTCAGGGCAATCGTCGGGGGCAGAAGCCAAGACTTTGCGGGATATACGTTAAACCGGGCATATCAAAGCTATAGGCAGCCAGGAAGCGCAATTAAGCCGATACTAGTGTATACGCCGGCGTTGGAACAGGAATATACGCCGGATTCGATTGTAGTGGACGAACCGATTGAAGAAGGCCCGTCGAATGCAGACGGAAGTTATAGTGGAGAGATGACGCTGCGTTCTGCGCTGGCCCGTTCGAAAAACACGATTGCATGGAAACTATTAGAGGAGATAACGCCAAAAAAAGGACTCTCTTATTTAAAAGCAATGAAATTTTCGCGGATTGCAGACGAAGACGAGCGGCTTACGTCAGCTTTAGGAGGATTGACAAACGGAGTGTCCCCAGTCGAACTTACAGCGGCTTACGCAACGCTTGAAAACGACGGAAAATACCGCGCTCCAACCTGCATCATAAAAATTACAGATGCCGACGGCAACGAAATTCTCTCCACTTCACAAGAAGAAACAAACATCTATAAAACAACTGCTGCCCGCATGGCGACGAATATGCTTGTTACGGCAATAACGGAAGGAACCGGCAGAGGGCTTGGCGTAACGGGAATGCCGTCCGCAGGAAAAACAGGGACGACGAATGACAATAAAGACGGTTGGTTTGCAGGGTATACGCGTTATTATACGACAAGTGTCTGGGTCGGCTACGATATGCCGGAAAAACTTCCCGGTTTATCTGGATCTTCCTATCCGGGGGAGATATGGCGCAGTTTCATGGAAACCTGCCATGCCGGACTGCCGGCGCTTGAGTTTTTGCCTTATGTAGATGTGGAAATGGATTTGTACCAGAAGATACGGCAGGATGCCCTAGGAGAACAATAAATCCGAACGCCAAACAGAGCGCCGGGTATTCTGTCGGCGAAGTGTTCAGGGATTAAGGAGTTCTAAAGTATCCCATGTTTTATGCCGGTGACGGACGAAACCGCTCTAAAAGCGCCGTCCATGGCGCATTAGAGCTTCCGCAGACATCGTGTCTGCGGATTTCTGTTTGTTGAAGGGATACTTAAGAACTCCTAAATCCCATCACAAGGCGCCAACAGAATACCCGGCGCTCTGTTCGTCTGGTAGTTGGGGGTGGAACGTATGAGAGAGTTGGAAGTTGAAGAAAGAAGAAAGTTACGCTTTCAAGTCCTAAAGTTCATTAAAGGCGCCAATAGGAAACCCGGCGCTCTGTTCGTTTGGTAGTTGGGGGTGGAACATATGAGAGAGTGGAAGTTGAAGAAAGAAGAAAGTTACGCTTTC
>CAJUST010000001.1:132178-232418 GCA_910589105.1 uncultured Lachnospiraceae bacterium
AATTCATTAAAGGCGCCAATAGGAAACCCTGCGTTTTGTTGGTCTGGTAGTTGGGGGGTGGAACATATGAGAGAGTGGAAGTTGAAGAAAGAAGAAAGTTACGCTTTCAAGTCCTAAAATTCATTAAAGGCGCCAATAGGAAACCCTGCGTTTTGTTGGTCTGGTAGTTGGGTGTGGAACATATGAGAGAGTGGAAGTTGAAGAAAGAAAATATGTGCGCATTAAAGACCTAAATTCCATCAAAGGCGCCAATAGAAAACCCAGCTCTAAGTTGGTCTGGTAGTTGGAGGCTGGAACGTATGATAAGGCGCTGATAGAATCTACGGCGCTCAGTTTGTCTGGTAGTAGTTAGGGAGTGAAACGTATGAAAACGTGGCGATTTTTAAAGAGGTGAAAAGTTAAACAAAAATCCTAAAAACCTACACATCTATATTTATGTAGATATACCAAAACAAAAAGAAACAAAGCCAAAACCCTATCGGGCAGCCAGTAACGTAGTCAGGGGGTGGCGCTTGGCGGGTGGCGTTATGATTGGATTTAGAACTTCTTAACAGTCACATTTCGATTCAGGAATCCGCGAACAGGACGTTCGCGGAAGCTCCATTCACGCCATGGACGGCGTGTATGGAGCGGTTCCGTCCGTATTCAAGATAGCTGCGGGACTGTTTAGAAGTTCTTAATCCATGAATAAGTCACCCGCCAAGCGCCACCCCATGACGGACACATTTATTTAATTATGGATTGACATTAACCCCCCACAATTTTATACTTAAAGTCAGAATAAAAGAAAAGGAGAAGGCATATATGAAAAAATATGGTTTTGGCGTAGACATTGGCGGGACGACCTGTAAGATTGGACTGTTCGAGACGACAGGGGGGCTTGTGGAAAAATGGGAAATTCCCACAAGAAAAGAAAATAATGGAGAAAATATCCTTCCGGACGTTGCGGCGTTTATAACGGCGAAAATGGTGGAAAAGGATATTTTAAAAGGAGACATTCAGGGAATTGGAATTGGGGTTCCGGGGCCTGTGACTGGGGAAGGCGTTGTATTAAAATGCGTCAACTTGGGCTGGGATGTGATTAATGTTGCAAAGGATATGGAAGAACGGACGGGCTTTACCGTAAAAGTCGGCAATGACGCAAATGTGGCTGCGCTTGGCGAAATGTGGCAGGGCGGCGGCAAAGGATATACGAATGTTGTAATGATTACGCTTGGGACCGGAGTGGGCGGCGGCGTAATCGTTGATGGAAAAGTTGTCAGTGGAAATAAAGGAGCCGGCGGGGAAATCGGGCATATTATTGTCAATGAGAATGAGACGGAATCTTGTGGATGTGGACAGAAAGGCTGTTTGGAGCAGTATGCATCCGCAACTGGGATTGTCCATATGGCAGAGCGTAAGTTAGAGGAATCGGAGAAGAAAAGCCAGCTTCGTGAGATTAAGCCGTTGACGGCAAAAGATATTTTTGACGCGGCAAAAGGGGGCGACGCCTTAGCCGATGAAATTGTGGAAGATATGACTAAGATATTAGGCGGGGCGCTTGCAAATGTTGCCCGTGTCGTAAATCCTGAGACTTTTGTAATTGGCGGCGGCGTGTCGAAAGCAGGCAGCATTATTACGGAGCGTGTCAAAAAATACTATGACGCCAAGTCGTTTAATGCGTGTCTGGACGCTCATTTTGACCTTGCAACTTTGGGAAATGATGCAGGAATTTACGGTTGTGTGCGTATGATTTTAGAATAAAGACAGATACGACGTGAGCCAACGGCAGTTCGTTTGGCGCACGTCGTTTTTTTAGACAGTTGTATTTCGTCCATTGACGATTGCGTGTTCATTTTCTTCCATAGGAATAACGATACATTTTCTTCCATTAATGATTTGGGATTGGATTTGCTGTTCTTTTTCCGGTTTTACACGCAGGATTACGTCGTATGTTTTTGTGTTTCCAAGCTGTTCTTCTAGGGCGGCAACCTTTTTTACTAAGTCTTTCTGCTGGCGGAGTTTGGAGCCGGCAAGGGCGGCTTTGCTGTCCATTAGGTTTTCTAAAAGGGGCGTTTCGTCTTGAAATTCTTCACGGTAAGAAGAAGCGATGACTTCTGCGGCTGTCTTTGGCATATCGGATTCTTCCATTAGTTTTCCAATGTCATCTGCGCTTAAGCGCGCCGGATCTTTTTGCGTTGCGTCTTCGTCTGGCTCTTGCCCTGCGGCAAAGTCTGAGAGTTCCTGCTGGATTTCATTAAAGGCTTCCGTGGATTTTTCCTCATCGCCGCCAAAGGCTTTCTGGACAATCGACTGAAACGCTTGTTTTTGTTCGGCGGCAGTGCGTCTTGCAACACAGCCTAAAGCGCCTTCCATGAATTCTGTATGCGGTTCTTTCGGGTTTTTATGATAGGTCATTACTGCATGGATATCTGAACTTCTGTCGGTAAATGCCGGAAATAGAAAGCCGCTTTCCGGCGCGCCAACAACCCAGTCGCGGACTCTTGCGCCAATGCGGTTTTCGTCCGAGCGGTACCCAAGCGCAGGCTTGCTTAAGCTGACCGGGCAAATGGCGCAGAGCAGATATTCATAGACTTCTTCGGATTCGTCCAGACTGTTTTTGTCTTTTGTCTTTATGATGATGTCATATGCATCATGAAAAATCAAAATAAGGTAATTTCCGGCATATTCGTAATTGTCAATGATTAAATCGTAGAACCGCTCTAAGAGATCCGGATTTTTCAGCGCGCTGCTTTTTAATGCGGAGAGAAAATGCTGCCGTCCCCCGACGGCTTCTTCTTCCAGTGGAAATTCCAGTTCTAAAAGCTGGTTTCCAATTACGCCGGAGAGGGCTTTTCTTGCAATTTCCAAATATTTGTAAAATTCTTCTTCGTCTAAATTGAGAAAAGTTTCTTCCAGCTTTACAATTCGGTTTCGTTCTCCGTCAACGTAACAGCCACACATGCGTGTAAAGGTGCAGGCGTCTTTTTTCAGACGGCGTTTAAGTTCTAATACTTCTGATTTATTCATAAGATTTACCTCCAAGCCGATTTATTTTTATTGCGTATGATTTTATTAATATCTTCCTGTCTGCCAATGACAATCAGGTTTTCCCCGTTTTGGAAGACATAATCTGCGTTCGGCATGATTTTTGTCTGGTCGTCGACTTTTACCCCGATAATGCTTAAGTGGTATTTTGTGCGGAAATTTACTTCAAGAATCGTTTTGCCGATCCATTCTTTTAGCGGAGAAATTTCACATATGGAATATCCGTCCGTCAGGTTAAAATAATCCAGAATACTGTCTGAGCTTAACTGAACGGCAAGTTTTTCTGCGATGTCCCGATCCGGAAAGATCACTTTGTCCGCTCCGTTACGCAACAGGAATTTGGCGTACAAGTCCCGGTTTGCTTTGCTGACCACCCGTTTGGCTCCTAAGTCTTTTAATTGGCTTGTGATTTCAAGGCTGTCTTGAAAAGAATCCCCGATACATACGACGCAGATGTCGAAATTCGAAACGCCAAGGCTTTCAAGCACTTTTGCATTTGCGCAGTCGCCTATTTTTGCGCTTGTGACATAAGGAAGCAGGTCTTCTAACTGTTCTTCGCATTTATCTACAATCATAATCTCATTATTTAATTTTGATAAATTCATACATAAATGAGAGCCGAAATGGCCTGTCCCGATAATTAATATGGATTTCATAATGGTTCCTCCTGAAACTAAAATTTGGTCAGCCGACGTTTATTTTTTCAGCGGGCTGCATAATATGCGCGATTTTCTTTTTGTCTGTAAAGGACATGGCAAAAGATAAGCTTCCGACACGGCCTAAATACATCAGCAAGATAAGGATTAGCAGGGCGGGCGTTTGAAGCTGTGTCGTCAGTCCGGCGGACATGCCGACTGTCCCGATTGCAGAAAACACTTCCAGCAAAACGTCTATGCCGTTTAAGTTTTGCAGCGCGCAGATAGCAATCGCGGATAGTGTGGCAAGCGTTAAGTTTGTACAAAAAATAGCGGAAGATTTTCGGAGCGCATCGTCTTCAATGCGTCTGCCAAATACATTATAGCCGACGGAACGCGTCAGGTTTGCTTTGATGTAGATAAAAAGCGCGACAACGGAAGTGACTTTAACCCCGCCTGCCGTAGATCCGGAGCCTCCGCCGATAAACATTAGGACAATCGTAAGCAGTTTTCCGGCTTGCGTCATGTCGCTTACTTCAATCGAGTTAAATCCCGCAGTCCTTGGCGTTACGGCGCAGAACATGGAATTTAACAGTTTTTCCGTCTGTGTCATGTTGGCAAACAGATTGTTGCGTTCCATAAAATAAAAAGCGGCTGCGCCGCAAAAAAGCAGCGCCGCAGTAGCGGTAAGGACAATTTTAGTATGCAGGGAGTAATGGCGGAACTTTAGCCTGTGTTCATATAAATCGTTCCAGACATAGAAACCTATGCCGCCAATTATGATTAAGAGCATAATTGTAATCATCACGACTGGATTGCTGTGATAGCCAGTCAGGGACGAGAAGGGGGAATATTTTCCCATTAAGTCAAACCCTGCGTTGCAAAATGCGGAAACGGAGTGGAAGATACCATAATAAATTCCGGCCGCGACTCCGGTTTTTGGAATAAAACATAAAGAAAGTATGGCAGCTCCGGTTAGTTCAAACAGGAGCGTTCCTATAAGGATGCGTTTCGTCAGACGCACTAAGCCCCTTAGTTCAATGACATTAAAACTTTCCCGTAACAGACCCCGTTCGCTAAGGCCGATTTTCTTTCGGAGAATCATAGAGACGGAGATGCCAAGAGTGATAAATCCAAGACCGCCGATTTGGATTAAGAATAAAAGCACAACCTGCCCAAATATCGTCCAGTGCGTAAAGGTGTCTGCGACAATCAGGCCGGTTACGCATGTGGCGCTGGCAGATGTGAATAACGCTGTTAAAAAGGAGGTGTGTTCTCCGGATTTTGTTGCGAACGGAAGCATTAAAAGGAAGGCGCCTATAAAAATGATAATGCAAAAGCCGCCTGCGATAAGCTGCATTCCTGACAGCCGTTTGGCTATTTTTGATAACATGATATTTTTTCCTTTCTGAAAGGCTTCCCCTTATTTTAGGAATAGTTTCCGCATCTGTCAAGACGGATGCCGTTTAAAGTTTCATTTGGCAGAGGATTTTACTGTTTATGGGATTGATTGTGCTTTTTATCGTGGTGGTGGCAGCGGGTTTCTTTGGAAGGAGCGTTTTCGCCGTCCGTGGTTTCGTTCTGCTCATGCTCGCAGGTAAGCTCATGGATTGTGGAAATATCCATATGTTTACAGTCTTCAGGCGTGACGCCGCTGTCATATTGGCTTAATTGGAGGTATGCGTAATACTTGCCGAAAGAAAGTCCGTAACTGTGCGCGTCCTCTACGATTTCTATATCAGCGCGGATATGCTGGCATTCATGGCTTAGGTGGTTCGAACAGGCTTTCATTCTCCGGTTTAAGCCCCGTTGCGTTTTTTCCTCAGCAACCGTTAAAACAAGCTCCGCTTCATCAGATAAAAAGGTTTGCATCGTTTCATTTTCAATAATTTCATGGACAGCCGTTGTGTCGCGTTTTCCTTTTAAGGAAAGAGTTTCTAATATTTTTCTGCCTTCCGCATTGAATGCCGTTGCAGAAACGACGCGGCCAAAGCGGTTTAAGGAAAGTTCTATAGAGGGATTGACGTCAATGCTGATATATGAGACGGGCGTTTTTGTCCATGAATATCCTGTAATTCCGATGGCCAGAAGCAGCGCAGCGCAGGCGGCGGCAAATGTCTTTTGGAAACGTGTCCGCTTTTTTTTCTGATTGTTTTCTGTAATAAATTGCTTCGTTGATTCAATTAAATGTTCGTCTGCTTTTATGTGGTCAAATGCGTCGCGTATGTCATTCGCCAATTCCTTCCCCTCCCGTCTTTTCTTGATAATATTTTGCCGCTGAAGGGCAGTCTTTTAAACAGTCTTTTAACAGCCGCCGCCCTCTTGATAATAAGGAATAAACCGTATTTTCTTTTTTTCCAAGAATGGCTCCGATTTCAGCGGCGGAATATCCTTCATAATAGTGCAGGTAGATCGGATTTTTATATTTTTCCGGCAAAGAAAGCACAGCTTCTAATACGTCCCTAAAATCTTCCGGAATCTCGGCTTCCAGTTCCGTTATCGTTTCCAAAGGAAGGGTATTTCGGCGGAAAAAGTTTCTCAAGTCGTCTTTGCAGGCGTTAATGGCAACACGCAGAAGCCATGCTTTTTCATGTTCGCTGTCACGAAAAGGCGCATCATACATCATATATTTCATAAATACTTTTTGGAACACATCTTCCGTGTCTTCACGGTTTTTCAGATAATAAAAGCAGATACGCCGCACCATGTCCGCATAGGTTTCCACTGCGCGGCATACCTCTTGTTCGCTTCGCATCGTAATCCCCACCTTCCCGCAAACGGTAAAAAAAGAAACCCTCTCTTGCCATAGTATACCTTTTTACTGCAAATCACAACAAAAAAGGCAATGATGGAAAAATTTAATTCCATACACCGCCTTTTACGCTAAAATAGCTGTCTGAAACTTAATGATGTTTAGAAGTATGATGTTTTTTCCCATTTGCATGGGTGGTGTGATGTTTTGTACAGTATTTTTTGCAGTTTGTTTTCTTTTTGTGGTATTTATCGTGATATTCGCAGTAGGCGCCTTTCTTTTTGGTCTGTCCATAGTATTTGCAGTTTGCGCCCTGTTTATGGTTTTTTTCGTGGTAAGCGCAGTAAGTCCCCTGCTGGCTGTTGTTGGACGTGTTGGAATAGCAGCCGGAATTGTTGTGGTGATTTCCGCCCGAATGGCCATGCGCCCAAACAGGCGCTGCAAAACTGCCTGAGAGCAAAACTGACGCGAATAAAACGAGAACTGCTTTTTTTAGGTTCCGAAAAGATTTCATTTGTCTCCTCCTTTTGATTTTGATGCTGTTTTTTCCTCTACATAAGTAATACGATTGAAAAAGAAAAATCCTTGCAAAAAAATCAATCGCTATTAAAATTTTGGAATCTGCGCTATACTGAATAAAAGAACTCTCCTTTTCAAATACTGATAGGAAAAACAGACCAGAGGGAAAGGGGATTTTGGAGATGGAAAAAAAATGCACACTTTTCTTTGTGTCGGCAATGATATTAGCCGCGGCGGCCGGATGCGGGACAAAGACGCCGGATAATGCCGGTGTAGATACAAACCGTCCGCAGAATACGCAGGCGGTTCATGGGACGGAGACGGAAATTGCAGTAGATACGGAACATACAAGCCAGCTTCAGTTAGGCAATGCAGTCGAGATACCGGAAGGATTTGAAGGGCGGATTGCGGAAGAAGAAGCGCATCGGGAATTAGAGCAGGCGATCGCCAAATATTGCGGCATAAGGGAAGAAGATTTTGAAAAGACGCGTTATTATTATAATTATGTTGACTTAAATGAAGATGGGCAAAATGAAATACTTGCTTTTGTGTTCGGGCAGGACGTCCCGCAGATACAGGGAAATGTTTTGTTATGGCTAAATGAGGAACGGGGAAGCCTATCAAAAGATTCTGTGTGCCAGTCGTTTGAACAGGTTGGAACTCCGGTGTATATCAGCAGCCAGAAGACAGAGGGCTACAGGAATTTAATTTTAACGGAAAATACGCAGACAGTGTCTGTATTAAAAGAACAGGGGACAGAGCCGGTTTCCATCGGACAGAGCTATCGGGAGCTTACTTATACCGGAGAGAAGTATCAGGAGTTGGAAGAAGGGGCCACATTAGACGATATCCGTGATAAAAAAGGGACGGCGATATTCACAAATCCTATAGAAAGCGGTTTGGCAAATGAAAATTGCCATATTTTGGGAGAAGCTATTCGAAAATAAGAAAAAAGGGGGACTTATTATGTTGAGACAGTATGAGACACGCAGGTATCAAATGCCGCAAGAGGAGATTAAGGCGTTAGTCAGGGAGAAACGGGCGGAGCTTGTCCGCCAGCAGCTTTTAATTAAAGAGCAGGCGCTTCCGGTTTTTGTGTTAGTGGAAGGCTGGGGAGCTTCCGGCAAAGGCACCTTAATTGGCAATTTAATCGAAGATTTAGATCCGAGGTTTTTCCATGTGAAAAAAATGAATGCGCCGACTGAGGAAGCGAAGCGCCATCCGTTTTTATGGCGGTACATGGAAGTTATGCCGGCGGCAGGGCAGTTTCTGTTTCTAAATTCCGGCTGGTTAAGTGAGACGGCAGATGCAATGGCGGATAACAAGATAGACGACGTTTCTTTAGAGCAGAGGTTAAGGCAAATCCGTATTTTTGAGCGTCAGTTAAAAGACAACGGTTATCTTGTTGTAAAATTGTTTTTACAGATTCCGCCAGAGGAACAAAAACAGCGGATAGAGAAATTGATGGAAGATAAGGATACAAAATGGCGGGTGTCTGAAAAAGATCTGCTTCAAGTAAAGAAGCGGGAAAAATACGAGAAGCTCTACGACAGGCTGTTAGAAGCGACGAATACCGGATACGCGCCGTGGAATATTGTCGACGCCGCAGACAAAAAACAGGCTCTGCTTCAGGCGCTTCATATTTTAACGATTCAAATTAATCAGGCGGAAGTAAACAGAAAGGCGCTTCCGGAAATCTTGTACAAAGACTATCCGCTGCTTAAAATGCCAAAGCTTTCCGAAGTTCCGTTGAACCAGAGCTTGTCGAGGGAAGAATATGAGGTCCGGTTAAAAGAACTGCAAAAGAAGCTGAAAAAGCTCCATAATAAAATTTACCGCAAAAAGATCCCTGTGATCATTGCTTACGAAGGCTGGGACGCCGCTGGAAAAGGCGGGAATATTAAGCGGCTGGCAAGCGCGCTCGACCCAAGGGGGTTTGAAGTTTATCCAATCGCATCTCCGGAACCGCATGAAAAATCGCGTCATTACCTCTGGCGGTTTTACCACAGGCTCCCTAAAAGCGGGCATATTGCAATTTTTGACCGCACATGGTACGGCAGGGTGATGGTAGAGCGGATTGAAGGGTTTTGTTCGGAAAATGATTGGAAACGGGCATATAATGAAATTAATGAATTTGAAAAAGAATTGACGGATTGGGGCGCGGCAGTCATTAAATTCTGGGTGCATATAGATAAAGAGACACAGCTTGCCCGTTTTACCGAACGGCAGAATACGCCGGAAAAGCAGTGGAAAATCACGGACGAGGACTGGCGGAACCGTGAGAAATGGGACGTATATGAAACAGCCATTGACGAAATGATTGAGAAAACTTCAACGGAAAATGCGCCATGGTTTATTATTCAGTCAAATAATAAATATTATGCAAGGCTTCAGGCAATTCAGATTGTAATTGATGAAATTGAGAAACGGCTGGCTTTGCCGCCGCGTAAAAAATAATGGTATTTCAGAAACAGTTAGAAAAGCCACGGCTGGGATTCAAGCGGCGTAAGTAATGATAAATTGAAAAAAGGACGTATTGAGTATGATTGACTTGAAAGATAAGAACGCCTGTCCTGTTTTAGAGGAAATAGGGCAATATGTCAATAATCCTGTTTTATGCAATTTTGTTCAGAAATAAAAACTACATATAAATGTAAGGGTCTGATAGAATTTAGTTCCTGCAGTTGGGAAAAGGCTGGAATGTTAAGTTCAAGAAAGCGGGAGGATTTATGAACAAACCAAAGAGGGGAATGGGCAAAAGTGGCTGATGGCTGATTTAGAAGATAAAGAAAGTTTATATCAAGATATTCTTCGTTTAATCCAAATTCGGCGGAATAGCTGAACAGGGGGAGCCTGTTTTAAAGTTTAAAAAATGATTTTCAAAAAATTCTGGAAATTTGCTTCAAGTATAGTATAATAGGAGATGGTAAGGAGAAGAAAGCGAGGTACTAATATGAAGAAGAAAAACCAAATGGAACGCCAGAAACTTACAAAAAAGAAAAAACAGCAGTCTTCAGAAAAGACGACGATCCAAAGGGAAATCAAACTGCATATCGTCCGTCTGAGCGCCATATCACTGGCGGTTATGGGTTTGTTGTCCGGTATATTGAATTACATATCGACTATGAGTACCCTGCAGAAAACGTTAGTGGAAGAAGCGGAGACTTCAGCGGAAGTTGTGGAGCATACGCTCCGCGCTGAAATTAATCTTGTGGAAATTATTGGGACGATTGCCC
Organism: uncultured Lachnospiraceae bacterium; assembly: GCA_910589105.1. Lineage (GTDB taxonomy): Bacteria > Bacillota > Clostridia > Lachnospirales > Lachnospiraceae > Roseburia_B. The sequence goes on from CAJUST010000001.1 coordinate 142,348, forward strand.
GCCTGAGCAATGAAGAAATTCCGGCAGAACAGCGCCAGACGCTTTTAGAAGGCTACCGCAATCATTATAATTGGCAGTCGATTATGATTACAGATGAAAAAGGAGTTGACAGGTTAGGATCCGGAAAGGATATTTCGGGGGAGGCCTATTTTAAAGATGGAATGGAAGCGAAATCGGTAATCTCTGATCCGTTTTGTGATTCCGTTACAGGCCAAATGCTGTTAGCGGTTACAGTTCCCCTTTGGGAAAACGGTGTGCAAAACACAGCTACAGTCGGGGTGGTGACAGTTACATTTGATGCATCGAAGTTATCGGATATTGTGTCAGAGATTAACGTCAGCAAGAATGGAAACGCATTTGTCATTGATGCGCAAGGAAGGTTTATTGGGCATCCAGATCATACGTTGGTGACGTCGGAGACGAATTACATAAAAGACAGCAGCCATTCCGCAGGAAAAAGCCTTGCAAAAATAGAATCCAAGATGATTACGGGAGAAAAAGGATTTGGAAAGTATCGGGAAGGAATTGACACAAAAATTGTAGCGTATGCCCCGATTGAGTTAAATGGCTGGAGTTTAGCGGTTTATGCGCCTTTTATGGATTTTATGAGCTTATCCGTTTTAAGCGTGGCGCTTATTATAATTGTGCTTATTGTTTCCGTTTATGTGGGCGCGAGAATTGCGAAATGGGTTGGCTCGTCAATAGGCGAACCGATCAGCGAATGCGCGGAAAGGCTGAAGCTTTTGGCAGAGGGAGACTTGGACGCTCCGATTCCGGTCATACATACGGACGACGAAACTTTAATTTTGGCGGATTCGACGCGGACGATTGTAGAAGGCTTGCGTGACATTATCGGAGATGCGGCGTACGTGTTAAGAGAAATGGCGCAGGGGAACTTTGACGTTAAAACTGTCATTGGCGATGAAGCGTATGTGGGGGCATTCCGCGAGCTGATTCTTTCTATGAGGACGTTAAACATAGATTTAAGCAATACGCTGAGAGAAATCAATGAAGCGTCATCTCAGGTTGACGCCGGAGCGTCCCAGATGGCGGACAGCGCGCAGAGCCTTGCAGTCGGGGCGACGGAGCAGGCAGGAGCGGCGGAAGAATTGCTAGCCACTGTAACTGACGTGACAAATCATGTAGAAGAAAATGCAAGGGCTACTGATGAAGCGCATGAACAGGCAAAGGCCATGGCGTTAGTGGCAAAAGCAAGTCAGGATAAGATGCAGGAACTGACGGGGGCGATGAGAAAAATTGAAGATACTTCCAAGCAGATCGGCAATATTATAGAAAATATTGAAGACATTGCCTCACAGACTAACCTGCTTTCCTTAAATGCCGCGATTGAAGCGGCAAGAGCCGGAGAAGCGGGAAAAGGATTTGCAGTTGTAGCGGATCAGATCCGTAAACTTGCGGAGCAGAGCGCAGAATCTGCAGTGGATACGAGAAAATTAATAGAAGCGTCGATTGCAGAAGTAGCGGTTGGCGGCAGGATAACAAAAGATACGGCAGATCATCTTGACAATGTGATGCAGGGATTAGATGAAATACTGCTTGTAATTAGCGACGTGCGGATGGCATCGGATAAACAGGCGGTCGCAATTAAAAACATTGAACAGGGAGTTGCTCAGATTACATCTGTCGTAGAGAACAATTCCGCGGCCGCAGAAGAATCTTCCGCAACCAGTGAAGAACTTTCGGCGCAGTCAGAAAGCTTAAATTCTCTGGTAAACCGTTTTCAATTAAGAAAGTAAGTTAGGCATTGCGTGACAAAAACGAAACAGTAGGCTGGTTTTTTCCGGTTTATGCTGGAAACCGCCCGTTATTGGCAGTAACGGGCGGTTTTATTTATGATATGTTTTTATTGATAAAAAATTCGATGCACGCTTTTGTCTGTTGATATTCTTCATACTTCATATAGTATTCCATAAGCTTAAAGTCAGGCGTTTCGTCCGTTTTTACGGGCAGTATAATTTTTTCCCGTAAAATTCGCTTGTCGTTAAGTTCTCTGTTAAAACTGTATTTCTCCGCAATTCTATTGATAACGGCGGCAAGAAAGAGATATACGTATTTTGAAAAACTGGTATTTTCCAGTATTGTGACATGGTCGCTTGCAACAAATGTGAACGGCTGGTAAAAGCAGGCTCCTATGCTTCCGCTGTTTGCTAAAGTTAAGCAGTTTTCAAAGATTCTAACGCCGTTTGTATTCCTAATAAAAGCATCTACGCCATTATTCGTTTCAGTAGAAGAAATATAAGGCATGTTGCCCGTGATATGATCTGCTTTTTTTAAACGTTTTCCTCTTTTAATTTTGGGGAATATGTCGTGTAGATGAAATTCTCTCCATTCCGTAGGTAGCATTTGTTTTTTTACTGTTTCGTTTGTTTGGGCAAAGGATTGTAGTATTTGTTTTTTCAGATGCGTTTCCTGCTGCCTCATACATATTTCCATAAACGTTATATTTGGCGAACCCGCAGGATCTGCGGGAAGAAGTATTTTTAGCCCTTCTGTCCGTCCACAGCAATTATTTCCATATGAAAATTTAACAGACTGCATATTTATCATAGTACAGATAAACATTAATGAATTTTTGGGGATTGCATTTTTTGAGACGAGCGCCTTTACCCTTGTAGAGATATAAAAATCACTTGCCTGAACCGTTGCGAAAAAGTTTCCCCTGTCTGCCAGACTAATTGTTGTTTGGTGGCAAAAAAGTTTTTGGCGGCTGATTGGGGCAGTGTATGCCGCTATGCCGTTGTTTCCTTTGCTATGGCTGATAATTGGAATGTTTCCTTTGGTAATTTTAGACATAATTAAATCTTTGCCCGTATAAACCGTAAAGAGTTCCCCTATAGTAAATTCTTTCCATACACAACGTACGGCGTTTTCAGTCGCCCTCCTTTCCGTCAGTGGTTTTCTGCTTCGATTCCCGAAATAAACAGCCTCTGCCATGGGTTATCATATTTACTTGAAAAGTCAGAAAGTCTGCCATAGTATTTGAAAATGCATCTGCTTTTGGTATTTCATCATTGAAATAGTAGAACGAGTGAAGCCATTCGTCATCTGCCTGCGTCTGCGCCATTACCATAAATTTATTTTCTGCTGGGGCATGGTATCGGAAACAGGAGATTAAATGCGCTCTTTTTTCTTTTGCGCGTTCGGTTTCCACAAGTCCGATATGTTTATTCATTACAAATCCATCATCTTCAAAATTGATAAATTTACAAAATTTTTCTTTTGGGTGAGGTTTATGAGCTGTAAATATTGCGATACAAGGATTCGTTCCTACCCTGTAAAAAGTTTCTTTATTTAGCGTAATTACGCCTTCTAAGGTATGGTTTTGTAGAATTGCCGCTTTTGTTTCCTTGTCTTCTTTTGTTTTGCCAACCATGGCTGACTGTGGGACAATCACACATACCCTGCCATTTACAGCCATGGAATCCAATAAATGCTGAATAAACCGGATTTCCGACAAATGAGACGTTTCTTTGTTTTTGGCCTGTGAATATGGAGGATTCATGAAACCGACGGAATAGTTGTTTTTTCTCAATTTTTCAGGGTCACATAATAAAAAATCTGTGCAAATTAAATTGCTTTTTCCATCGCCGCGAAGGATCATATTTGTTGTGGCAATCGAAAACATATCTTCACGCACTTCTATTCCATGTAACTGTTCTTTTTTTATCCGGTTTTTTTGTGAATCATCAGAATCATGGGAAAGGCTTAACATTTTTGCCATTGCCGCTATCAGGAATCCGCCTGTGCCACAGCAGGGATCAAACACAATGTCTTCTGCCTGTAAATCAACCAAATCACAAAATAATTCTGTAATATGCCGCGGCGTTAAGACTACTCCAAGGCTTTGCCCATCTCCGCCGCTATAACGGATAAATTCGCCATAAAAACGTCCTAAAACATCTTCTGGAGTATTTGCGATGACTGGCTGTAAAATATGCTGATGTATGTATTCCGTAAAGAATTTTAAGGGCGTTTTTCCTAAACGTTTGTCTAAGGCGTTTAATTTTACTCTATCTTTTATTAATGTAAATTGATTCAGGATTTGTTCTTTTTTTTGTGAGGGCTGAACTTTTACACGTTCCATATGATCCGATAGTGCATCATATATTTTATCCCCATCTGTTTTAATCGTATCTCCGTTTAGTTGATCTGGATGAAAATTTTTTTCGCATAAAGCGAGCAAAACCGCTGATACAATCAGTGGTTTCTCGCTGTCGCCAAGCTGGCCATAATTTCTTAAATGTTCGTGAAGTTCTGCCGATTTTTTTAGTATAGTTTCAAGTTCTTCGGCTTCTTTTGGGATTTCTTCTAAAACCTGTTCATGGTAATATTGATCTATATTTTTTTCATTGAAATTTTCAAAATTTTCCACTTCAGGAAGCAGAACGTAGCCACCATTTTTGTCTACAAAAATAGGACGTATTTTGTGCCGCTTTTCATCTCCCGAACAGCCGAAAGCAAATGCTTTTTGAAAAGAAGTGTATTTTAGAATATGCTTTGCATAGTGGAGGGTGCCGTTTTCGGCAAACTCACAGATAGCTTTTGTGTCTTCTGACAGTTTGCCGTTTTCATAGAGCGCCTGCTGTTGGGGCGTGGCTTTATCTTCAATCACGAGAATAAAATCGTTTACCATTGCCGTAAATTCTGGATAACCAGCTTTTTTATTTCCCCGTTTTGATGCAGTTTTCAAGGCATCCTGTATTTCCTTTAGGTCACTTCCATTTGGCGTATAGGAAATATGCGCATGTTCTAAAAGCTTTCCAATAAAAAAATCCGTTTTCTTCTCATTTGTCATTGTATAACCTCCGTACATTCGATCATTGGTCTGTTCATTTTCCCAATTATTATAACATACTGTTTTCGATACATGCACGGTTTTTCTCTTTTACTCACACCGAATCCTCTCGACAAGCGATTCTTTTTTTACATTTTTGCTTAACGTGGAAGCTAAGATTCCTTGAAGCGCCAGAATGCCAACGGTCAAAAAGCCAAGTTCTGGAAGCGGCAGATGATATTCAAACAAGCCGATTACTCCGTTTTCCCTGCACAGCAAAAACGCGTAATATCCTAAAATATTGCCCAAAAGCATGGAAATAAACAAAGTTCCCACCGTAAAAACAAGCCCTTCTAACTGTAACATCTGGTTTAACTGTCTGTTGCTCATGCCAATCGCCTGCATAATGCCAAATTCACGTTTCCGCGTCAGAATATTCGTAATCATCGTATTCGCCATATTCATAAATCCAATTACGCCCAATATGATCAAAAACGTATAGCACCCGCTTTTCGTAAACGAAATCGCTAAATCCAGAAGTTTCGTCTTATTCTCCAACGTATTCAGAGAAATATGCTCCATGGTTCCGGTAATGTTTTCAAGCTCCTTTTTTACAGAAGCTTCGTCTTTTTCGTCACAGTCCACAAACAGAATGGAAGTCATATCTGTTTTGATCCCCAGTTTCCGGAAAGTGTCTTCCGTCATTGTAATCGTGGAATCATTCGAATGGCCGCAGCTTCCAAGAATCGGACCCGAAAAAGGAACCGTCTGATCACCGTCTGCAATCTCACATTCATAAGTGTCTCCAATCTGATATTCCTCATCTAAAAAGTGGTCATACATATAAATCACGCCATCTTTAGCGGCAGTGTTCCGATAATCCACTTCGCCCCGCTCGGCGTTTCGCGCAAGCCAGTCAAATTCTTCTTCCGTTACGACGGAAATTGCAGAATAAATGTTTACTCCTGTATTTTTATTTTTTTCATAGGCTTTTATCAGCTTTCTTGTCCGCACTTCCGTCACGCCCGGAATAGAACGCAGGCGGTTTAGAAAGGATTCGTCAAAAGGCGCTTGTTTTTGTATTTCATTTAAGTTATTTTCCGGATAATCTTTATCGTCTAATTTTGCATCCAGTTCTATCCGGAACCGGCCATATTCAATATCCTCCCGCGCCTGCCGCTCTGCGCTCATATTGCCTGCGACATTGGCAATGACGACAAACAGAATACAGGAAAGTCCCATGGTTAAAATCGTCGTAATCGTCTGTTTTTTATGCAGTGTGAGGCTTGACAGGGTCAGGCTTTTCACAGTCACATTGGTTTTTCCTTTGCGTAACGTTTCTTTTTTATCCGTTTCAAATCGGATCGCTTCCACCGGAGAAGTTTTCGCCGCCATGCGCATAGGCTTTCGCATAGATAAATAAACTGTGCAGACAGTCAGCAGAATCACCAGAGCAGTCAGTGGCAATGAAAAAACAGTGGTTTCTATTTTAAGGAAAGCGTTTAACCAAATTTTTAAAATAAGCAGTCCAAGTAAGATTCCCGCTGGCGCTGCGGCGGCGGATAGAATCAATCCTTCCGTCCGGATAATGCTTTTTAACTGTTTTTGGTTTGCGCCAAGCGCTTTTAACCGTCCATATTCCCTTATTTTTTGGATAATCGACACGTGGAAGATATTGTAGATGACAAGCGCTGACATAAACATAATAATCAAAAGAATACATACGCTTGGCAGAATCACTTCCGTGTTTGGCTCTAAAGACCAGAACAGATAATCTTCATTTACGCTTACCTGACTTTTCTCTATGCCGATGCCTTCTGCAAGCTTTTTTATTTTTTCAGCCATTTCTGACGAATTTAACCGTTCGCCGTTTAAAACCTTAAATCCCATAAAAGTAAGTCTGTCATCGGGATTCGGGATATAGCGGTCTAAAAAGGCTTTCGAAACATATGCGCTGTATTGTTTTGCGAGGTCATTTGAATCGGAAGAAGGAAGAAAACCGCTGATGGAAAATTCCTGTTCCAAAATCGTCCCTTCCCCATTTATGCGGATAGGAACCGTAATAGAGTCGCCTAGCTTTGGATTTTTTAAACCATGTACCATAAAAAACTCTTTTTGGGCAATCAGCTCATTCTCCGCCTTCGGGTATTCCCCCGAATCAAGTGTAAAATGCGATAATTTCCGCATACCGTCGTCCGTCCGGTAATAATTGATCCGATAGCCCTTGCAGACGCCCTCCGCCGCATATTGCTGGATGCCAGTATCATAAAACTGGGAATGAAGCATCACGGCGTCCGCCTGTTCTGGAGAAAGCTGGCTGAATATGCCAAAATGCTCTCCATATGTTTCCCCTGCGCTGTCGATTTGCTGTTGAATTAACGCTTTACAGCCAAAAGAAATCACAGTCAGAAGAGTAGTCGTCAAAAAGATAGCGATTCCGGTCAAAAGGCTTCTCGTTTTTCCTGATTTCATGCTGCTAAGGGCAAGTTTAGTCGTCGTCTTCATTTAAAACGCCTCCCTTTCATTTTCTGCCACAACGCCGTCTTCAATGATTAAAATCCGATCCGCCATCTGCGCCAGTTCTTCATCATGGGTAATCATAATTAAAGTCTGCCCATACTTTTTGACAGAAACTTTTAAAAGATTCATCACTTCCATGCTGGTTTTGCTGTCAAGATTTCCGGTCGGTTCATCTGCGAGGATAATGTCCGGCTTTGCGGCAAGCGCGCGCGCAATCGCCACACGTTGCTGCTGGCCTCCGGAAAGGGTGTTCGGCATACTGTTGCGTTTTTCCGTTAAGCCCAGCGCGCATATAATATCCTCAATAAAAGCAACGTCCGCCTTTTTATGATCCAGCCCAATCGGCAAGACAATATTTTCCCAGACATTAATCGAAGTCACAAGGTTAAACGATTGGAATACAAATCCAATTTTGCGTCTGCGGAATGCAGAAAGTTCATTTTCCTTCATAGAAAAAATAGACTGCGTCCCGATGATGACTTCCCCGCAGGTTGGATAATCCAGCCCGCCCAAAAGATGGAGCAGCGTAGACTTCCCAGAACCGGATTTCCCAACGATTGCGGCAAACTCACCTTTTTCAACCGAAATATTCGTGTGGTTGACAGCTTTTACCTCATTATCGCCTTTGCCATAGTATTTGCATAAGTCTTTCGTCTGTAAAATTGTATTCATAAAAAACCTCCTGTGTTTTGCTTGATGGAATTAGTATAACGCCGTTTTCTTTCCGTTCGCTTACAAAAAAGAAAAAAAGTCTTACAGATTTGTAAGAAAAGAAAAAAGTTTTCTTCTCCTTGATTTTTCTATCCAAACAAGACATAATAAAAACAGCCCCAAACGAAAAAAACAGAAAACATGGAGGAAAACAATGACATTTATCGAATATGCAAAATGCAGCACATGTAAAAAAGCAAAAAACTGGCTGGACGAAAACGGGATTTCATATGAAACGCGTCCAATCAGAGAAGAAAACCCAACTGCGGAAGAATTAAAAGAATGGCAGAAAAAAAGCAAGCTTCCACTCAAGCGTTTTTTCAATACAAGCGGAAACCTCTATAAAGAACTGAAATTAAAAGACAAACTAAAAGAAATGAGCGAGGAGGAGCAGTTTGAGCTTTTAGCGACAGACGGAATGCTAGTCAAACGCCCGCTCCTCATTTCCGAGACGTCAGTTCTCGTCGGATTTAAAGAAACCGAATGGGAGGAGCTACTTCGGTAACTGTATCGAAAAAATACAGCCCCGTTTCCCGCTAGGCTTCGACCGGACAAAAACAGCGCCGCTTTGCCTTTCCATAATTTCTCTGGCAAGATAAAGCCCGATGCCGGACCCTTCCACCATAGAAACCGCTTTCCCGCGGTAAAACCGTTTAAAAATTTTATGATACTCCGATTTTGGAATCCCGATTCCTTCGTCCTCAACGTCGATCCGGACAAAATTCGTCAGGCATTCCACATGAATGCAGATCTTCGTGTCTGCGCCGCTATATTTAATCGCATTGTCAATAAGATTAACAAGCGTTTCCGTCGTCCACTTCCTATCCTGTCTTACAATAACAGGATATTTCGGCGAATCCTCAGACATTTCAATCAAAATGCCCTTTGCCGCCGCCTTCCCGTACAGCCTGTTGACGGCGTCCAAAATAGTTTCATTCAGATCACAAGGCTCCATATGAAGCTCGATCATGCCTTTTTCCATACGGGAAACATTAACAAGCGCCTTCGTCAGATTTTCAAGCCCATTCAGTTGATATAGGCAGTTTTCATAAAATTCGTCCTCCTCCTCTTGCGTAAGATCTTCTGATGCAAGCAATTCCATACTAGTTTTCAAAGCGGCGACAGGCGTTTTCAACTGATGGGAAATATCCGTCACAAGCGCCTTCGTTGTCTCCTTCTCCCGGATCAAACATTCCCGATCCGTCTGAATCTGTTCCCATAAAGAAAGAATGCGATCCTTCAAAACCTCGTCAAAATGCGTAAACTCAAACTCCGGCCGGAGAGAATCCGTCGTTTGAAGCTTTCGGAACACAGATTCCAACTCCATAAAAATAACCGCATTCCCCTTTTCCCTCCGACGCCAAATAGCGGCAAAAGCCGCAAACAGCGCCAAATCCAAACAAACAGACACAATCAGTACGCCACGCCTAGCCTCCGAAAACTTCCTATCCCAAACAGTGTCCGTTTCCGAATCATACCCATAAAAACCCATCAGACGTTCTCCCGACAAAAGCCAATCCGCATCCGGCGCCTCCTTCTGCCAGCGTAAAAGCCCGCTACCCGCTTCATTGCTACCCGCAATGCCCATAATCACCAGTTCCGTTTCCTGATAACTGCGTTTCAGCTCCCTCAAAACCCAAAAATCCAAAAACGCCGTAAACAAAACAAATATAATGCCAAACAAAAACACAAAACTCACATTTTTTGCATGACTTCGCAATCCCATACATACCCCATTCCCCGGACATTCCGAATCATCCGGTTATCATCACTATCCAAAATTTTCGCTCTCAGCCGCCGGATATTCACCGCAACCGTATTATCATCAACAAAATGCCCATCTGCATCAAAAATCTGTTCAAGAATCTGCGTTTTCGACAAAATCTGCCTAGGATAATTCAAAAACAACTGTAACAGCCGATACTCATTTTTCGTCAGCGTCACAGGCGCATGATCCACCAAAAGCCGCATTTCATTTGGATAATAAGTCAGCTTCCCAGAAACAAAAACAGTCTGCCCGTTCCCCGCTCCAGAATCCGAACGCATATTCAAACGTTTAAACACCGAATGCACCTTCGACATCAACACAGCAAGGCTAAACGGTTTCGTCACATAATCATCTGCGCCCGTATCATAACCCATCACAATATCAACTTCCGAATCCATCGCAGTCAAAAAAATAAACCGCACATCATCATGCAAATCCTCACGTAAATACCTGCAAAACGAAATCCCGCTTCCGTCCGTTAAAGTAATATCACATAACACAAGCCCAATTTCATGCGAACGAAACAACCGCTTACCCTCCGCCACCGAGCCACAAGAAAACACCCGATACCCTTCCTTTTCCAATTTAAAACAGATCCCGCTCCGCAAACTCTCCTCATCTTCCAACAACAAAATAGTATCCATCAAAACCTCCTTTCAAAAGAATCCCATCATAAAAAAGCATTTACAAACAGAAACAAAATAACCCGCCAAAAAAGAAACACATACTTACAGAATGCGCAAACCTCCCAAAACATATCAATTCCAGCCCAAATTCCAGCTTTAAAAACAGCAAAAGCGAAACAAACCAATCAATGAAACCAACAAAAGCGAAACAAGGTAACAAAACAGCAAAAGTAAAACAAGTCAATATAGAACCCACAACACACACATAGTTATAACATAAAAAAACAAAGTACATTTTAGCCTGCGAATTAGCAGATAACATTCACAGCCAACCGTATAGCCATACACCCTTAAGCGCCACCGATATAATATAAAAAAGTAAATTCAGCCAAAGCGCCGCAAAAAAGCCGTCTATGCTAGCGGGGCATTGTGATGGGATTTAGGGATTCTTATGTGTTCCTGCAACATACAGCAATGCCCTGCCATGGACGGCAGGGCAAACTGCAGCCACGCCATGGAAGGCGTGTCTGCAGTGGTTGCGTCCGAAACCAAAAAGCAGAAGGAACACATTAGAACCCCTTAATCCCAGAACACAGCCCCGCTAGCATAGACGGCTCTTTTTTGCGTATTTTGCCACCCCAAAATCCTACCACATTTTTTATATTAATTCAAATTAGCAGTTGACATTTATTTCCTACTGTATTATACTTTGCCTGTCAAATAATTTGACAATCAAAACATTTGAACTTCAAATCAAAAATGTCTTAAAAAGGAGAATCAGTTATGTTAGAGAAATTAAAAACAATCATTGCGGAGCAGTTAAGCATCAATGAGGAAGAAATCAGCGCAGAAAGTAATTTCAAAGATGATTTAGGAGCAGATTCCTTAGATTTATTTGAATTAGTCATGAGTTTAGAAGAAGAATATGGCGTTGAGATCCCGTCAGAAGATTTAGAAAAAATCGCTACAGTAAATGATGTTATGGAATATATGAAAGCTAAAGGCGTGGAAGATTAATATGGGATTGAAAACTAAGATAACAGAATTGCTTGGAATAGAATATCCAATTATACAAGGCGGCATGGCGTGGGTAGCTGAGTATCATCTGGCTTCGGCTGTTTCAGAAGCCGGAGGGCTTGGGATCATCGGGGCGGCCAGCGCGCCCGCGGAAGTTGTCAGGGAACAGATCCGCAAGGTAAGGGAGCGGACAGACCGGCCGTTTGGCGTAAATGTCATGCTGATGAACCCGAATGCCCCAGAGGTGGCTTCGGTTGTCGCAGAGGAAGGCGTAAAAGTTGTTACGACGGGAGCGGGGAATCCGGCTAAATTTATGGAATTATGGAAAAACGCTGGGATAACAGTAATGCCTGTTGTAGCAAGCGTAGCGATGGCGCGTATGATGGAAAAAGCAGGCGCAGATGCGGTTGTGGCGGAAGGAACAGAGTCCGGCGGGCATATTGGATCTGCGACGACAATGACATTAGTTCCCCAGATAGTGGATGCAGTAAATATTCCGGTTGTGGCAGCCGGAGGGATTGGAGACGGGAGAGGCGTTGCGGCTGCATTTATGTTAGGTGCCGAGGCGGCGCAGATGGGCACGCGTTTTATCGTCGCAAAAGAATCTATTGTGCATGAAAATTATAAAGAAAAAGTAATTAAGGCAAAAGACATTGATTCAGAAGTGACCGGAAGAAGCACGGGACATCCGATTCGCGTTCTTAGGAATAAGATGACGCGGGAATACCTGAAAATGGAAGCGGACGGCGTGGGGCTTGATGAGTTGGAGCAGTTGACGTTAGGCTCTTTGCGGAAAGCCGTAATGGACGGCGATGTGGTCAATGGAAGCCTGATGGCAGGCCAGATTGCAGGTTTGGTAGGAAAAGAGCAGACTTGCCGCGAAATGATAGAAGAAATTATAAAACAAGCAAAAGAGCTGCTTGGCAGATAGTGGGAGAGAGGAAAAGAAATGGGTAAGCTGGTATTTATGTTCCCCGGTCAGGGTTCCCAGTATGTGGGAATGGGGAAAGAATTTTATGATTCGTTTCCGGTGTGCAGGGAAGTGTATGAGTTGGCAAGTAAAGCTTCCGGTCTTGACGTTGCAAAACTTTGTTTTGAGGAAAATGAAAAAATCCATATCACAGAGTTCACGCAGATTGCCATGCTGGCAACGGAAGCGGCTTTGTTTGCCGCTTTAAAAGAAAAGGGAATTGCGCCAGACGTTACGGCGGGGCTTAGTCTGGGAGAGTATGGGGCATTGATAGCTTCCGGCGTAATGGAAATGGAAGATGCATTTTCGATTATTCGAAAAAGAGGAATTTTTATGCAAAACGCAGTTCCTTCCGGTGGGGCGATGAGCGCTGTGATGGGATTAGAAGCCGCTCCGATTGAAGAAATCTGCCAAAAGACGGAAGGCATAGTGTCGATTGCAAATTATAACTGCCCGGGGCAAATTGTAATTACCGGAGAGCAGGCGGCTGTCGATGCGGCGGGCATGGCTTTAAAGGAAGCGGGCGCGAGAAGGATTGCGCCTTTAAAAGTAAGCGGGCCGTTCCATTCCCAGATGCTTTCCGGCGCTGGAGAGCAGCTTGCGCAGGCGCTTGAGGAAGTGCAAATTGCGGATACATTTCTTCCATATGTAGCAAATGTCACAGCGGATTATGTGACGGAAGCGTCCGAGGTAAAACCGCTTTTGGCGAAACAAGTGGCGTCCAGCGTCCGCTGGCAGCAGACAATAGAGCGTTTAATTGCGGACGGGGCGGACACGTTTGTGGAAATTGGGCCGGGTAAGACGCTTTCCGGCTTTATGCGGAAAATAAATCGGGAAATGACGGTTTACAATATTGATAAGCTGGAGGATTTTATTAAGTATGTTGACAGGTAAAATCGCGTTAGTGACAGGGGCAAGCCGCGGAATCGGCGCGCAGATTGCAAAATCCCTTGCGGAATGCGGCGCGGCGGTAATTATAAATTATAATGGTTCGGCGGATAAGGCGCAGGCGGTTGCAGATGAGATTTATTCGGCAGGCGGCAAGGCGGAGATTTATCCATGCAATGTGGCGGATTTTGCGGCGTGTGGCGAAATGATTCAGGCAATCGTCAAAAAGCATGGGCGTTTAGATATTCTGGTGAATAATGCTGGGATTACAAAAGACGGTCTTTTGATGAAAATGTCGGAAGAAGAATTTGATCAGGTAATTTCGGTGAATTTAAAAGGCGCATTTCAGACGATACGCCATGCATCCCGTTATTTTTTAAAACAGAGAAGTGGGAAAATTATCAATATTTCTTCCGTTTCCGGCATTTTGGGAAATGCGGGGCAGGCAAATTATGCATCGAGCAAAGCTGGCATGATAGGTCTGACAAAAAGCGTGGCGAGAGAGCTTGCGTCACGGGGAATTACGGTCAATGCCATTGCGCCCGGCATGATTGCAACGGACATGACAGACGCTATGGCGCAGGAAGCTAGGGAAAAAATGACGGAAGCAATCCCGCTTGGACGAATGGGGACGCCGGAAGACGTCGCAAACATGGCGGTATTTCTAGCTTCTCCGAAATCGGATTATATTACGGGGCAGGTGTTTGCAGTGGACGGCGGCATGGCGATATAAGGAGGAAATCATGGGCAGAAGAGTTGTGGTAACAGGCATGGGGGCGATTACCCCGATTGGGCTAAACATAGAGGAATTTTGGCAGTCAGTTCAGGCTGGGGAAATTGGCTTTGCGCCAATTACAAAATTCGATGCGTCGGAATATAAGTGCCGCATAGCGGCGGAAGTAAAAGGTTTTGAAGGCAAAAACTTTATGGATGCAAAAGCGGCAAAACGCATGGAATTATTTTCGCAGTACGCAGTTGCGGCGGCAAAAGAAGCGCTTTGTGATTCTGGGATTGAGATGGAAAAGGAAGACCCCTATCGGGTAGGGACTGCGATTGGTTCCGGCATAGGAAGCCTGCAGGCAATCGAGCGGGAGCATAAAAAATTGATGGAAAAAGGGCCAAACCGGGTGAATCCGCTGTTTGTGCCAATGATGATAGGAAATATGGCGGCAGGAAACGTTTCCATTCAGTTTGGCTTAAAAGGAAAGAGCATTAACTCCGTAACGGCATGCGCCACGGGGACGAATACGATTGGGGAAGCGTTCCGCGCAGTTGCGTATGGCGAAGCAGATGTGATGGCGGCAGGCGGGACGGAAAGCTGTATTACGCCGATAGGAATTGCGGGATTTACGGCATTGACGGCGTTATCTGCCGTGGACGATCCGAAAAAATGTTCTCTGCCGTTTGATAAGGACAGAAGCGGTTTTGTGATGGGCGAGGGCGCGGCAGTTGTGATATTGGAAGAATTGGAACATGCAAAGGCGAGAGGAGCCAAAATTTATGCGGAAGTCGTTGGCTATGGCTGTTCGTCTGATGCATATCATATTACTTCTCCGGAAGAAAGCGGGGCAGGGGCGGCAAGGGCGATGACGAATGCGATTGCCGACGCCGGGTTAAAGCCGGAAGATATTCCTTATATTAATGCGCATGGGACGGGAACGCATCACAATGACTTGTTTGAAACAAGGGCGATAAAGCTTGCGTTTGGGGAACATGCAAAAAAATTAAAAATCAATTCCACGAAGTCGATGGTGGGCCATCTGTTAGGGGCGGCAGGGGCGATTGAATTTGTCACTTGTGTGAAA
Organism: uncultured Lachnospiraceae bacterium; assembly: GCA_910589105.1. GTDB lineage: Bacteria > Bacillota > Clostridia > Lachnospirales > Lachnospiraceae > Roseburia_B. The sequence continues at coordinate 157,448 of CAJUST010000001.1, forward strand.
GAGTTAGAAGAAGGGTATCTGCATCGCACGGTTGGCTATTCCAAGCCAGATGAAGAAATGGATTTGGATTACTGTAAGGAAGCGGCAACGGGCGATTATTCGTATGCGCTCAGTAATTCCCTTGGGTTTGGCGGCCACAATGCAAGCATTCTTCTGGCAAAGTATAAGGAGTAAAAATGGCATTATTAAACACGAAACAGATTATGGAAATTATCCCGCACAGGCAGCCGTTTCTTTTGATAGACACGATAGAGGAGCTAGAAGCGGGCAAACGGGCGGTTGGGAAAAAATGCGTTAGTTTTAACGAGCCGTATTTTGCAGGGCATTTTCCAAACGAACCTGTTATGCCGGGGGTTTTAATTATAGAAGCAATGGCGCAGGCGGGCGCCGTCGCGATTTTAAGTAAGCCGGGGCAAGAAGGAAAAACGGCGTATTTTGCAGGCATACAGAACGCAAAATTTAAAAAGAAAGTAAAACCGGGCGACGTTTTAACGCTTGAACTTGAAATTATAAAGGAAAAAGGGCCGATAGGAGTAGGAAAAGGAACGGCAAAAGTGGACGGCGCCCTTGTGGCGTCTGCGGAATTGACATTTGCAATCGGAAATGGGGAATAAATATGGCATCAATTTTTAAGAAAAGAAAGAACGCTCCGGTAAAAGAGAAAGAGACGGAAAATCCAAATCTTATTGTCTGTCCGTCCTGTAAAAATGATCTGGACAAATCCAAAGTGGTAGAGAATAAATATGTCTGCTATGAATGCGGCAGTTATTTCAGGGTGCGCACCTCAAACCGGATCAAAATGGTAGCGGACGCTAAAAGCTTTACGCCATGGTTTGACGAAATGGAATCAAAAAACCCGCTGGATTTTCCGGATTACCATGAAAAAATCGAAGCGGCTCAGGAAAAAACGGGACTTCGTGAAGGAGTGACGGTTGGCGAGGCGAAAATTTATGGAGAGCCGGTTGCGCTTGGCATTTGCGATGCAAGGTTTTTAATGGGCAGCATGGGGCATGTGGTAGGCGAAAAAATTGCGTCAGCCGTGGAAAAAGCGACTGCGCTCAGGCTTCCCGTGGTTTTATTCTGCTGTTCGGGCGGAGCTAGGATGCAAGAGGGGATTATTTCCCTGATGCAGATGGCGAAAACATCAGCGGCGCTGAAGAAACATTCGGACGCAGGGCTTTTGTATATTCCGGTGCTGACGGACCCGACGACCGGAGGCGTAACGGCAAGTTTTGCTATGTTAGGCGATATTATTCTGGCGGAACCGGGGGCGCTGATTGGGTTTGCCGGACCGCGCGTCATAGAGCAGACCATTGGGCAGAAGCTCCCAGAAGGGTTCCAGAGGGCGGAATTTCAGTTGGAACATGGTTTTGCGGATGCGATTGTAGAGAGAAAAGATTTAAAGAAAACGCTGTATAAGCTTCTGAAAATGCACACGGTAAAAGAAGGCTATGCGAACTTTATGCCGGCGACGGATTTTAAGTTTGAGCCAAGTGAACTGATGAAGGAACGCAGCGCAAAGAGTAAGAGTTTTAGCGCATGGGAGAAAGTAAAAGCGGCAAGGAATACAAGCCGTCTGGCTTCCGTGGATTATATAGAAGAAATATTTGACGGGTTTATAGAGCTGCATGGAGACCGCTGTTACAGAGATGATCCGGCGGTGGTAGGCGGCATTGCAAATCTTGACGGGCAGCCGGTAACGGTAATTGGCGTACATAAAGGCAGGGATTTAAAAGACTGCGTAAACCGCAACTATGGGATGCCTTCTCCAGAGGGGTACCGCAAAGCGCTCAGGCTGATGAAACAGGCGGAGAAATTCCACCGTCCGGTGATTACATTTGTCAATACGTCCGGCGCATTCTGCGGTATGGAAGCGGAAGAATGCGGGCAGGGAGAAGCGATTGCAAGGAACCTGTATGAAATGTCTGATTTAAAAGTTCCGGTTTTATGTCTGATGATTGGAGAAGGCGGCAGCGGCGGCGCGCTTGCGCTGGCAGTCGGCAATGAAGTCTGGATGATGGAAAATGCAACCTATTCCATTTTGTCGCCGGAAGGGTTTGCATCGATTCTTTGGAAAGACGGAAAACGCGCAAAGGAAGCGGCGGAAGTTATGAAGATTACGGCTCAGGATTTGTACCGCTTGAAAGTCATTGAGAAAATTATTCCGGAATTTGGAAAAGCGGATCAGGATTCACTGCATGATATTTCAATGTTTATCAAATATCATATCAGGGAATTTTTAGAACAGAGCGGCAAAATGAGCGGAACAGAGCTGGCAGAAGCCCGTTATCAGCGTTTCCGCGCGTTTTAACCAATAGAAAAAACGAAAAACGGCAGGTTAGAGGGAAAGCAGATGAGAAGCAGAATATGTGGAACAGGAAGTGCGCTTCCAAAGCGGGAAGTGACCAATGATGATTTAAGCAAAATCATGGATACTTCAGATGAATGGATTAAGAGCCGGACAGGAATCGGCGCAAGGCATCTTGCAGTAGAGGAAACCCTTACGCAGTTAGCGGCGCAGGCGGCAAGTCAGGCATTACAGGAAGCCGGAGTCCGATCAGAAGAATTGGATATGATAATAGCGGCGACGCTTTCAGCGGATAATATTTTGCCGTCACTCTCCTGCGAACTCCAGCGGGAACTTGGCGCGAAAAATGCAGTCGCTTTTGACATTAACGCGGCGTGTTCCGGTTTTCTATTTGCGTTACAGACGGCGGATGCGTATATCCGCTGTGGGCAATGCCAAAAGATCCTTATCGTAGGCGGTGAAATTTTATCTAAAATGGTGGACTGGAATGACCGATCCACTTGTGTCTTGTTTGGGGACGGCGCGGGCGCGGCAGTGATTCAGGGCTCAGAGACGCCGGGAATCCTTAGCAGCGTCTCTGGTTCTGACGGGGCAAAAGGAGAGGCGCTTTTCTGCAAAAACAGAGAAAACCATAACCCATATGTAAAAGGCGCCACAGAAGTTTCTTATGTATCCATGAATGGGCAGGAAGTATATAAATTTGCAGTCCGTACAGTGCCGAAAGCGATTTTAGAGGCAGTGAACAAGGCAGGTCTTTTGATAGAAGACATTGACTTGTTTGTACTGCATCAGGCAAATATGCGGATTATAGAGTCCGTTTCAAAGCGTCTGAAAGTTCCGATAGAGAAATTTCCGGTTAATCTGGAAACTTGCGGAAACATTTCGGCAGGCAGTGTTCCAGTTCTTTTAGATGCGGTAAATCAGAAAGGGATGCTGAAAAAAGGAGATAAAATTGTTCTTGCAGGGTTTGGCGCGGGCCTGTCGTGGGGAGCGTGCGTATTGGTTTGGTGACGGACATGGAGGAAGAAATGAGGACAGACTGCAGACGGGATACAGATGGGGTTTTAAATGAATTGCTGGTAAAATTATTTAAAAATATTGTAGAAATAGAAGAAAAATTTTTGATTACGCCAGAATTTAAAGATATAAGCGTGAATGATATGCACGTCATAGAAGCAGTCGGGATCACTGAGCCAAAGAGTATGTCCATGATTGCGAAATTAATGTCTGTCACGACAGGTACGCTAACGAAATCTATGGACGGGCTTTCTGAAAAAGGATATGTATTCCGAAACCGTGGGACGAAGGATAAGCGGGTGATGTTTGTGTCCCTGACTGAAAAAGGCAGAAACGCTTTTTTTCACCATGAAAGGTTTCATAGGAATATGATTTCCAAAATAAAAGACGGAATCAGCGAGCATGAAACGACAGTGCTTATATATGCGCTGGCAAAATTAAATGATTATTTTCATCAAATTTATAAACGGTAATTGTCTGAAAAGAATGGATTGGGCGTAAGGTTCAATCCATTCTTTTCTAATCTGCGGCGGCAATTTTCTGACTGGGGACAGAGAAACGGGAGGAAAGCAAATATATGCCTGTCGGGAGAAATGGAATCCAAAGAAATACGGGATTAAGGAAATCTTAAGATTCCCTTTCTTGCGTGTGATATAGGGCTATGGTATAATTGATAAGATTTAAGGAGGAAAAAGAATGGAACCATTATTGAACGCCCCGGCGGCAGTGCAGCAGGCGAAGGCCTCGCAGAAGGGGCTGCATTGGGCGTTGGAAATTGTCATTTTTATTGCGGTGTTTTTTGTCTGTATGATTGGAGAAATGCTGCTTATGCTCCCGATTCAGGCAATGCTTTTGATGAGGGACAAAACTTATTTGTCGGCTTTAAAATCCGGCAATCCGGATTTTATTATAGAAGCTTCCGAAAATGCAATCAGTGGAGACGTAAGTCTTATCCTCTCCTTGTTTGTAACGGCTGTTATGACGGCCATTGTTTTTCTGTTCTGTAAGTTTATCCAAAAAAGGAGGCTTTCATCTTTAGGCTTTGTCAAAAAGGGCTTTGCATCTGCATATCTGAAAGGTCTTTTGCTTGGCTTTCTTATGTTTTCCGCAGCAGTGTTAATTTGCGTTTTAACGGGTTCGTTAAAACTTACATATTCGCCCGAACGGTTTGCGTTTCCGGCATTCCTGTTCATAGCGGCCGGCTATATGGTTCAGGGAATGGCTGAGGAAGTTTTATGCCGCGGGTATTTTATGGTGTCTTTGGGGCGGCGCTATCCTATGGCGGCCGCGGCTGTCATTAATGCCACAGCATTTGCGGCCATGCATCTGTTTAATCCCGGAATTTCGCCATTGGCGGTTATAAATTTAATATTGTTTGGCATTTTTGCATCCGTTTGTTTTATCCAGACAAATAATATCTGGCTGATTGGCGCCCTGCATTCCGTTTGGAATCTGACGCAGGGAAATGTGTATGGAATTAAAGTCAGCGGCATGGATTCAAGATGCAGTGTTTTTTCGGCTTCAACGCCGGAAGGCATGGAGATATTTCATGGCGGGGCGTTTGGGCTGGAGGGCGGCCTTGCAGTGACGATTGTGCTAATGGCAGGAATAGCAGCCATGCTGTTTCTGTTAAAAAATAATAAAAAAGAGATGGCGGTGGAAAAACTATGAAACTGGAATTAAAAGACATTCAGAAAAGTTTTGGGGAAAAAGAAGTGCTCAAAGGCATTTCGTTTTCCGCGGTCAGCGGCAAGGCATTTGGTCTGCTGGGAAGGAACGGGGCGGGAAAAACGACGACAATCCGTATTTTAATGGATGTGTTTTCCGCAGATGGCGGGAAAGTGACGATTGATGGCGCGCCGGTAAATTATCAAGCAATTAAAATTGGTTATCTGCCGGAAGAACGCGGGCTGTACCCGAAGAAAAAAATCATCGACCAGTTGCGCTATTTTGCCGAACTGCATGGAATGAAAAGCAGTGAAGCGGTGAAAGCGATCGATTATTGGCTTGACCGGCTTGATATGATGGAACACCGGGACAAACGCCTTGATACGCTTTCAAAAGGAAACCAGCAGAAAATACAGCTTATTACGGCGCTTGCCCATAATCCAGACATTGTAATTTTAGATGAACCGTTTTCCGGATTAGATCCGGTCAATGCCATGCTGTTAAAAGATGTGGTGAAAGAAGAAATTGCAAATGGAAAAATTGTGCTTTTTTCAAGTCATCAAATGAACTATATTGAGGAATTTTGTGACAGAATTGCGATCTTAAACAATGGAAGCGTAGCAATACAAGGAGACATTAATGAAATAAAGCGGAATTATGTGCGTGATAAGCTGGTGGCGCGTTCCGATCAGGCAGGTGAGATTCTTACAGAGTTAGGGGCTTGCTGTACGAAAAAAGAAGATGGAAGCCTGCTCATTCAGTTGAAGTCGGAAGGGCAGAAACAGGAAATGATGAAGCGTCTGACGGAAGCGTATGATATTGATGAAATCAAAGTGTTTGAGCCGTCGCTGAATGACATTTTTGTCGAGCATGCCGGAGATCATGTCTAATGGCATATTATTTATGGAAGGAGAAAAACGATGAAGCAGTTTGGGACGATTTTGAAATTCGAATTAAACAGCTATTTTAAAAATAAAGTATTTGTAGGGATTACGTTATTTCTGGCGGCGGCGATTGCGGCCGTGATGTTTTTCCCAAGGATAAAGGAAAGCATAGAAGGGAAAGAGACGCAGACGGAAACGGCGGAAACAGGAAGCTCGATTGAAGGAATGATATTATTTTCCACGGGCGGCGCGGGAACGGAAAATGCTGAGGCAATCCGTCAGGCGCTGGATCAGGCGTTTACGGATTATGCGGTTTGCTTAACGGAAGACGGCATAGAGCAGATAAAGGAAAAAGTGGTTTCGGGGGAAGCGGAGTGCGCATTTGTGATGAATGGGACGTTGTCATATACTTATTACGTCAATAACCTTTCTTTATATGACAGGAATACAGAGATTGCCGATGAAATCTTTTCCACTGTCCATGGCATAGAAACGCTGACAGCGTCCGGCATGACATATGAAGAAGCGGGCGCAGCCCTTACGGCGCCGGTTACGCATGAAACGGAGAGCCTTGGCAAGGATCAGATGAAAAATTTCTTCTATACTTATATTATGATTTTTGCGTTGTATATGGTAATCCTTCTCTATGGGCAGATGGTGGCGACAAATGTTGCGACGGAAAAAAGCTCAAGGGCGATGGAGCTTTTGATTACAAGCGCAAAGCCGGTAAACATGATGTTCGGGAAAGTCATAGCGTCCTGTCTGGCTGGATTTATCCAGCTTTTGGCCGTGTTTGGCTCGGCAATTATATTCTATAGCATGAACAAATCGTATTGGGGTGACAGTATGATCATTGAGTCGGTGTTTGGAATGCCGGCTGATTTGCTTATTTATATGCTGATTTTCTTTGTGCTGGGATTCTTTATTTACGCATTCTTATTTGGCGCGATTGGGTCGACGGCTTCAAAGGTGGAAGACATTAACACTTCAGTTATGCCGCTGACGCTCCTCTTTGTTGCAGGATTTTTAGTTGTTATGTTTTCCATGCAGGGAGGCAGCGTAGACAGCCTTTTGATGCGGATTTGCTCTTATGTGCCGTTTACGTCGCCAATGGCGATGTTTACGCGGATTGCGATGAGTACCGTTCCGTTTTATGAGATTGCGCTTTCGATTGCCGTTTTAATCATAAGCGTAATCGGCGTTGGCGTGGTTTCTGCAAAAATTTACCGTGTCGGCGTGTTGCTGTACGGGACGAAACCGAAAATTAGCGCAATTATCAAAGCAATTAGAAAAGCATAGGTATAAATCTCCTTCTTTTGGGAAAAATGTAAGAAACAAGCAAAAAGGAGGAACGCTTATGCATGCAGTTGTAGACAAAAACACTTGCATTGGATGCGGGTTATGCGCTTCTACGGAGCCAGACGTTTTCAAAATAGATGATGACGGTAAGGCTGTCAGTTTTGCGGAGACGACGGAAGAAAACAAAGATTCCGTTGAAACCTGTATAGAAGGCTGTCCGGTGAATGCAATCCATTCGGAGGATTAAACAAAAAACATTCTGCGTATTTTCTCGCAGAATGTTTTTTTATGTCCTGCTTTACATTTTCGTTTAGAACGATTATTATAGACATGAAGTTACCTGAATATCGAGTGAAAGAAAGAAATGAGGCAGATTATGGGAGGATTTTTTGGAGCAGCATCCACGCAGGATTGTGTATTTGATTTATTTTTCGGAATTGATTACCATTCGCATTTGGGAACGAAACGCGGCGGCATGGTGGTTTATGGGGAGAACGGCTTTGATCGGGCGATCCATAATATTGAAAATGCGCCGTTCCGCACGAAGTTTGATAAAGACGTTCAGAAAATGTCAGGCAGAATGGGAATTGGCTGTATTTCGGATTATGAGCCACAGCCGCTATTGGTCCGCTCCCACCATGGCACATATGCGATTACCACGGTGAGTAAAATTAATAACATGAAAGAGCTTACGAAGATGTTGTTTGAACAGGGACATTCACATTTTCTGGAAATGAGCGGCGGGGACATCAATGCGACGGAGATGATCGCATCGCTGATTAACCAGAAGGAAAACCTGATTGAAGGAATCCAGTATGCGTTAGAATCTGTAGACGGTTCTGTATCAATTTTATTGATGAACGAAAAAGGGATTTATGCGGCGCGGGATAAATATGGCCGCACCCCTGTTGTAATCGGAAAAAAAGAGGATGCGTTCTGCATTTCTTTTGAAAATTTTGCGTACCGGAATCTTGGATATAAAGATTACAAAGAGCTTGGCGCGGGTGAGGTTGCAGTGATTACGGATAAAAGCTGCAAGACCTTGTTAAAAGCCGGAGAAGAAATGAAAGTCTGCGCCTTTTTATGGGTTTATTATGGGTATTCCGCAAGCTCCTATGAAGGGACAAGCGTAGAGCAGATGCGGTATGCGTGTGGAAGCAAGATGGCGAAACGGGACAGCGTAAAGCCGGATATTGTCGCAGGCGTTCCAGATTCAGGGACAGCCCATGCGATTGGCTATGCGAATGAATCTGGAATACCGTTTTCCCGCCCGTTTATCAAGTACACTCCGACGTGGCCGCGGTCTTTTATGCCGACGATACAAAGCCAGCGTGATTTGATTGCCAGAATGAAACTTTTGGCGGTGGAGGAGCTGATTCGGGATAAAAGCCTGCTTTTGATTGACGATTCCATTGTCAGGGGGACGCAGTTAAGGGAAACGACAGAATTTTTGTATGAAAGCGGAGCGAAAGAAGTGCATATCCGCCCTGCCTGCCCTCCTCTTTTATATAGCTGTAAATATTTGAATTTTTCTCGCTCAACTTCGGAAATGGATTTAATTACCAGAAGAATGATTGCCCGTTTAGAAGGCAAAACCGTTACGGAGGAGGTTCTTCAGGAATATGCAGATCCAGAATCAGAGAAGTATGAACAAATGGTGGAGGAAATCCGCAAAGAACTGAATTTTACTTCGCTTCGGTTTAACCGCCTTGACGATATGCTGGATGCGGTTGGCATTGATAAGTGTAAGCTATGCACTTATTGCTGGAATGGAAAAGAATAAAATAGAATGAATTTAAAATTGCCTCATAGAATAGTACAAAAGAAATTTTGTCAGGGTGTATATGAAATACAAGAAAACATTGTTACTTGTCGTACTTTTTCTCTTTATGTATGGGGCAGGCGCAGGGGCTGCTAAAATCGTAGATGTTTTTAGCGGCTCTCCGTTTATACGGGGAGAGACAGAAAACTGGGGGCTGGGATTTGGGACGGAAGGGACGGCGCCGACGGGAAACGTCAGTTCCGAAGAATTGGAAAAATACGATGCGTATTATATGGGGGACGCATCAGAAAAGAAAATCTATCTGACGTTTGACTGCGGTTATGAAAATGGAAACACGGAAAAGATATTAGATGCATTGAACAAACATGATGCAAAAGGGACGTTTTTTGTGGTGGGAAATTTTTTGGAAACTGCTCCTGAGATTGTGAAACGGATGCAAAAAGAGGGGCATTTGGTCGGAAACCATACTTACCACCATCCCGATATGTCGAAAATCGGAGATTTAGAATCGTTCCGCAAAGAAATGGAGGACGTGGAGACGCTTTATCAGGAAATCACGGGAGAAAAGATGTTAAAACTGTACCGTCCGCCACAGGGAAAATTCAATTCCGATAATTTAGAGATGGCAAAGCAGCTTGGATACCACACTTTTTTCTGGAGCCTTGCTTATGTGGACTGGTATGAAGAAAAACAGCCGACGCCTCAAGAAGCTTACAGCAAACTGCTTCCCAGAATCCATTCGGGAGCGGTCGTGCTTTTACACGCGACTTCTAGGACAAATGGAGAGATTTTAGATGAGCTTTTGACAAAATGGGAAGATCTTGGCTATACATTTGGGTCTTTAGAGGAATTTTTGGAGTGACAAAACGCCGCGGCAGGGACGTATCAGACGTTCTTGCCGCTTTTTTTATGTTTATTTAACAAAATAAATATAAAACTATTCAATATGTAAAATATAATTGACAAAATGGATGGCAATATGATAAGATGCAAAATAGAAAAAAGGAGGGGTTCATATGACGGAATATGATTCAGGTTATTTGATAGGGGCAATGTTCGGCGTGATTTTGGCTTGCGCAGCGCTTGCGGCCATGTTTGGCGTTTTTAGAAAAAAACATTCGTTAAAGGGCGATTACGACGAAAGACAGCGGCTTGTACAGGGCAAAGGGTTCCATTATGCTTATGAAACGCTTTTTGTCTGTGTGGTTTCGTACATATTATTTGGCAGTTTCACGGAACCGTTTGTGTCGGGAAAGGTGCTTCTCTTTGCGGGCCTTACCATTAGCGCCCTAGTTTATGTGGCTTATGTCATTTGGAATGACAGCTACTTTGCATTAAATGACAAGCCGGCAGGCTTTATCTGGACATTTGCGGCAATCGCTGTTTGGAATCTGTTTGAAGGCATACTGGAATTGTCTAATGACGGCATGGGAATAGAAAACAGAGATTTAGACTTTGGCATCGTTCAAATAATTACTGGGATAGCGATATTGCTGGTTTTAGCGCTTCTTTTGTTCCGGCGTTTTTGCAAAAAAGAAGAAACCATGGAGGAAGAATGAAAAATTTAAGGTTAAAAGCGGCACGGGCAGGGCTTGACCTTTCCCAGCAGGAACTGGCGGAAAAAGTGGGCGTGACGAGACAGACGATTAGCGCGATCGAAAAAGGAGACTATAACCCGACGATTCATCTATGTATTGCAATCTGCAAAGCGCTTGGCAAGACGTTAGATGAATTGTTTTGGCAGGAAGATGGCAAAACATCTTAAATTTCCATGATTTTCCATGTACAAAGAACCTCATTTTTACAAATAGTACATGTAAGAACACTAGGAGGTCTTTGGAATGAAACAGTTTATGGATAGGGATTTTCTGCTTACAACGGAATGCGCAAAAAAGCTGTATCATGGCATTGCAAAACGCTTGCCGGTTTTGGATTATCATTGCCATATTAACCCAAGGGAAATTGCGGAAAATAGGAAATTTGAGACGATAACACAGGTCTGGCTGGGCGGCGATCATTATAAATGGCGGCAGATGCGGGCAAACGGGGTAGAGGAACGCTATATTACCGGCGATGCATCGGACTATGAGAAGTTTATAAAATGGGCAGAGACGCTTGAACAGGCGGTTGGAAATCCCCTGTATCACTGGAGCCATTTAGAATTGCAGAGATATTTCGGATATAGGGGAGCATTAAACAGAGAAACGGCAGATGAAGTCTGGCAGCTCTGCAATGAAAAACTGCGTCAGGATACAATGTCGGCGCGAAGCTTAATTGAAACGTCGAATGTGACATTGATTTGCACGACTGACGATCCGGCAGACAGTTTAAAATGGCATAAAGAAATCGCGTCAGATGAAAGTTTTTCTGTTCAGGTTCTTCCGACATTTCGTCCGGATCGCGCGATGCAGATAGAAAAACCGGATTATCTTGATTATTTAGAAAATCTGGCTCAGGTGAGCGGAGCGCGGATTCAGTCGTTTGATACATTAATTGAGGCATTGCGGCGCCGAATGGATTTTTTCGCTGAAATGGGATGCCGGATTTCAGATCATGGGCTTTATTTTGTGATGTGCCGTCCGTCAGGCATAGAAGAAACAGAAGCGGTCTTTCGAAAAAGGCTTTTGGGAGAATTGCTTACAAAAGAAGAAACGTTGATGTTTCAAACTGCGTTTATGCTGGAAATGGGCAAGGAATATTATGACAGAAATTGGGCGATGCAGCTTCACTATGGATGCAGGCGTGATAATAACGGCAAAGCTTTCCGGATGCTTGGGGCGGATTCCGGTTTTGACTGCATTTCAGATTTTACGCCGGCAGAGGAGCTTGCGGAGTTTTTAAATGCTCTGAGTGAGCTTGGAAAACTGCCCAAAAGCATTTTATATTCGCTTAACCCGAATGACAATGCAGTGATTGGGACTCTGGCAGGCTGTTTTCAGGACGCATCCGCCATCGGCAAAATCCAGCAGGGTTCGGCATGGTGGTTTAATGACCATAAAGAAGGCATGAAAGCGCAGATGACGTCTCTTGCGAACTTAGGGCTGTTAGGGAACTTTATCGGAATGCTGACGGATTCGAGAAGCTTCCTTTCTTATACAAGGCATGAATATTTCCGCAGAATTTTGTGCTCACTCATTGGCGGCTGGGTGGAAAATGGGGAATATCCGGCAGACGAAGCGGCTCTTACGCGGATCATTAAAGGAATTTCCTATAACAATGCAGTCCGGTATTTTGGGTTTTCTGTCGATCCGGCATAATGGCAAAAACGCCAGTGGCTTTGCAATAGTCTGCGGAATAAATCGGATGCGGGGCGATCTGGCAAAAGCGGCAAACCGTCGGGAAAGGACAAGTTTGCCGCTTTTGCTGAAATTTGGCTGAATGTTTGGGAAAAAGAGTTTCTGTAAGAAAATGGCTGACGGCGCTTGTGTTCCATTTATTTTCAGGTATAATATAAGAAAATTGCTCTTGGGAGGGGAAATTAGTGCGGATTTTAGTATATAAATGGCGGGCATATAACTATGCAGATATCTGTGAAGCGTTTTTGGCGCTTGGCTATGACATTCTTACATACGAGCAGGATTTGGACAACTATGATGAAGACAGTGAATTTGAAGCTTTACTAGCGAATATGATAGTAGAAGAAGCCTGTGATATGGTGTTTACCGTGAATTACTTTGCGCTCGTGACGTCTGTCTGTGAAAAAACCCATGTCCCGTATGTGGTTTGGACTTGTGACAATCCACTGATTAGTATGTACCACAAAAATGTGTTTTGTCCCTGCAATTATTTTTTTACTTTTGATAAGACTAATTTCCTTGAATTTCGGGAAATGGGCGTTTCCCATATCTGGCATTTGCCGTTAGCAGTGAATACGAAGCGGCTGGACTATCTTTTAGGGCATTTTTACGATCAGGCGTTATATGAAAATGACATTGCATTTGTGGGAAGTTTGTACGAGCGGAACAGCTATGACAGGCTGCGTCCTTCTCTGCCGGAGTATTTACAGGGATATTTTGATGCGGCAATCTGGGCGCAGCAGTGCATAAGCGGCGGCAATATAATAGAAGAAATGCTTCCGGTAGGCATATTAGAAAGATTACAGCAATATTTTAAGCTGGAAAAATCAGAAGGCTCTTTTTCGGATTTGGGGCTGATCTTTTCCACTACTGTTCTTGGATTTAAAACGGCGGCGGAACAGCGGCGGCGCGCGCTGTTAGAACTTTCCAAAAAATATCATGTGACAATTTACAGCAACAGTGACACAAGCGGTTTGTTTAAAGTCCGTTATGGCGGGTCTTTGGATTATTGGAGCGAAATGCCAAAAGTGTTTGCGGCGTCGAAAATTAATCTGAACTTTACGATTCCAAATATCAAAAGCGGCCTTCCGCTTCGGATTTGGGATATTTTGGGCAGCGGCGGATTTTTAATGACAAATTTCCAAGCGGAAATTCCTGCTTACTTTAAAAATAAAGAAGATTTAGTTTGTTTTGAAAGCATAGAAGAATTGTCGGAACTTTCCGGTTACTATCTGGCGCATGAGGAAGAACGCAGGCGGATAGCCGGAAACGGCTATAAAAAAGTGAAAAAATATCATACATTTGAGCAGAGAATAGAACAAATGATGGAACTTGTAAAAAAAGAAAATGGAGGCGGGAAAAAGTGGAACAAATCATAAGGCCGAGAAGGTTACGGGGCGGGGAGACGCTTCGCAAAATGGTTCGGGAAACGAGAATCAGTAAAGCATCGCTGGTTTATCCGATGTTTGTCACGGAAGGCGAAAATATCAAAGAAGAAATCGCTTCCATGCCGGGACAATTCCGCTACAGCATAGAACGCATGGGCGAAAAACTCAGTGAACTGGAACGGGCGGGCGTAACGAATGTGATGTTTTTTGGGATACCGAAACGAAAAGATGCATATGGCAGTATGGCGTATGCGGAAGACGGGATTGCGCAAAAGGCGTTTGCAAGAGCGAAGCAGGAATTTCCCAATCTGTATTTCATCGGCGACGTCTGTATGTGTGAATACACGTCGCATGGACACTGCGGCATTTTATGCGGGAAAGAAGTGGACAATGACGGGACGCTTTCCTATCTGGGAAAAATAGCCGTATCCCAAGCGCAGGCGGGCGCGGATATGGTGGCGCCTTCCGATATGATGGATGGAAGGGTTCTGGCAATCCGTCAGGCGTTAGATGCAAACGGTTTTAGCAATACGCCAATTATGGCATATTCAGCAAAATATGCATCTTCTTTTTACGGCCCATTTCGGGACGCAGCAGACAGCGCTCCGGCTTTTGGAGACAGGAAAACGTATCAAATGGATTTCCATAACCGGAAAGAGGCTTTAAAAGAAGCCATGCTTGACATAAAAGAAGGCGCGGATATTGTGATGGTAAAACCTGCGATGGCATATGGAGACATTATTTGGGAAGTGAAAGAATGCGCGAATGTTCCGGTGGCATCCTACAGCGTAAGCGGAGAATACGCCATGGTTAAGTCTGCGGCTGCCAATGGGTTTATAGAGGAAGAAGGGATCATGTGTGAAATGGCAGCGGCGGCATACCGCGCCGGATCGGATATTTATATTACATATTATGCGAAAGAATTGGCGGACTGCATAAAACGGGGAAGAATCGGGTAGCAAACAAGGCGGACTTCAATATATTATTCTAAAAGAATATATTAGGAGCGCTTATTATGGAAGAACAGAAAATGCCTTTGGAAAATCAATGCAGTTTTACAGGCATCCGGCCAGTTATGGTGGATTTGCCTTATCCAAAGATTCAGGCAGAGCGTCAAAATCCTGCATACGCCAATCTGCTTAGCAATGACTACTGTGGCGCGGTGTCTGAAATGTCTGCGATCACACAGTACATTAACAACGAAAACCGTCTGTCAGCCGTCCAATGTCCCCTTGCAAAGACATTGCTTGGAATTGCAATGGCGGAAATGATGCATTTGCAAAAACTGGGGGAGCTCATTGTTTTATTGGGCGGAGAAATCAGTTTTGCGGCGATGCAGCAGAATGGCAGGAGAAAAATGTGGACGCCGGAATACATTACAATTCCGCAACATGCAAGGCAAATGCTGTCGGCGGACATAGAATCTGAAAAACAAGCGATACGCCAGTACCAGATGCATATGAAAGCGATACAGGATTCGGGCGTGAACGCGTTGCTTTCACGGATTATTTTGGACGAAGAATATCACATCATGATACTGCATACATTGCTGGACGAAGTGAAATAGATGGAAGAACAAAAGCAATATGAGTGAAAATCCATAAGGGGACGCCAAGTTTGACGCTGTTCAGGCTTGGCGTTTTTTTGTTTGTTTTTAATACTCGAAGAATCGTTGACAAAAGAACGTTATGGAAGTATAATAAAATAAACCAAAAATCGGCTGTTTTTTTTGTATATTATTTATGAGATGTCCGATCCGAGCCATTCTTCCGAATGTAACAAAGATACAATCGAGGGAGAGGTTTTTTTATCTATGGAAATCTTCCCTGTATGAGCGGAAATCTCAGAGGTTTTAGCAGAGGACAGGGGATTTTATAAAAGGAACCGCAGACTTACGGGGTAAACGCCTGCGGTTTGATGTAACTAATCATTTGTTTTAAAAAGGAGGAATTGTAATGAAAGAAACGGGCAGTAAAAGAAAAATACGTTCTTTTATAGCGGGAACATTGGCTTTTCTGCTGATGGTTACGACTGCATTGTCAGGCTTTCCACCCATTCAGGCGCAAGCGGCTGCGGGGAAAATCTGGCATCGTGTAGAAACAGGAAGCGGCAATGGGAATGGGCATGCGTATTCAGATGCATCGACGAATCCGGCAGCCGTATTATTGCATCAGGATAAGATTGAATGGGAGTCGACATTTAACGTTACTTATGAAAAACAGGGTGATGCGCCTAATAAAGCGCGGCTGGGGTTTTTCTATTCTTACTTAAATGATTCGAATTGGCTGTACGTAGGATCGAATCCGGATGGGAGCTGGTATTATGAATATAACTTAGGTGGAAGTACAGGTTATCCGTCATTAGAAGGGCTTCCAGCAATTACGGATACCAGTCGCGCAGAGATTTCTGTATCGGTAGCCCGCGAGGCATTGACGGTGACAGTAAACGGCGTGAAAGTTCAGGTAGCAAATAAAGATGTTTTTGAAGGTTTAAAGGAGGCTATCGGCAATGAAGGAAGACCGGGGTTCCGCGCTGGAAAAAATGGGACTGAGCATACGTTCTTCCGTTTTACAGATGCGAAAACCAAAGGCGCTCCCCTTAGTGATGACGGCTGGAGTTTTTTGGCTGGCTGCGAAGGGCAGGTACATAATCAGGAAACGATTCCAGTATATTCCGTGACAGGCGCCGTGAAAGATGGGAACACTCCGGTTGAAAATGCGGTTGTGCGCGTTGGGGAGGAAAGCGTGAGGACGGCAGCGGACGGTTCGTTTTCTCTTTCGGTGGAACAGGGAACGTATGTGGTGTCTGTATCTGCATCAGGCTATCAGGCATATTCCCAAGAGAATGTGGAAATAAATGCGGATAAAGATCTGGGAGAGATTGCGCTTACCAAAAAGGATGCTGTTAATTACGAGTATTTTATTAGCAATGGAACAATAAAAGCTGCAGTCAGCAACGAATTTCCGCAGGTGTTCCAATATGAATTGACTTTAGGTGAAGACGGCGCAAAGAAAATATTTGCCGGACAGGAAACCAAATTAACGGAAATGAGAATTGGGGCCTATAATCCTGCTTATGGAGAGGATAAATCGGTTCCGCAGGTCAATTTAAAGGACATAGAGCCAACCTTAAAAAGTTTTGAAAAAGAAGAGGATCATGCAGTTTATGTGATGAATCTAAAAGACGCAGAAGCGCAGATTGATTTTGACATGACAGTGAAGATTTCAGTTTCCGAGAATGATTTAATCTGGGAAGTGACAAATATCACAAAGAATAGCGGCTGTGTGAAAATTAATACGATCGACGTGCCGGAATTAAATCTTGTGACGATTACAGACTTACAGGTGGATACCCAGTTTATGGGCGCGGTAATTTCCGGCGATACAAATGCGATCGGCGACAGGGAGATTACCTTTGAAGATGGGTTTGTTGCGAACAATTCCGGCGGTTACGCATATGGTTTTTTGTCTGCTGACGGGATTAGCGCAGGCGTGTGGAGTAATTCTGAGATGGTAAGTGACAACCGTCTTGTGCGTAATAACGGCGTGGACAGTATGTCTCTGACAAGCGCGGCATGGTATTATGATTATAATAATGACGCGACTTTCAGTTATACAGATTATACGGACGCTACAAAAAATAAAACCCTGACATTTTCGGATTATGATTCGGTAGCGGGCGTAGCGGGCGGCGTTCCTATTAGTGAACTGCCTTGCGCAAAGGTATGTTTTGCCGCTGATGAGAATGAGGATAGCGTTGTAGACTGGCAGGACGGCGCGATTGCATACAGGGATATTATGAATAACCCGTATGGATCGGAAAACACAAAAGATCTTGTGAATTACCGTATTTCCATGAACTTTAACAGTCAGGCGACAAATCCATATTTAAAGACGGCTGACAATATTAAAAAAGTATATCTTGCAACGGACGGGCTTCCGCAGGCAGTTATGATGAAAGGATACGGAAGTGAAGGCCATGATTCTGCGAACTCCGAGTATGGATATATTGCGGATCGTCTTGGCGGTTTGGAAGAATTGAAGCAGTTGAATACGATTGCGCATAATTATAATGTCCAGATGGGTATTCATATTAATGCGCAGGAATGTTATCCGGAAGCGCAGACATTTTCTAATGATTTGGTAAATGGCGTTAATTCCCGCGGCTGGGGCTGGTTAGATCAGTCTTATAACATTAACCGCGCATATGACTTGGGCAGCGGCCTTCGTTACAAACGTTTATTACAGCTTTATGATCAGTTAAATGACACTTCGCTCTATGCAAATAAATGGCCGGGCGTTGCTGGCCAAGGTGAAGACGAGACTGTGGCGGACGCAGAGACGATTGCGCGCACAGTTGCAGAGAAGAAAAAGACAACGACGGAAAATCTTGATTTTATGTATCTTGACGTATGGTACGGGGCTTCATGGGAGACGCGTAAAATTGCGCAGCAGTTTAACAGTCTGGGCTGGAGATTTTCTACAGAGTTTGGCGATGAAGGGGAATATGACTCGACATGGCAGCACTGGGCAACAGAAGGCCATTATGGCGGTTCCGCGAAGAAAGGGTTAAACAGTGATGTGATCCGTTTTATCCGGAACCATCAGAAAGATTCTTTTGTATTGAACTATCCAAGCTATGGCGGCACAGCGGATAATCCTCTGCTCGGCGGATTTGACCTTGGCGGATTTGAAGGCTGGGGCGGCAGTAATGACAGTTTTAACGACTATATCATTAAGACATTTTTAGTAAACCTTCCAACTAAATTTTTACAGCATTATAAAGTGTATAAATGGGAAAATTATGAAGATGGCGGCTCCCCTGTTGGAAACCATGAAAAAGAAATTACGTTAGTAAATGATGATAAAACAGAGAAAGTGGTTGTAACGAGAAATGAAGATCAGATTACAAGCGTAAGCGGCAACCAGAGTTTGGATTATGTAGAGCGGACAATCAAATTAAACGGCAAAAAAGTGCTGGATAATGCAACTTATCTGCTTCCATGGACAGATTGGGAAACGGATGAAGAAAAATTATACCACTTCAACTATGAAGGCGGCGCAACTACATGGGAATTGCAGGATAGCTGGAAAAACCTTGGGAGTGTTACGGTTTACGCTTTGACAGATGTAGGAAGAACAGCTAAGAAGACAGTTCCGGTTACAAATGGCAGCATTACGTTAGATGCGGATGCAAAGATGCCGTATATTGTTGTAAAAGATGAAACCTCAGAAAAGAAGGAAATCAAAGAGCCATGGAGTGAGCATGCGCATGTAGTGGATTCCGGATTTAATAATTACAGCGGCGTAAACGTTGATTTAGGTGAGGAAGGCCCAGAGTGCCCAGAATGTAAGAAAGAAGATAAAACTACAAAAACAAAGTATAATTATTATATGGGATCAAAATTCGTGTGTCCGGTATGCAAATACGAGATGGGCGCAGATGCTGCGGATAAGTTCAAATATGAAGAACAGGGAAATCCTTTAGATAAAGAAATTTGGAGCGGTGACATAAACGATGTGAAGGTCGTGCGCATCGGATCTACGGGAAATAAATATCTTCAGATGGGCAGTGAGACAGAAACACAATCCGTATCTACAACAATCTCAGACTTAGAGCCGGGGACGGATTATGTAGCTCAGGTTTATGTGGAAAATAAGAGTGACGCAAAAGCATGGATTAAGGTAACGGGAGGAAGCGAGGACGTTTCTAACTATACACTGAGATCTCTTGCGGAAAATTATGTACAGTGTGACGCGCATAGCAGGAGAGCGGTATCTGGAAGCAGGATGCAAATTATGCAGGTTCCTTTTACTGCGGACTCTTCCACAGCGACATTGACTTTAGAACGTGAGGCAGGCGAGGATATCACATATTTTGACGATATTCGTATCGTAGATAAAAAAATCAATAATATTCAGGCGGACGGGAGCTTTAAACAGGATTTTGAATCTGTTGTATCGGGAATGTATCCATTTGTATTAGGACCGGCGCAGGGAGTTACAGACCATGTAACTCATTTGTCTGAGCTTCATGCTCCATATACACAGTCAGGCTGGGGCGGCAAAGAATCCTTAGATGACGTTTTGGAAGGAAAATGGTCGTTAAAACATCATGGAAACAATACAGGAATCATTTACCGGACGATTCCGCAGAATCTCCATTTTGAAGCAGGTCAGACGTATAATATCAGTTTTGACTATCAGTCAGGTCAAAGAGGTCAATATTATATTGTCATTGGCGAAGGCGACGAAGTGATTCAGACTTTAGATTATATGGAGAATACAGCAGAGAATCCGTTAGGCGGGCCATCTGAAACAAAGACTTATGAATTTAGGATGGTAGGCGCTGACAGTGGGCAGTCATGGTTTGGTTTAGCAAGCGCGGCGGCATCTCTGTCAAAAGATGAAAATGATAATATTAAAGCATATGGTTTAGTGGATTTTGTTTTAGATAATCTGGAAGTGAAGAAAGTTGGCGTAAAGATTTCCGCTTCCGCTTCGACTGTAACGTCAGCCAAAGATCCGATTACATTGACAGCAGAGTTTTCCGATGAATTAGATGAATCTAATCTGGTTACATGGACTTCTTCTGATGAAAACGTTGTAAAGGTCGTTCCGGACCCGGAAGACAGCAAGATATGTCACGCATATTTTGTAGGTTTTGGGAATGCGACTATTACGATGAGAACTATGGTAGGAGTGCAAGAAATTGAATTGCCGTGGGCGGTTTCTTTCCCAGAGATTTTTGAACTTCCATCAGAGGAGCAGAAGAAGGCAGAATGGGCAGGGGTTTATGCAAATACAGAATCTGCGACTGATAATGACACTAAGGAGAAAGCGATTGATGGAGAGTCAGGCACTCAATGGCATTCGCAGTGGGCGTCGCCTGCATTTGTCGTATCGGAAACGAATCCGGCTCTTTTAACAGTAAAAATTGCAGATGGAGACAATATTTCAAATTACAACAGAGTTACGATACAACAGAGAACTGGTAATGTTAATGGTTTAGTTAAAAAATATAAATGTGTCGTTGGGGATGAGTTTGACGAAACAACTCATACTGTTTCAGGGAATGTATATACTACGGATGTTATTACTGCGAAAAAGACAGGTCAGGGAGAAAGAGAAGTTTGTGTGCTTCCGGCAGGAACTGCTGGTAAGTATTTACAGATTCAGGTACTTGAAGGTGAAGGAACTTTCGCATCGATTGCAGAACTGGAATTGGATAAAGCAGGCACAAATAATACAGATGAAGAACAAGGTTATTTTGAAGAGAATGGCAGTAGCTGGTCAAATAAAATAACAGAAGCTCTGGAAGCAACGCTGGAAAATGCAGACGCTGTAGAGAAGGCCGGACGAGGAGATTATTCAGAAGAAAGCTGGGCTGTGTTTGAAGCGGCTCTAAACGCTGCAAAGGATCGACCGGCAGACGCTACGCCACAGCAATTATTAGAATTGCAGCAGGATCTTGTTTTGGCGATCTCTAATTTAACGGTTTCATTGGATAAGGCAAGAACGGAATTTGAAAAGGTCTTTGATGAAGCAAAGAACATATATAATGCGGGCCAAGGCAATTATACAGATGCGAGCTGGGAGTCATTTAAGAAGGTTTATGAAGATGTAGATGTAATAAAAGATTCCCAAGATCCAAAAGTTTTGGTAAAAGGCAGGCAGATGTTAGAAAAAGCTTTGGAAGGATTGAAAGAAAAAACTCCAGAACAGATTGAATTTGAGCAGGCGCAGCAAGAATTGAAACAATCTATGGACTCTGCATCAAAGAAGATTAGCGAGGGTCAGGGAAATTATACGACGACAAGCTGGAAGAAATTAGTCAAAGCATACGAGGATGCAAAAGAAGGGAAAAATTCTGAGGATAAAGAAACGTTGAAAGCATTGACAAAAGCTTTGGACGATGCGATGAAAGGTTTAGCAGAGAAATCTGATGACCTGATAGAAGCAGAAGAAGCTTTGGCAAAGACAATCGAATCTGCAGGAGAAAAAATTGAAGCAGGTCAGGGAGAGTATACAAACGCAAGTTGGAAAGCATTCCAAGATGCCTACAATGCAGCCTTGAAAGGGAATGAGTCAGATGACAAGGCAGAAGTGCAGAAGCTGGATAATGCTTTAAAGAAAGCAATGGCAGGCTTAATTACAAATGCCCAGCAGGCAGAAAACGATAAAGCGGCGGCAATCCAATCTGCAAAGAATGCCTTGCAGAATGAAATAAACGCTTCCAAAACTAAATATAGCGCAGGAGCTAAGAAATATACATCTGCAACATGGACTCCATTTAAAAAAGCTTACGATGCTGCAGTTGCAGGTAAAAATTCAACTGATGTAAACAAGTTGAAGAAGCTAAGAACTGATCTATATAACGCAAGGATAAAATTAAAAATTCAACCGCCGGCATCGTCCTCTGGTACAGGATCTACACAAACGAAGAAATTAAGCAAGTCAGATTATACAGATGTAAAAGACATTCGTTATACAGTAATCGATCCGGAGAAATGTACAGTTGAAGCGGCAGGCTTAAAAAAGAATATGAAAAAAGCCAACATTCTGTCGACAGTAGAAGTGAAGGGCATAGAATGTAAAGTAACTCAAATTAAAGCCAACGGCTTTAAAAAGTACACGAAATTAACGACTGTCACAATTGGCGCAAATGTTGAGAAGATTGGAAAAGCCGCTTTTTCAGGATGTAAATCCATCACAAAGCTTACAATCGGCGCAAATGTGAAATCAATAGATGCGCAGAGTTTCTCAGGTTGTAAAAAAATTAAGAATATTGTGATTAAGTCAAAGAAACTTACTTCGATTGGGAAGAAAGCATTTAAAGGCGTCACTGCAAAAGCAAAGGTGAAACTTCCGAAACTGAAGGGCAGCGCCGCTAAAAAATTAAAACAAAAGTTGATAAAAGCAGGCGTGAATAAGAAAGCAAAAATAAAGTAAAAGGCAAAATCACAAAGTTATCATTAGAAAGGGGCATACGTTTGTATGCCTCTTTCAAGTAGAGAATAAGAATGGAACGAACGGAAAGAGAAAAGCAAATAGAGTATGAAACATATCTGGCGAAGCGGCGGGCTTTGAAAAGAAAGAAACGGCAGAGGAAAGCGGCTTTTCAGATACTAATGTCACTTATAATCATTATTATAATAGGAATCATAGGCTGGCAATCTGTGAAATTCATAAAAGGCAGAAATGGAAAGCCTGTTTCAGTAAAATCAGAATTGCCAAAAAAAATTGTAAAAACGCCGCCGGATTACGACATACAGTATTTAACGGTTAATCCTTATTCAAGGCCGGGGATTCCGTTAGAAAAAGTGAACGGGGTTGTTGTGCATTATACGGCAAACCCTTCCACAACAGCGCAGCAAAACAGAGATTATTTTGAGGGATTGAGTTTGTCAGGCGAAACGTCCGTCAGCAGTCATTTTGTAATCGGAATAGAGGGGGAAGTGATTCTGTGCATTCCCTGTGATGAAATTGCATATGCTTCAAATGAGAGAAATGCGGATACCATCTCTATTGAGTGCTGTATTCCGGACGAATCAGGAAAATTTGCCGATGCGACATACGATACGTTAATCCATTTACTGGCATGGCTGGCGGGAAAATATGATTTGGAAACAGATGACATTATCCGTCATTATGACGTTACGGGGAAAAACTGCCCAAAATATTATGTGGAGTATGAATCCGCATGGGATGCCTTAAAAATGGACGTCAGAAATTATATAGAACATAACGGAGCGATTGAGGAAACGACAGAGGAGTAAAAATATGATAGAAAAGCTTTTTCATAAGGCGCTGCGTCAAGAAGAAACACGCAAAGCGTTAAGTGAAATAAGGGCGGCAATTAAGGAAGAAGAACTATACTGGGAAGCGTTAGAATTTTTTGGTAATGGGGAAGCGTTAGGGCCATTTCTTCTGCATGAAGATGCAAAAGTAAGAAAAAACGCCGCAGCCCTGCTTGGCGACTTGGAAATGGAAGAAGCGGCAGAAGAACTATACCGCGCATATCAGAAAGAAGAAAAATTATTTGTAAAAAGCGCGTTGCTTTGGGCTTTGGATAAGACGAATCCATATCCATATATGGAAGAACTTTTAAAGAGATATGATTATTTACGCAGTGAGGAGGTAAAGGAGGAGGAAAAAAAACATATTCGGGAAGAACTCCATGCTCTGGAACGGATATTACGAAAAGATGGAGAAAGCGGGCGGCATATATTTTCTGGTTGGAATCAAAAATATGCCGTTCTTTTGACAACTCCTTCCAATTATGCAAAATTGACGGCGGATAAGATACGGGCGTACAAAAAAGGGGCCACTCCGCTTGGCGTACAGGCGATTGTGGATTCATTGCGGGAGATAACCAAGCTTAGGACATACCGTGAATTGTTGTTTTTGGTTGCTTTAGGACGGGATATTGGCATAGAAGACGGGCCAAAAGCTCTTGGGGAAGCGCTAGCGGATTCCAAACTGCTTCAGTTACTGGAACGAAGCCATGAAAAAGGAGAGGCTTTTTTCTTCCGTCTGGATTTTAAAAGCCGCCTGACTTTGGAAGAAAGGAGCCGTTATCTGAGACGGGCAGCGGCAGTCTTAGAGGAAAAGACAAACCGCAGAATGGTAAATATGCCGGAGGATTATGAATTTGAGATCCGCTTGTATATCAATAAAAATGGGAAAATCCGCGCGTTTCTAAAAATGCTTTCTATCCCGATGGAGCGTTTTTCTTATCGTAAACAAACAATTTCCGCTTCTATCCATCCGTCGCTTGCCGCATTGCTTTTAGAACTTGCTAGACCATATTTGAAACCAAATGCGCAGATTTTAGACCCTTGCTGCGGCGTTGGGACGATGTTGGTGGAGCGGCATAAGATAATGCCTGTCAGGGAGGCATATGCGATTGATATTTTTGGGGAGGCAGTTGAAAAGGGCAAAGAGAATGCTCTGGCGGCGGGAATGGACGTGAATTTTATCCATAAAGATTATCTGGTATTCCGGCATAACTATCCATTTGATGAAATTATTGCCAATCTGCCGCTTAGGGGAAAGAGGAGTAAAGAAGAACAGGATGCGTTTTATGAGGGATTTTTTGAGAAATCTCAGGAACTCTTGGCGCAAAACGGCATTATGGTTTTATATTCAAATGAAAACGGATTTGTGAAAAAACAGCTCCGTCTGAATCCGTGTTTTCGGTTATATCAGGAGTATCTTATTTTTGAAAAAGAAGGTTTTTATCTGTATATAATTGGAATAAAGAAATAAGAAACCGGCAAAATGTTTGGAGACAGTAAATCTGAAAAAACTATTAAAATTCCTTAATTTCATTTTCGTGGAAGTGAATTTGTGATAAAATACAAGCGTTTCTTAGGAGAAAGAAAACAGCGTTGCGATGGAGGATGAGATGATTAAGTATAGCGTGAAAAAGCCATTTACAGTATTAGTCGCAGTGATTATTGTATTGGTAATTGGATTGGTTTCACTTACAGGAATGAAAACGGATTTACTGCCGGACATGAGTATGCCGTACATGATGGTGATTACGACTTATCCGGGGGCAAGCCCGGAAAAAGTGGAGGAAAGCGTTACAAAACCAATGGAGGGAGCATTGGGGACGATAAACGGCGTAGAAGACGTGACAAGTTCCAGTTCTGAAAATTACAGTATGGTTATGCTGGAGTTTGAAGAAGACACGAGCATGGATTCTGCGATGGTAAAAGTTTCCTCGGCGATTAACCAAATAGAATCGGCGCTGCCGGAGACATGCGGCGCGCCGAATATTTTAGAGATTAGCATGGATATGATGGCGACGATGTACGCCAGCGTCAGTTATGAAGGGAAAGACATTTATGAGTTGTCTGGCTTTACGGAAGAAGTGGTGATTCCGTATTTTGAACGGCAGGCGGGCGTGGCGAGCATATCGGAAATCGGCATAGTGGAAAAGTCGGTGGAAGTGCGTTTGAATCAGGAAAAAATTGATAAAATAAATGATCAAATATTGGTAAAGACAAATGACAAGCTTTCAGAGGCGCAGTCAGAGCTTTCCGAAGCGGAAAATTCATTGGCGGACGCAAAGTCAAAAATCAATAAACAAGAGCAGGATTTGTCAAATCAGCAAAATTCGACAACGACGGAACTTGCGGATGCGACATTAAAATTAAATGAAGCGGTTGCTTCGAGGGCGGCGTATGAATCCCAGCTTACCAGCCTAAAAGCAAGTAAAAGCGCTTTAGAAGGTGAGAAAAAGGCATATAAAGAGAATAAAATAGAAAGTACATATAACAGCATAAACGATATGTTTGCGCAGCTTTCCGCCGCTGTTGCGGGGATTTCCGCGCAGCTAGGGGAAGCCAGCCCGTTGGATGCGTCTGCGATGCCGGCAGATATAAAAGATGCAATCGACAATCCGGATAAATTGAACTATTTCAAAACGGCAGTGGAAACGCTTGCGGGAATGCCTAATTCACAGATAGATAAGAGCATAGTTAGTCAGGCAAAGGAACTAGACAAAAAAACATTAAAACAGCTTTATGACATTGTAAACGTCCGCCTTCCGCAAATAGAGACGGAGCTGGCGAATCTGGAGGTAGAGATTAAAGTAGCGGAAGAAGTCTTAAAGCAGGTGGAAACCCAGATGGCGTCCATTGACGAGGCGTATAAGCAGGCGGAACAAGGCAAAATATCTGCGGCGGCGGGGTTTGGTTCCGGCGGCGCGCAGATTGCCGCGGCAAAGACGGCAATGGAAGAAGCGCAGGAAGAATTGGAAAATGCCAATAAGACGTATCAGGATTCTGTTGCGGAAGCGAGGAAAAATGCGAATATCAATCAAATGTTGACGTTAGAAGCGCTTTCTGGCATGATCTATGCGCAAAATTTTTCTATGCCGGCAGGATATATCGACGATGAAAATGAGAAACAATGGCTTTTAAAAGTAGGGGAAAATTATACTTCGGCGGAAGAATTAGAAAAAATGACGCTCTGTGAGATAGACGGCATTGGGGACGTTCATTTGAATGACGTTGCGGATATTACGACGATTGACAATGCCGGAGAAACATATGCGAAGGTCAATCAGGACGCCGGAGTGATTCTATCTATTTTTAAAGGCAGTACGGCGGGCACAAGCGATGTTTCAGAAGCCTGTTTAAACGCAATAGAGGAATTAAAAGAGGACTACCCAAAATTGAACATTACGCCGTTAGTGAATCAGGGGGAATATATTTCTATGCTGATTCAAAGCATTGTGTCCAGCATGGTGATTGGGGCGCTGCTTGCGATTTTCATTTTGGCAGTCTTTTTGATGGATATACGCCCAACGATCGTCGTTGCGTTTAGTATCCCGTTCAGCGTTTTGACGGCAATCGTCATTATGTATTTTGCAGGCATTTCCATCAACATGATGTCCCTGTCAGGGCTTTCTTTGGCAGTAGGTATGCTGGTGGATAACTCCATTGTTGTAATAGAAAATATTTACCGTCTGCGGTATCGGGGCTTAAGTTCTCCCCGTTCTGCCGTTCAAGGGGCAAAACAGGTGGCTGGGGCGATTATAGCGTCAACGCTTACGACGATTTGCGTATTTTTCCCGATGGTGTTTACGACGGGCATGGTGAGGGATTTGCTGTTGCCGTTTGCTTTGACGATTACGTTTGCCCTGACGGCTTCCTTAGCTGTTGCGCTGACAGTAGTGCCTACGATGGGGGCGGCAATGCTTCGGAAGGCGAAACCGAAACAGCATCGTATTTTTGATAAGATTCAGGAAGGCTATGCGGCGGCGCTTAAGTTTTGCCTGAGATTTAAAATTGTTCCGCTTGGAATTTCTGTCGGGCTTTTGGCGATTTGCATTGCCGCGGTTATGAAAATGGGGATCGTGTTAATCCCGGATATGGGTAGCGACCAGATTTCCGTAACGGTGACGATCCCGGAAGAAGACACGAAAGAAACGGCTTATCAAAAAGCAGACGATGTGATGGAAGCGATTCTTGGGATTGAGGGAGTTGGATATGTAGGAGCCATGGACGGCAGCAGTTCTGCCGGATTAATGGGCGGCATGACGGGCGGTTCTTCGGATAATTTCAGTAATTTTTCGTATTTTGTTCTTCCCGCGGAGGAATATAACAGCAAATCTCAGGTGGAGGGCATTTGCGATGCGATTTTAGAACATACGAAAGAGTTTGAGTGCGAAGTGGCAGTGTCAAATTCTATGATGGGTGAAATGGATCAAATGCTTGGCAGCGGCCTTCAGCTTGACATAGGCGGTTCGGATTTGGATCAACTGCTGTTGGTAAGTGAAGAAATTATGGAGATGTTGGAGGGTGTGGAAGGTTTTTCTAATATCAGCAATGGGCAGGAGGAAGCGGACGAGGAAATTCATCTGAATATTGATAAAGATGCATCTATGCGGCTTGGTTTGACGGGAGCGCAGATTTATGGAGATATTTCTGACAGGCTGACAACGGATAAAACGGCGGTTACGCTGACAGTAGACGACACTGACATGGACGTGAAAATAGTCGATGAAACGAATCTGCTGACGAAAGAAAACCTGATGGATATGGAATTTGAAACGCAGAAGACGGACGACGATGGCAAAACTGTGACGGAAACGCACAAGCTGAGTGAATTTGCGACGCTGGAGTATGGTAACAGCGTAGCGGGGATAAACCGCGCAAACGGACAAAGGCAGATGAGCGTGACTGCGGAGACAAAAGAGGGGTACAATACTACGATTTTGTCAAGGGAAGTGGAAGAACTGCTGGCAGAGTATGAATTGCCGGAAGGCTATAGCGTAGAATTTGGCGGGGAAACGTCAAATACAAATGATATGATGAACCAGATGTCAAAGCTTCTGCTTTTAGGCTTCCTTCTGATTTATCTTGTCATGGTGGCGCAGTTTCAAAGCCTTCTGTCTCCATTTATCGTTATTTTTACGGTTCCGCTGGCATTTACGGGCGGGCTGCTTGCTATGCTGTTTACGGGCGAGCAGATGTCTTTAATTACGCTGATGGGATTTTTGGTGCTGATGGGGACGGTTGTAAATAACGGGATTGTGTTTGTGGATTATACGAACCAGCTTCGCATAGGAGGAATGGAGCGAAAAGATGCTCTGGCAGCGACTGGGAAAACGCGTATGCGTCCCATTTTAATGACGGCGTTTACGACTATTCTGGCCATGCTTGCAATGGTGTTCAGCCAAGATACGGCAAGTGAGCTTGGCAGGGGAATGGCGCTTGTCGTAGCGGGCGGCTTGTTCTATGCAACGTTTATGACGATGTTTATCGTTCCGGTGATGTACGATATTCTTTACCGCAAAGAAGTAATCGTCGTAGACGTTGGGGACGATTCTATGGACGATGCGCCGGACGACGCCGCGGAATTTATTGAACAGATGGAGCGTGGGAACTAGGTTCCATTCGCATATCGTGGGATTGAAGGATAATAATATAAAAAACAGAATCGAAGAATTTGTAGGAAATTATCATGAAAAACAGAATTGATGAGTTTGTAGAAAATTATCATAAAAAACAGAATCGAAGAATCTGTAGGAAATTATCATAAAAACAGAATTGATGAGTTTGTAGAAAATTATCATAAAAAACAGAACCGATGTATTTGTAAAAAATTATATTACAATCATTGGTTCTGTTTTTGTAAATTAAGGCTCTATTTATAAAGTATACAAAAAAACGGTAAAAAGTGGGAATGTAAATTATATTATGCTTTTACGGTTGGCAGATGGCTCAGGTTGTTGTCGTCAGTTCCGTCGGGAATGGATTTTAAATATTCCGTGTCTTTCCGGTGCGCAATGCCGACGCCGGAAATGCCGCCTGCTTTGGCAAGGGCAACGCCTTCCTGCTTATCCACAATGCGGTTATCTGATAACTGGTATCCGGTGATTTTTCCGCCTTTTTTCACAAGGCCGATAATTTCTTTTGCATCTGCGGAAGGTGTGGGAATTTCATCTAATGTGTTTGCGGCAAAAGAAATGCCGGTATTTTCTTCTAAGTTCATGTTTAATTCCTCCTTTCGACATTAGTTTGTGAAGGAAATAGGGAAAATATGACTGGAAAATCTTTGGGTCGGCTTGCTGAATAAACGGCTGGAATTTGTAACTTGTGTTGTGTGGAATTGAATTGTAAAGATGTTTAAAATATTTTTTAATATGGAAAAAATAAGGAGTGACGGAAGATAGGATACATGCTATAATAAATATATTGTAAAAAAGAAAAACGGATAGATATGGAGAAAGGTATGAACAGTAAAGAAGTAGAAAAAACAGAGCAGTTAATTCAGTATTATAAAGAAGATTCAGCTCAGGAGAATCTTCAGGCATTAGTGCATCAGATGAAAAAGACGGTGTTTTTGATTCCGGCTATGCTTCCGGACACGCCGGAGATTAATGAGATTAAACAGAAGGTGAAGGAAAATCCGGGGGTAAAAATTAATCTGCCGAAAGGGACGGCGCCTATGCCGGCGATTTTGACGAATCAGAATGGGGGGAAATTTTTTCCGGTCTATTCTTCAAAAGAGCAGGTTCCAAAGGAGCCGAAGTTTGACTTATTGATGAATATGCCGTTTGGGGCATGTTGTTCGTTTGCTTTAGATGAAAGGCTGGAGGTGGAGGGGATTGCCGTAAATCCATTTACGGACAACCTTTTATTTAAAAAACCGCTGTTAGAAGCGATTAAGAAAGCGGAAGAAGAATCGAAAAAAGGCGTGAATCAAATCCAGATGTCTCCGAAGCAATTTCAGATTATGATGCGTCAGAGGGCGGAGCTGCATGAGTTTCCGGCTTTGGCTTTTCGGGAAGGGGCGCAGTTTATCCAGCGTCTGAGTGATGAGAAAGAAGCGGTTGTAAATGAGATATATTCGAAATCGTTTCAGAAGCAGGAATTGTATCCTTTTGAGGAAAGCAGTTTTTCTGTGATGGCTTTGAATATCAGTGAGGAATTATTGTTGGTGCGGGTGGACTTGCCGCCGGTCCGTGAAGCGGCGCAGTTGTGTTATCGTGTTTATGTGACATTAAACCCGAAGTCCGGGGAAATTCATTATTTTACGATTGAACGCGGCCGCGGGAAGGACGAGCGGAATCTTTGCGGCGTTGGGAAAGATGGAAAACATATTGAGTATGGGGAAGCTCCCGTGGAAGGCGTGGAGATTCAAAGGATTATTGATATTATTTCAGGGGAAAAAGAGATTGGGAATTAAATCTGGCTGTTTTTAAAGAAACGCCGCTTATATCTGTTCGCCCGATGGAGCGGGCTCTATGACGATAAGCGGCGTTTTTAAGATCTATGGATTTGGTTTTTGCGCGTTATTTCCGAATTGCTTTTAATACATCATTAGGAATCACAAATTCTCTGCATCCCATATACATCGGAGCTACATCGCCTTCGTTAAAGCAGATAACAACTTCCCCGTTATTATTGAGGTAAAACTGTGTTTCGTCCGTAATTTTTTCAAAATTTAATTCCGGCATATCTTTGTTATCGACCCAATAGAATAAATTTTCATCTTTAGCCATCTGCTCTTTCATCTGCTGTTTGATATTTTCACTGATTGCCGTAATATAGTCGCTGTCTTCTGTAAATAAGCCGCTTAACTTTAAGCGTTCCCCTGTTTCTAAGTCAATCGTGTAAAAATAATTCCATTCCGCGCCGCTTCCGGAAGCTTGGTAGCAGTTCAGTTTTAAAGTGAAATACTGTTCTGTAGTGGCAATGACCTCGGAGTCTACATGAACGTCTTGGTACCCTTCTTGATCTTCGGCAAATTCCTTAAATTCTTTAATTAGCTGATCCGTAATCGTTTTGATCTCCGCATTGATTTCTTCCGCAGTTTTCTGGACTTTTTTCTGCGCGGCATCAGTTTGTTCCGTCCCGTTGGCTGTTTCTGTCGGAATCTGGGGAACAATTTCCGGCACTTGAATGTCGGCGTTATTTCGCTCGCTTTCGTACTTGTAATCCCGAAAGGTCACTACCTCGACCCATTTTGAAAGAATTGGAATCCGGCTCATCGCATAGGCAAGATCGCCGGAGGCGTTTGGCAGGACGGTAAGCAGTAGAACAACTGACGCGGCGGCGGCCGCAATCGTTTTAAATACTTTGCGGTTGCTTTTTTTTGCTTTTTCAATCGTGGCTTTCAGATTTTTAATTTGTTCCGGTGACATATTTGGTTTTTGGTAATCCTGTTTCATTTGATTCAATTCTTCTTTCCTATTACGCATTGAGAACCTCCTGATTTGTGCTTTCTGTATATATCCATTCTCCTTCAATCATCACCTTTAATTTCTTTAGGCTTCGGTAAAGACGGCTTTTTACGGTATTGATGTTTTCTTCGAGAATGTCTGCGATTTCCTCTAGTTTCATATCCTCAAAATATTTTAATTCTACAATCATGCGGTCATTTTCGGGTAAATGTTCCAGCGCCCGCTTTAAGTCAAGGTCTTCGTAGGAATCTTCCGCATAAGTTTCTTTAGCATCTTCTAATGAAAGTGTTTTTTGCTGTCTGCAATATGTAAAAATTTCATTTATGACGATACGGTACAGCCAAGTAGACGCAAAATTTTCCTGTTTTAATGAGCCGCTGTTTTTAATTGCTTTATAAGCGGCGTTTTGGACAATGTCGTAAGCGTCATTTTCATTGTGGACATAACTGTATGCCAAACGGTAATACTGATTGTAGTTTGTAAGAAGAAGCGTTTTCACCGCTTTTTCTTTCGTCTTTTGCCTTGATAATCGTTTCAAGTTTTTCGCCTCCTGTTTTTCGTTTTCTAATAATTAGACGTAAGGCGTAACGGAAAAGTTTCAAACAAAATAAAAAATTTTACTATTTTTCATTTTTTACTGTATGCAGTCTTTGGAAGTCTTGGAATTTGGAGTACAGAAAGAAAAACCCCTGTTCCAATTCAGATTCTGCGTTTCAAAGAGCGGCGGTTCTGAATGGAATAGAGGTTTATGATAAAAGATTGCGTTTTTGGATTGAAAAACAGGGTTTATTTATTGCTCCTGCGCCAAATCTTTAATTTCTCCGCTTCTGTAATTAATTCATCGCGGAAATCAGGATGCGCAATCGAGATTAAGGCTTCTGCGCGCTGCCATGCGGAAAGTCCTTTTAAATTGACTTTTCCGTATTCCGTTACAATGTAATGGACGTTTGCGCGTGTGTCCGTTACAATCGATCCAGGATTTAACGTAGGTAAAATACGGGATTTTAACTGCCCGTCTTTGGTTTTAAAGGAAGAAGAACAGCAGATGAAGCTTTTCCCGCCATTGGAAAGATAAGCTCCCAGCACAAAATCAAGCTGCCCGCCTGCTCCGCTGATATGTTTCGTTCCGGCCGACTCGGCATTGATCTGGCCAAATAAATCCAAATCCACTGCGTTGTTAATGGAAATAAAGTTATCCAAAGCGGAAATGGAGCGTATGTCATTTGTATAGCTTACTGGGGCGCTGAGGAGTTCCGGGTTGTCGTCTATATAGTCGTACATTTTTTTCGTTCCGCATCCAAATGCAAAGGCTTGGCGGAAACGGTCGATATTTTTCTTTGACCCATTGATTTTTCCGGCTTTTGCAATGTCGACAAAAGCGTCAACGTACATTTCCGTATGAACGCCGAGGTCTTTTAAATCGGATTCTGCAATCATAGAGCCGACTGTATTAGGCATGCCGCCAATGCCAAGCTGTAAACATGCGCCGTTTGGAATTTCTTCTACAATTAATTTTGCAACTGCAATATCGACGTCGGTTGGCGCGCCGCCTGAACCTAATTCTCCGATAGGCGGGTTTTCACCTTCGACAATAAAGTCAACGTCTGAAATATGGACGCTGTTTTCAAAACCGCCAAGACAGCGCGGCATATTTTGGTTGACCTCAACAATGATTTTTTTAGAGGTTTCGCATACCGCCATCATATGGGAAGCGTTTGGCCCGAAATTGAAATATCCATGCGCATCCATTGGAGAAACCTGAAACATCGCTACGTCGTCAGGCGTGTCTGATTCACGGTAGTAACGCGGCAGTTCGGAATATCGGATTGGCGCATAATATGCGCAGCCGCGGGCAATTAATTTACGTTCAATGCCGGACATATGCCATGAGTTCCATGTAAAATGCTCTCCTGAATCTTCCCGTTCAAAAACGGCGGGCGTCTTTAGGAGAATACCGCCCCTTAGGTTAATGTCTTTCAGCTCGTCCGTCCGTTTAGCTAATGCTTTGTCCAAAGCGTCTACGGTTGCGTTACACCAGCCGTAATCGACCCAATCGCCGGATTTAATGACTTTTACTGCTTCTTCTGCGCTTACAAGTTTCTGCTCATATTCTTTTGCGTAATCCATAATAACCTCCTATAAATGTTATATTTGCTGTCTCCTAATAGTAACATTATATATTAAATTTGTCTACAAGGCTTACCATCGATTCTACTTGGGCTTTCTGTTCTTCGCTGACGGCGGCTGTTTCTTCTGAGGTTGCAGAGTTGTTGTCTACGATTTCTGCAACGCGGACGATGTTTTCATTGATCCGCTGCATATTGCTGACGTCGTTGGTAAGGTTTTGTGAAGTCTGCTCCATTTTTTCCGTTGCCTGTTTTGCGCCTTTCATAACTTCCGTCATATTTTCGGCTGCTTCATCTGCGATGGCAATGCCTCTTTCAACGGCAAGAATCGTCCGTTCGATCAGTTTGTTTGTCTCTCCGGCTGCTTTTGCGGATTCGTCGGCAAGATTTTTGACTTGTCCGGCAACAATGGCAAATCCCCTTCCGGCTTCTCCGGCGCGCGCGGCTTCAATCGATGCATTCAGGGAAAGCAGGTTTGTTTCAGAAGCAATGGCTTCGATTGCGCCAATGATTTCCCCAATTTCTTCTGAGCATTTGCTGATTTCTCCAATCGCATCTTTTAATTCCTGCATTTTGGCGTTTCCGGCAATAAGGACTTGGCTTGCGCTTGATGCAAGATTTACAGTGGCGGTCGCTTCGCGCGCGCTGTTTTCCATGCTTTGGTAGAGAACGTCCATTAGGTTGACTAAGTCGGATACTTTGCCGGCCTGTTCTGTGCTTCCTTCTGCTAAATCAACGGCGGCGCAGGCAAGTTGTTCTGAGCCGCTGTCAATTTGCTGGGACACTTCCCGTATCGTCACCATGGTTTCACGCATTTTTGCGCTGATTTTTAAGAAAGATTCTCTAATCTGCCCAAATTCCCCGACGTATGCCTGATGCATTTCAAAACAGTAGTTGCTGTCGCCCATCTGTTCTAAGATGTCGGAAATTTCAAGTATCATGCCAATGATGTTTTCTTTCATTTGGGCAATGGCGCCGACCATTTTGCCGACTTCACTTTCGTTGATTTCCATTTCAAAATCTGCATGGAAATTCCCCTCGGAAAGCAGGATCATCTGATCGGACACGCTTATAATCGGCTCAAGCAGCTCTTTTCTGGAAAATTTTACTATTTTTATAATCTGGAAAATTAAGTAGGCGAAGGAAGCGATATACATTAGTTCAACGATAATCTGGAACAGACGCAGCCGTAATTTGGATTTGCTTACTCTGTTTTGGATTTGATCGATGGCGTTGTCTGTCAGTGAGCTGATGGTTTGGATAGAGCTTTCATATTCGTCTCCGAACACATACGAAATGGCGGATTTGGTATTGCCGGATTTTGCCTGTTCTAAAGCTTGTTCTTCCAAAGGGACAAGGCTGTTAGAAAGATCTGCGATTTGGTTTAACAAGGTCCATTCTTCTTCTTTTATGTCATTTTTTTCAAGCCCTGCCCATGCGATGTCACGGGTTTTGTCCTCATTGAGTTCTTTCATGTAGGCATCGTAGCAGGTCTGGTTTGCAGTGACGGCATAGGTCTGTACGGCGGCGGTTAAAGCTTTCGAACCCAGACGGTATTGGTTTAGAAAAGTGGTTGTTTCAAGTTCTTCGTCCGTCACATGGCTCATAAAGAGATTTGTCCCGACAGACGCTAGCAGTAAAATTGCTCCCGCGATAATTGCAATTACGGATTGCCGGATAATTTTTTTTAACTGATAAGATTGGCTTTTTGTTTCCATAATTCTCCCCCTGTACTTCTTATATTTGTTAAAAATATCTAATTATATCTTACTTTATGTTTCCAGATTCGTCAAGTTAAACAATAAGCTGTTATGGAAATCTGTTTCTTTTACAGCCGCTTTGGCGGAGCATGGATTTACAGGGTTATTTCCATATAAAAAGGGCGGGAAGGATTTTTAGAATAGGTAATTCCTGACTGTTTACAAGAGAGCGGATCGTGTGTTACAATAAGAAACAATCTCAATCACGGAAATAGGAAAGCAGGAGGGGCAGTTGGATGAAAAAAGCGATGAATCAGTCGGTTTTAACTTTTATTTTGAATGGAGTATCAATCCTTTCAATGGTATTTATGGCAGTTTCCCTTTCGATTTACGGAAAAGTAAACCGGGACTTAAACGCTGCGAATAAAGAACGGTATGAGCTGACATATAATGCGAACCGTTTTATGAATGGTTCTTCTTATTTGACAAACGAAGTCAGGGCGTTTTCGGCAACCGGAAAGCAGGAGCATTATGACAATTACTGGAACGAGATAAATACTCTAAAGAACAGGGATTTAGGCATTGAAGCCATGCAGGAAATTGGAATTACGCAGGAAGAACAAAAGATGATTGAGGAAATGTCTGCGATTTCAAACTCTTTAGTTCCGTTAGAAGAACAGGCAATGGAAAAGGCGCAGCAGGGAAATGGCGCTGAAGCGGTGAATTATGTCTATGGAGATGCTTATAATCAATCCATCGGTGAAATCACTGCATTGAAGAATCAGTTTTTAGAGACGCTTGACAACAGGACATTAAGCAGGGTTGAGAGGCTGCAAAACGAGACGGGCATTCTGCGTATCGCGATGATTGTCGCAGTTTCGTTAGTGGGAATTTTACAGTTGATCAATATGATTTATACCAAAAGAAAAATACTCCGTCCGGTGATTGCCGTGAAAAACCAGATGGGGAAAATTGCGGACGGGAATCTTTCCTCAGAGTTTTCTTTAGAATCCGATACTTCTGAAATGGGTATGCTCGTTTCCTCAATCCACGAAACAAAACGGGAATTGAAAAAATACATAAATGACATTGACCAGAAGCTGGCGGAAATGGCAAAAGGGAATATGGATCTGTCTATTGACATTGATTACCGTGGGGAATTTTTGCCGATTCAAAATGCGCTTTCCCAGATTTTAGATGCCTTAAATCAGGCGCTGTTCCAGATTAACCAGACGGCAGGGCAGGTGACGCAGCAGTCAGAACGCATGACAAGCGCAGCGCAAGTGCTCTCAAACGGAGTTGTTTCACAGGCATCGGCTGTGGAGGAGCTTTCGGCAAGCATTAAGGATATTTCATTTCAGTTAGACACTACCTCAGAAGATGCAAACATTGCAAAAGACGCTTCAGCAGATGCAATGAAACATCTTCAGCTTAGCAGTGGAAAGATGACAGAGCTGACGTCAGCGATTATGGATATTTCGGAATCTTCCAATAAAATTGGCGGCATTATTAAGACGATTGAGGATATTTCATTCCAGACGAATATCCTTGCGCTTAACGCTTCCGTGGAAGCCGCGCGCGCAGGTGAAGCAGGAAAAGGATTTGCCGTTGTTGCGGGTGAAGTGCAAAATCTTGCCAATAAAAGCGCGGTGTCTGCGCAGGACATTACAGATTTGATTGAGAAGTCAATTAAACAAGTGGAATATGGGACGGCTCTTTCTAAGGATACGACAGAGGCTTTGACCGCATTGGTGGGAAGCGCGCAAGTGGCTACGGAAAAGATTGAGAAAATTGCTGATTCTGCTATGCAGCAGTCGCATTCACTCCAGCAGTTAAAGTTAGGCATGGAACAGATTTCAGATGTCGTACAGACAAATGCGGCTACGGCTCAGGAATCTGTCGCTTCCGCGCAAGAGCTGAACCGTCAGGCAGAAGAATTGAAAGTGGCTGTACATAGATTCCGGTTAAGGCGTTCCTAAATTTACAGTGTTGGCAGACAGCAAAACGTTTGTTGGCTGTTTTAAGGGGATTCGCATATAAAATATCCCGTGGCATAGTTCCGTTGATACGGATCTTGCCGCGGGATATTGTTTTTATTGACGGATATCTACATAGCCTGTTTCAAGCGCAGAATCTGTAAATTCGCAGCCGCCAGAGGGGTTTAAGCTGATAAATAATGTTTCAAGCTCATCTTCCATGACAATCCAAGCCATATGGACAACTGCCGTTTCGCCGGGGTTTATGCGCGCAATATAATTATTTCCCCGTTCTCCTCCATGTACGTCATAATAAATCATTTCCCACATATGGGACAATCCATGATTGACGATTCTGTCCCAGTCTCCCTTTTCCGTGGTGGCTTCTTCTGTTAAAATCTGCATTTGCCCGTCATTTTCGTAAATGCGGGGCATATCCCCAAAAAATAGGACGTCTGTAAGCGGATCTTCTCCGGTATTCGTATATTCCACTGTGGCATAAACCAGTTTTTGTCTGGCTTGACGGGTTTTTACTTCTTCGCTCAGGGAATCGGCGTCTCCATCTTTTATATATTGTATCGTAGCCGGACGCAGGCTGCCATTTTCGTCTGTTTCATTTCGGAGTGTTTCATCTGTCTGGGCGGCGTCTAACAGGCTGATCGTATCGGATATTTCTACATTAGATATTTTTGCTAAGAGGGTGGAGCCGCCTATTGGAAAACTTTCGCCGATTGCGTGAATGTTTTTCATATCTTCTTTAGAGATAGAAGTAATGGTTTTAGCTTCTTCCCCTTCGGCTTGCTCTTTTTGGTTATTTAGGCAGTCGCTCCAGTTTTCAGCAATTACAAACGCATCTTTCTCCGAATCTTTGGCCGGGATTAAATTTATATTTTCCGCGATTTTCATGGCTTCTTCTTTGCTGACGTCTGAAGCGGCATATAACTCCATTACATAATGAACGTCTGTATATGCGACATAGATTCTCTGGTTAAAAGTAATCTCATCCGGGTATAAGTTGGGGTAGGTTAGGTAGATCCCTTTGCGTCCATTCGCAGTAAATTCTTCACTGGACAGCACATCGTCATGTTCCGCTTCAAATGCGTCATCTCCGGTATCCATACGGTAAAATCTCATGCTTATGCCGCCCTTATTCAGGGAATCTTCAAAACTGTATTTCCCCCTTTCCGTTTCCATCATGCCATCTGGAAGATAGCCGATTTCCAATTTTACATTCGGGATAGAAAGGGCTTTCCCGTTGCTTTTTGTATCGTCTGTGGCATTTTCTGAATTACGCTCATCGCCTGTCACTGAGACACTGACGCCATGCGTCCCTGTCTGTTTTTGCTGTAGTTGGTAGATGCTTACTCCGGCAAATACCGTAGTTCCGCAAAACAGGATTGCCGCTAAAGAGGCGGCAATGGTTCTGCCCATGCGTCTGCCTTTATAGGAAGTCTGTTTCGTTTGCAGTTGTTTTTTCACTTCTTTTTCCACCATAATCTTCATCTCCTCCGGCATTTTTGGAAAATCATATTTTAAATTTTCAAATTCCATAGTTGTTCCTCCATTTCTTTCTATTCGGATACGCTTCTTACGTCACTGCCTGTCCGAGTTCCCTGCGCATCCGGTTTCTTGCCCGCGCAAGACGGTTTTTTACGGCGCTTTCCGTAATTCCAAGCATTTTTGCCGTTTCTTTCACGCTGTATCCTTCCAGATAGTATAAAATGATACAGATTCGAATGTCTGTTGGAAGCTGTCTGACTGCTTCATACAAATCAGAATAATCTTCCGGTTCTTTGGCAGTTTCATGGTATTCTTCTAAAGATACAAGGCGCTTTTCCCGACGCATAAGGGCATAGCATTCATTAATCAGTATTTTTATCAGCCATGTCTTTGCGTAGGAATCTTGCCGAAGCGTATGAAGTTTAGTAAACGCTTTGACAATGCTTTCCTGTATCGCATCTGCGCAGTCTGCGTCATTGCCCAGAAGTGTTTTTGCCACATGGTATAACGTATCCTCAGAGGCAAGAATGAGTTCTCCTAATTGTTCTTTATTCATAGTATCCTTTCCGCCGGCCAGCTTTTTTTGCATTTACACTAATTAGATGATTGAGGAAGGGAAATGGTCTCATATCTTTTTAAAAAATATAATCAGTTCGAATGTTTTTATGAATTGACAATGTTCCCATGTCGATTTTTGTGTTGATAAACGGTTCTATGTCCAGCTTACTTTAAGTGAGATAAAACGCAACATTTTGTTTCGCATTGATATGCGGTTTTAAAGACAGCCTTCTTAAATGAAATGGCCCGGTACTTCAATTTTAACAGATTTTTATAAATCCAGCAGGGATAGGACGAATATGATTATGGAATAAATCCCTTTTTTTACCAAATATATTCGTGTTTTAAACATTGCATTAAAAGGTATCGGAAGCATTGTGGAACAAAAATGTTCGTTCCTATTGGCAGGGCAGGCAGGAGGATCAAGGCAAATGAGTGAATTATGAATGGCTGGAAGCTTTACTGCTTGTAGTCGCTAATTTATTTGTATGTCAGCATTCAAAAAAGCAAGAAAGTTCTTGACAGCTAATCTGTGTTAGTATATACTAACTACAAAGATAAAGAGAAAATGAACTGAGAAAGGGGAATGCGTATGCCGTTATCTATGGCGCAGGAAGGGGAATGCAATACAATCCGCAAAGTAGGAGGAAAAGAGGAGACGAGGCGGTTTTTGGAAAAGCTTGGCTTTGTTGCCGGGGGTTCGGTGACGGTGGTTTCGGAAATAGGTGGGAATATAATAGTGAATGTGAAGGATTCCAGAATTGCAATCGGAAAGGATATGGCGAATAAAATTTTGGTATAAGGAGGGGCATGATGACATTACGGGAAATGGAATGTGGCAAGGCGGTAAAGGTGAAAAAGATTTCCGGCGAAGGTCCGGTGAAAAGGAGGATTATGGATATGGGAATTACGAAAGGAGTGGATATTCTTGTAAGGAAGGCTGCGCCTCTTGGGGATCCTCTGGAAGTTACTGTAAGGGGATACGAATTATCTTTGAGAAAAGTGGATGCAGAGCTGATAGAGGTGGAGTAAATTTTTTTTCATAGAAAGTTAGTTTTGACTAATATTTGATAGCGTAAACATACCGACACAGAGAAGAAAAAGTGGCGGATGTTTTGGGTGGCATAAGTTTTATTTGCAGCTCTGCCGCTAACCGGTGAAGCTGCTGTGTAAATTGATCAAAGAAAGGAATCAGGTTATGGGTGTAAAAATAGCGTTGGCAGGAAATCCAAACTGTGGGAAAACGACATTGTTTAATGCGTTGACCGGATCGAACCAATTTGTCGGAAACTGGCCGGGAGTTACGGTAGAAAAGAAGGAGGGCAAATTAAAGGGCGCGAAAGATGTGACAATCGTGGATTTGCCGGGGATATACTCTCT
This sequence comes from uncultured Lachnospiraceae bacterium, assembly GCA_910589105.1. GTDB lineage: Bacteria > Bacillota > Clostridia > Lachnospirales > Lachnospiraceae > Roseburia_B. The sequence continues at coordinate 198,538 of CAJUST010000001.1, forward strand.
TTCTCCGTATACGTTAGAAGAAGTTGTTGCAAGAAATTATCTGATTACAGAGAGGCCGGACGTCATTTTGAATATTGTAGACGGCACGAATTTGGAGCGGAATTTGTATTTGTCCACACAGATTATGGAGCTTGGCATTCCGGTTGTACTGGCAGTGAATATGATGGATTTAGTGGAAAAAAACCAAGACCAGATCCATATAGATAAACTGGGGAAGAAAATGGGCTGTGAGGCAGTGGAAATTTCTGCTTTAAAGGGAACTGGGATTGAAAAGGCGGCAAATAAAGCGGTTAGCCTGGCAAAGAAAAAAGAGAAAACGGCTAGGGTATGTCAGTTTCAAGAACAGGTGGAAAAAGCGGTTTTGTCTGTTGAAAAAAAACTTGGATCTGAAATACCGGAGGGACAGAAGCGTTTTTTTGCAATAAAACTGTTGGAGCGGGACGATAAAATTGGCGGGCAGATTAGCCGCCTTCCCGATGTGGCAAAGGAAATTGAAACGCTGATGCAGGCGTTTGACGACGATGTGGAAAGCATTATTACAAATGAGCGGTATGAATATATCTCCTCGGTGATCGGGGAATGCTATACGAAAAGCAGGACGCAATCCTTGACAATTTCAGATAAAATTGACAGAATTGTAACGAATAGAATTTTAGCTCTGCCGATTTTTGCGGCCATTATGTGGCTGGTGTATTATGTGTCTGTGTCGACTATCGGGTCATGGGCGACAGATTGGGTGAATGACGGCGTATTTGGCGATGGGTTTTCTCTATTTGGCATGGAAGCGGCAAGCGTTCCAAAGCTTGTGGAAGGGGCGCTTGATGCGGTAAATTGCGCGGACTGGCTAAAAGGGCTTGTTTTAGACGGAATTGTAGGCGGCGTGGGCGCAACGCTTGGATTTACGCCGCAAATGTTTGTCTTGTTTTTCTTCCTCGCGTTTCTGGAAGGGTGTGGATATATGGCGCGGGTTGCATTTATCATGGATCGCATCTTCCGTAAATTTGGGCTGTCGGGAAAATCTTTTATTCCTATGTTGATTGGAACAGGATGCGGCGTTCCCGGCATTCTGGCGTCAAGGACGATTGAGCAGGACAGAGACCGTAAAATGACTGTAATGACGACAACGTTCATTCCATGCGGAGCAAAGCTTCCGATTATTGCGTTAATTGCAGGGGCGTTTTTCCATAATTCCGGCTGGGTGTCGTTTAGCGCATTTTTCGTTGGGATTGCCGCAGTCATTTGTTCCGGCGTAATACTGAAAAAAACAAAAATGTTTTCCGGCGAGCCGGCGCCATTTGTGATGGAGCTTCCGGCTTACCATATGCCGTCACTGAAAAATGTATTGCGGAGTATGTGGGATCGCGTCTATTCGTTTATCAAAAAAGCCGGAACGGTCATTTTGCTGTCCGCTGTCGCGCTTTGGTTTTTACAGGGATTTGGCTGGGTGGACGGTTCCTTTGCCATGTTAGAGGCAGACCAGCTTGAAAGCAGTATTTTGGCAGCGCTTGGCGGCTTGGCGGCGCCGCTCTTTACGCCGCTTGGCTGGGGGGATTGGAAAATGGCGGTGGCAACATTTACCGGACTGATAGCAAAAGAAAATGTAGTGATGGCTTTTGGGACGCTTTTCGGTTTTGCGGAAGTGGCGGAAGACGGAAGGGAATTTTGGCAGGCGCTTTCGGCAAGTATGCCGGCAGTGGCGGCGTACTCCTTCTTAGTGTTTAATCTGCTTTGCGCGCCTTGTTTTGCGGCAATGGGGGCGATGAAAAGAGAGATGAATAACGGGAAATGGTTCTGGTTTGCGGTATTCTATCAGACGGCATTCGCATATCTTGTGTCGTTTTGTATCTATCAAATAGGCGCAATGGTTACAACAGGGGCATTTGGCGTTGGGACAATTTTGGCAGTGGCATTGATTGCAGGGTTTTTGTATCTTTTGTTCCGTCCGTACCGAAAGAGCGGGAGTTTCGGATTGAAAATGGCTGTTAAGGCAAAATAATATTAAGATAGAAAGAAGGTATGGCATGGGAACGTTTTTCGTGGGATGCATAGTGTTATGTTGTGTGGGAGCCGCGGTCAGGAGCGTGGTTTTAGGGAAGAAAAAAGGAAAAGGATCTTGCGGCGGAGACTGTGGGAGGTGTAAGGGCTGCCATTAGGCGGGGCTTTTGCATATGCGTTGCATGATTGGTTATATGGTTTCTGCCTGACAGGCGCTTATGGCTTGTCAGGAAAAAATCATATCTTAGAATTGCGTAAAATGCCGTAAAACGTTTTCCGGCATTTTTTTGTTTTGGGAGGGAAAATAGATGTATGATACGATACTGTTTGACTTAGACGGAACGTTAGTGGATTCTGGCTTAGGGATTACAAATTCCGTTGCGTATTCCTTGAAACGGTTTGGGATTGAGGTGTGGGACCGGACGGAATTGTACCGTTTTATCGGGCCGCCTCTGCATGAATCCTATGAGAATTATTATGGTTTTTCTCCAGAGAAAGCAAAAGAGGCAGTAGAGGTTTATAGAGAATATTACCGGAAAAAGGGGATTTATGAGAATAAAGTTTATGATGGGATCTTGGACTTGCTTATGCGCCTTTACCATGCGAAAAAGAAGCTGATTGTCGCAACTTCTAAGCCGGAAACGTTTGCAAAGCAGATTTTGCGGCATGTAAGGCTGGAGGAATATTTTTCGTATATTGCGGGCTCAAATCTGGACGGGAGCCGGACGAAAAAAGAGGAGGTGATTTCTTATGCGCTTGCGGCAGGCGGCGTGACGGATTTAAAAAAGGCGGTAATGGTTGGAGACAGGGAGTATGACATATTAGGGGCGAAAAAAGCCGGGATAGACGGCATTGGCGTTTTATTTGGCTATGGGAGCAGGGAAGAGCTGTGTAAATCGGGGGCAGTTTTTACTGCGGATTGCCCAAGAGATATTTTTTCGTTTCTTATACAATAGAATCCTTATGAATTTACCGGTTTTTGCCGATGTAACAGGTAAAAGCGGCAGAGGCATAAGGAGGGGCAAAGATATGAGCTTATCAGTTAAGAGTGATAATAACGGCATTTCGGCTGGTATGTCTAGCCATATGGCAGGGGTAAAGAACAGGGAAGAAACCGTGCAGAAATGGCGGAAACGGAATGAAAAGAAGAAAATGATAAAAAGGAGCCTAAACTATAATCCAAGGGAAATTGCAAACCAATTAGTTCAGGCCTCAAAGTCCAGAGTGGCGGCGGTTGTTTTAATTCGGGCGAAAGGGAAACTGGTATCTTTGCAGCAGGCGTATGTGTCGGAACAGTATGATCAGGCGGAAGTGCGCACAGCGTTAGCCCATGCAAAGCGCATGGTTGAGTGTTCCAGATTAAAGGTGCGTAATTTAAAGGAAGAAGAACAGTTAAAAACCCGCAATGACAAAGGGGAAGATGACGGGAAGATCAAGCGCAGGAGAGAAGTGCGTAAACGTGTGAAGAAAAAAGAGCAGGAATTGAAAGTGAAGCTTGCGATAGAGGAGGGGCATCGGGTTTTAAAGGAAAAACAGCGCCAGCAGGAGCTTAGGCAGAAACGCCGTTTGCACAGGAATGAGGAGCTTGGCAAAATATCGGAAGCGGACATGAAGTATATGGAAGACAAGTTGAGGGAAAGAGAAAACAGCCATTCCGTGGACGACAATGGCGTAGTTTTGGAATTAAGCGGCGCAAGCGCGCAATTAACAGAGTTAAAGATGATGGAACAGCAAGTAGAGCAGCAGGTGGAAATGGAAGTGGAAATGAGTATGTCTGCGGCAGATTTTGGCGGATCGTCCCTGTCATCGGCAGATTTGGGAACTGCGTCCGGCGGGGGAAGTGTGGGAGTATCTGAGATGGCGGCGGCAACAGTAGACGTGTCGGTGTAAAACTGTTATACTGGTATTCAAATAAAGTATATGGAGGCGTAGCGATGGACATTAAGATTCAAAATGATTCAGCGTCGGCAGTTTGCCAGACGTTTGGGGCGGAATTATTATCTTATCAAACGAAAGACGGAAAAGAATATATGTGGCAGAAAGATCCGGCCTATTGGGCGAAAACTTCTCCGGTGCTGTTCCCTTATATTGGCCCGGTGTTAAGTCCGGTCCAGATTCACGGAAAAGCGTATGATATGCCGCGTCATGGTTTTGTAAAGGATGCGGAGTTTGAAATTGCCGCGCAAGGAGAGGATTTCGTGACGCTTAAAACGGAATCTAACCCGAAAACGCTGGCGGTTTATCCGTATGAGTTTACATTTACGGTTACATTCCGGTTAAATGGCGCGGCTCTTGACGTAATTTACGGCGTAGTGAACCGAAGCGGGGAAGAACTGCCTTTTTTGGTTGGAGGGCATCCGGCGTTCTTTTGCCCGATGGAACAGGGAGAGAAATTTACGGAATACCTGCTGCATTTTGAAGACAATGACAAAGAGGACGTGGCGTTAAATTATCCGCTGTTTGATAACGATGCAATCCTGTTTGAAGATTTTAAGGTAAGGACGGTAAAACTAATCCATCAGGAAACGAAACGCGGCATCCAGTTTGATTTTCCGGATTATCCGTCCATTGCCTTTTGGACGCCGATTGGGAAGGAGGCGCCGTTTCTTTGTCTGGAGCCATGGTGCAGTGGGACATTAGATCAGGCGCCAAATACGAACCTTTTGGAAAAAAAGTATGCGCAGACGCTTTCGGCAGGGGAATCAAAGGATTACCGCTTTACGGTTGTGCCGTGTAAATGAGGGCGGGAATGATTCGGTATATTATGTTTGCGGCGGCGCTTTTGTGTTTGCTTTTTTGTTATTTGTTTTTCCGCATTCGAAAACTGCTTCGGTTTTATGGGGCGGATTTAGAGAAAAAATGGGTGAAAGCAGTAAATGCGCTGCTTGCAGCAGGGATTTCCGCGTCTTGTCTGGCAATTTTTTGGACAGGCGCGGTTGTCGCGCTTTATGCGGTGGGTTGTTCTGTCATATTAGATCTGATTGTATTTATGGGACGTAAGGCAGGCGGAGCGGGTTTGTGGGCCGGGAAGGGATTCTTCTATAAACTGTATCAGAGCGGGCTTTTGCCGGTATTGTTTGCGGCGGCAGTGTTTGTGTACGGCTGGCAGAATATGCGTCAAATCCGGCTGACCGTTTATCAGGCGCAGACAGAGAAAGACGTTACGCCGTACCGGATTGCGCTTTTGACGGACGTGCATTATGATTCCGTTCAAGACAGCAGTGTTTTGAAAGATAAAATTCAGGAAATAAACGAACAGAATGTGGATATTGTGGTTCTGGGCGGGGATATTGTGGAGGAAGGCACTTCGAAGGAGAAAATGCAGGAAGCGTTTCAGCTTCTGGGCGGGATTAAAAACCGGCATGGAGTGTATTATGTGTATGGAAACCATGACAGGCAGCCGTATACAAACCACCGGACGTATACCGATGAGGAGTTAGAGCAGGCAATACTGGCAGGCGGAATTGAGATTTTAGAGGATTCATTTGTGGAAATCGGCGGCGATTTGATTTTAGCAGGCAGGAAAGACGCGGCTTGGGGACAGACGAAACAAAGGGCGTCCGTCGGCGAGATTTTGGAAGGCGCAGACAGGGAAAAGTATGTGATTATGGCAGACCACCAGCCAGTCGATGCAGAGGAAAATGCCGCGCAGGGCGTGGACTTAGAGCTGTCCGGGCATACGCATGCCGGGCAGATTTGGCCGATGGGCGTATTGTCGGAATGGTTTGGCGCATTAAATTATGGGGAATACGAAAAAGACGGATGTAAGGTAATCGTTTCTTCCGGCGTGGCAGGCTGGGCTTATACGATACGGACGGGAAAGCATTGTGAGTATGTAATCGTGGAATTAAGCTAGGCTTTGTATTTTATGAAGCATTTTTATGTAAACATTTTATAGAAAAAAATTATCTTGACAGATATGCGGGATATGATATACTTTGAGAAACAAAAGAAAGAACATTCCGGTGTCAGGACAATGTTGTCATTGGTTCTGGTGAAAAGGGAAACAGGTGGAAGTCCTGTACGAACTCGTCACCGTGATTAGGGAGTGAAGGCTGATAAATCACTGGGAAACTGGGAAGATAGCCTAAGCGTGGATCTTTGAGTCGGGAGACCTGCCGGAATGTGTACAGAAACGATAGTTTCAGGCCACGAGTGATTGGTTGTACATGAAAAACCGCAGGTTCTTGCGGGATTTTTGGACGATTTTAAATGTGAACCCTTTGCCTGTAATTAGGAGAGGGTTTTTTTATGCAGTGTTGAGATGGGAGAAAAGCCAAGATGGAGCATTCGTACCGTTTTTTTGAAAACAGGGATTGTGAATATTTTCCCTGCCATCAGGGACTTACTGAGTTGAACTGCCTGTTTTGTTACTGCCCGCTTTATGGTTTGGAACATTGTTTCGGGGAGGGGGAATTTGTGGAGCAAGACGGAAAACGGGTAAAAGACTGTTCAAACTGCGTGTTTCCGCATAAGCCAAAACATTACGATGCGTTAGTTTTGGCATTGCGCGCGCAGAATAAAAAGAGAGAAAACACATAGAAATCGAAAGGGAGATAAAAATAGTGAATAAGAAGAATAAAACGTTTCAGAGGGTATCAGTTTTGCTGTTGTTTTCATTTTTGCTGGCAGTGGCAGGATGCGGCAAAGACACAACCCCAAAAACCGTCCCGGAGACAGAAACGGCTTCTGATTTGTCAGAAGGCGGCGTGATTGGGGAAGGCAGCAGGGAATTTGCGTTTACGGTTGTGGAAAAAGATGGGAAAGAAACGGAATTTGAGGTGCATACGGAGAAAGAAACCGTTGGGGAAGCGCTTTTGGAGCTTGGGCTGATTTCAGGGGAAGAAGGCGAATACGGGCTTTATGTGAAAACAGTGAATGGCGTAACGGCGGATTTTGACGCTGACGGCGTATACTGGGCATTTTATATCAATGACGAATATGCGCAGACCAGCGTGGATATGACGAAAATTGAAGATGGGGCTAGTTACTCCTTTCGGATAGAATAGCATTGAAGCTTACGACGAGGGAAATTGCCGTTTTTGCAATGCTTGGCGCCGTGATGTATGTTTCAAAGATGATTATGGAACTTGCCCCAAATATTCATCTGCTTGGCGTTTTTACGGTTGCTTTTACAGTGGTGTACCGCAAAAAAGCGTTGTATCCGATCTATGCCTATGTATTGTTAAATGGATTATTTTGCGGGTTTGCCGGATGGTGGATTCCATATCTGTATGTATGGACGTTTCTTTGGGGCGTTGTCATGCTTTTGCCAAGACAGATTCCGAAACGGGTTCGGCCGTTTGCATATATGACGGTTTGCGCGATACATGGATTCTTGTTTGGAACGCTCTACGCTCCGGCGCATGCGGTTTTGTATGGGTTAAGCCTAAAGGGCATGATTGCATGGATTGTGGCGGGCCTGCCTTTTGATTTTATACATGGCGTAAGCAATTTTTTCTGTGGGATACTGGCTGTGCCGATTATATCTGTATTGCGCTATGCGGAAAGGAATGCAAATCAGGAATAAATATTTTATGACAAAAAGCATAGAATTGATTACATGGAAACTTAAGTGTCATTGGAAAAAGTCGATATTTATAGTATATCGACTTTTTTTGACGGTTTGGAGGAGCTATGTTAAAAATCGCAGTTTGTGACGATGACAGTTTGATACGGGAGATTGTGCGCGCGGCAGTGGAGCGGACAGTGAATGCCAAAACAGATTTCTATGAGAGCGGGGAAGATTTGCTTTCTTCTGAGACGGCCTATGACATTGTTTTTCTCGATATTTGTTTTGGGGGAGAAGGGGATACGCAAAAGCAAAATGGCATGGAGACTGCGAGAAAGTACCGGAGCCGTTCAGATGGCCTGATTATTTTTATAACGGCTTTGCGGGAATATGTATTTGAAGCCTATGACGTAGAGGCGTTTCATTATCTGACAAAACCGCTTGATGAAGAAAAATTATGCAGCGTCATCAAACGCGCGGCGGCAAAGGCAGAGGAAAAAATTGTCATTCCGGTCTTGTCGGTGAAGGCAAATGGGAAATGCCTTCAGATAAAGACGCCAGATATTTATTATGCTGAAAATGACGGAAGGAAAGTGGCGCTGCATACGAAAAATGGCGTTGTTTCCTACTATGAGAAAATGGAAGCGCTGCAGCAGGAATTAGGGGAGGGGTTTTACCGCTCACACAGGGGCTATCTTGTCAATTTGAATGAAATTGCAGGATATGACCGCACAAGCATTACTTTAAAATGCGGGGATACCGTGTTCTTAGCAAAGTTAAAATACAATGATTTTGTGGCGGCATATATGGATTATTTAATGAAATAATTAGGACGGGAATGGAAATGAAAAATGTAATCTATGCTTGTCTGGACATTGCAGAATCAGCGGCTTTAGGAGGTCTGTTGGTTTATCTGATGAAAGGAATGCTGCCGGAGCGGTTTGTCTGGAAGGGGAAAATCCACGCTTCTTTCTTTTTTTGGCTGCAGTTTGTGGCGGCGCGTGAATTTTTGTCGTATTCAAACTTGGTGAAACGTCTGATTTACGGGGAGGGAATGCAGATTGCAAGCAGCAGGCAGAGCATAGCTCCTGTACTGGCAAGCTTGTGCATAACGCTTTTGGCGGGATTCCTATTGTATCGGGGAAGCCGCATAAAAGCAGTCTCTCTTGTGGCGGCGTTTTATGCTTTTTTGGAGCTGATACGGTTCTTTATGTATCCATTTGCGGTCTGGTGCATTGGCAGATGGGTGGATTGGTATACGGAGCGAAATTTTGTGGCAGAAAATGGCGATCTCGCTTTATATTATGCGGGAATTGAGCGGGTGGAGCTGTTTTGGAATGTGTCTCATGCGTGTCTGGCGTTTGCAGGGGTTTTAACGTGTGTTTTTTTGTATAAACGCGCGCTGGCGTCTGGCGGGACGGCATACCGGCCGGAAGAAGCGGCTGTTTTGTGCGTGCCGGAGCTGATGGGGCTGTCATTTACGGTAATGTTAAGGAGTATTTTGTTTTATTATGAAAAGGAAGTCTATAATCTGGTGGATCATTATCCGGAATTGAATGGAATGATCCCCTGTGTGGCGTTTCTTTGCATTGCATCTATTCTTTTAAATGTGAAAATGCTTGGAAAGGTGGAAAGAGAGCATGAGAAAAGGCGGCGGGCCGAGTTGTGCCAAAGCCGGGCGGAGGAGCTGTATGCGCATGTCAAAGATTTGGAAAGCGTAAATTTAAAAATACGGGGAATGAAGCATGATTTAAAACATTATACGGCGGATATCCAGGCGCTTCTTTTGAAAATTGAATCTGGTGATATGTGGGCAAAAGAGGAACTGCGCCATTATGTGGATTCGATGCATCTGTCCTTAGAGCGGCTTGACAGTAAATGCCAGACGAACCACCCAGTTACAGACGTGATTATAGGGCGGTATGAGCGGCTGATGGAGCAAAAGCAGATTTCATTTTCCTGTGATTTTATTTATCCAAAGCAGTTTGGCATTGATGTTTTTGATTTGAGCGTAATTTTAAACAATGGATTGGAAAACGCCTTAGAAGCGTGTGAACGGGAACCGGGAAAAGCAAAGGCTTCCATTCTGTCGAAACAGAAAGGGAATATGTTTTTTATTACGATTGAAAATACATGTTCAAAGCGGATGCGCTGGGGAGAGGAATTTCCTATTTCAGAGAAGCGCGAAAACGGACATGGGCTGGGCTTAAAAAATATAAAGGACTGCGCGGAACGGTATTTTGGCAGAGTATGCGTACAGATATTGGATAATCGGTTTATTTTGACGGTTATGCTTCAGGGGCAGTCTGTTCCATGACAAAAATAAGGTTATTTGTTACAAAGGACTGTACATTCAAAAAGAGATTGCCGATACTAATAATACATCGTAAAAAACAGATTGCACAGGAGGGATTTTTATGCGTATTACAAATCAGATGTTAGCCAGAACAGCCCAAAAAAGCGGGATTCCACTACAGCAGACGTCTTTACTGGATATTATGAATAAGAAATCGGCGTCCGCTTCAGATTGGGCGTCTTCTCTGGGAAATACGAAAAATACAAATTCACTTCTCCAGAATTTAAGCGATAAGGAGAATAAAAAGTTAGGAGAGGCGGCAAAAAATTTAAGCGGTTATGCGGCAGGTCTCTTAGGAGACGGAGAAGATTCCCTGTTTGCGGAAGCGGAAAAAACGGGGGACACGAAAGAACTTGTGGATCACATTTCAGGCATGGTGGATTCTTATAATAAAACAATCAAACAGTTAAAAGGATCTGATTCAGCGCTGAATGGTTTTTATCTTCAGGAACTGAAAAACTATGCGGCAGAAAACGAAGATGCGTTAAAAGCGGCAGGCATTACGAGAAATAAGGACGGCAGCTTAAGCGTCGACAAAGATACGTTAAGCGCGGCAGGGCTTGACGTATTGAAAGCGGCGTTTGGGGGCGCTTCCGGTTTTACGGAAAAGGTAGGCTATGTCAGCGGCAGAGTGGCGGAAAATGCATCTGCGTACAGCAACAGCATTTTAAGCGGCTACAACAGCGCCGGAAAGGAAGCTCTTAGTTCCTACGCGAAGAATATGTACAATTTCTGGGGATAGGTGAGGCTTATGGTAGGAAATGTAGGTCAGATTGTTGAGTCGATGAATGCGGCGAATAATGCGCGATCGGGGCAAAATACAGCGAATGCGGCGTCGCCGGATTTTAAGGATTATCTGGAAACGGCTCTGTTAAGTTCAAGAAACGGTCTGTTTTCCAGCGGATTGGGAGGCGGTTATTCGTACTTAAATCCGTTATCCGGCTCCGTCTGGCAGACAGCAATGTTAGAAGCTCTGCGGGACGAACTGAAAAAGGGACGTAAGTCAGAGGAGAAGGAAGGCGAAACCTTGAAGGAAGACGTTTCTTCTTCCCAGACGGAACAGACGAAAAAGGAAGACTGGGTCAGTATCCGCGTGATTCGGCGGTATCAGTCTCCACATAAGGAAGAAAGCGGCGGAAACGTCCGTGTTTTGGTTTAAATAATTTCATATGCGGTTCAAGTATCGGTAAAAAAGGGACAGACTATCATTGTAAATCAAGATAGTCTGTTTTTTGTTGTGTAAATTCTTCCATAATAATTTGTATCACAAAAAACAAAGGAGGAGAATATGGGAAACATATACGGATATGCGCGTGTCAGTACGAGAGAGCAAAACGAGGACAGGCAGTTAATCGCATTACAGGAAGTTAGGGTGCCAAAACAAAATATTTATTTGGATAAGCAGTCGGGCAGGGACTTCAACCGTCCGATGTATCTGCGCTTATTAAAAAAACTAAAAAGGGAGGATCTTCTTTATATACAGAGCATAGATCGCCTTGGAAGGAATTATGATGAAATTTTAGAGCAATGGAGAATCTTAACGAAAGAGAGAAAAGTGGATATTTCAGTGCTGGACATGCCCCTGCTGGATACGAGGAGGGGGAAAGATTTAATGGGAACGTTTTTGAGTGACATTGTGCTTCAGGTATTGTCTTTTGTGGCGGAAAATGAGAGGAAATCAATCCGGCAGAGACAGAGAGAAGGAATAGAAGCGGCCAAACTGCGCGGCGTGCAGTTTGGCAGGCCGAAACTGCCGATGCCGGAAAATTTTTTGGAAGCTTATGCAAGGTGGGTTTCAAAAGAAGTGTCGGGGGCAAAAGCGGCGGAACAATGCCATATGACAATGTCGACTTTTTACAGATGGGCGAATCAAAGAAAAGAGCAGGAAAGCAGGGAAGAAAAATAAAATAGATTTCCAGAAAGTGTACCTTTTGCAAAAATCTGTAACATACATACTTTTAATTATTTTAATATAAAATCGACAAAAAGGCAATAGAATTGACATTATTTTTGGGATTTGGAGCGTGGAGAGCTGGTTTTCAAAAGGTACACTTTTTGAAAAATGAAGTGAGTAAATTAGAAAAAATAGTCCATTTAGAGTTGCAAAATAGATGAAAGAGAGGAGGAGTAACGGAAGCGGTTCTTATGATGCAACAGATTATATCAAATAAAAATGTTTAAGGAGAGGATACAATGGCAAAGGAAATTAAATCGTTTAAAGTACATCCTGATTATGAAGAAGCGGAAATAAATTTTCGAAGAAAAGTGGGGTGGGAATTTATAAGCACACAAGAAATTTATAACAAAGACACCCATATGGAAGGAGGTATTTTCACTGATACTGTAACGAGTGTAACTGAGACAACGCATTTTGTAAAACTTACATTCCAGAGGGAGACGGAAAATGTAAACCCAGAGTTAATATCTTTGGAAAGGCAGATAGATAATATGCGTCCTCCAGAGGAACCACATACTTGGGGAACCATGGCTTTGATTGTAGGGTTTATGCTCTATGTGCTTCCGGGAATATTTATGATGTCATCTAATAAAAAGAAGAAGCAGGAATATGAGCGCGTTTATTCTGAATATCAAAATGAGTTCAGGCGGCTGCTTGCCCGTGTAGATGAACTTCAAATGGTGAAATCTTAAAGAAAGATAAGGAGAGCGCAATGGAAAACAAAAAATATGCCCAGATTCAGTATGATCCGGAAGATTTGCATAATGCCGCAGTCAAAGAAGTGACAGATCAGGGGGCAGAGGAATCTTTACTTGTCAACGAACTGGCGGAACAAGTTAAAGAGATGGCGCAAAGCGTGGAAATTCATTCAGAAAAAGAGGAAAAGAAAGCCCCTGATGTAATGGACGTGTTTGCGGGGGAAGCTGTGGCAGTGGAAGAATTTCCGGCAGAAATGGAGACGGAACTAGAAAAAGAGACGGAAGCAGAAAAGAAGACGGCGCCAGAAAAGGAGATGGAACTGGAAAAAGAGCGCGTTTCCGGTGAAAAAGAGCCGACGCAGGAAAGCGTTTTATATGAAGAATCGGATATTAAGAATATAAAAGAGGATATTGCATGTATTTATGGCGTAATGCGTCGTTTGGAGAAAAAATTTGAAGCGGAGATACTGGATTCGCAGAATAAGGCGGAAGCGGTCAAGAGTATCTATAAAGAGCTCAATGAGTATAAAGCGGGCCTTGTAGAAAAGGCGTTAAAAAATGTCCTTTATGACATCATTGACATGCGTGAAATGATGTTTTCTAAAGTGAAATATGTGCGAGAGAAAGAAGGAAAAGATGTGATTCCGCTAGAGGAGTTTGAATCTTATGCGGACGATATTGGAGATATTTTAGAAAAGCATGAGGTAACGATTTATAAAGGTGAGACGGGGGTGGAAAATACAGCGGTCAGACAGAAGATTGTCCGAAAAGTAGAGACTGCCGACGCATCAATGGTAAAAAAAGTAGCGGAAAGCTTGAGTTATGGATATGAGTACAATGGTAAAATCATTTACCCAGAAAAAATTAGTATTTATGTAAAAAGTAAAGAGTAAAAGAGGTAGATATTATGGAAAATAAAGCATTTGGCATTGACCTTGGAACGACCTATTCTTGTATTAGTTATGTAGATGATATTTCAGGAGAGCCGGTTGTAGTAGATAACAGTGAAGGGACTAATGTAACGCCGTCCATTGTGTGTTTTGAAGATGAGGACACTATTGTTGTCGGCAACGTTGCAAAAGAAACGGCAGTGGTATCGCCGGAAGCCACCTGTGAATTTGTGAAGCGCAGAATGGGGGTGGATAAGGTAGCGATTACATATAATGGAACAGATTATTCCCCAGAGCAGATTTCTTCTTTGATTTTAAAAAAACTGGTGAAAGATGCGGAAGAAGCCCTAGATACAAAAATCAAGGATGTTGTAATCACCTGTCCCGCTTATTTTGGGATTGCAGAGAAAACAGCGACGGAAAATGCCGGGAAAATGGCAGGTTTAAATGTGCTTGAAATTATCAATGAGCCGACGGCGGCCGCGCTTTGTTATGGAAGCCTCCGCGACGTAGAAGACAAAACGATACTAGTCTATGACTTGGGCGGCGGCACGTTTGATGTAACGATTATCCGCGTTACTCCGGAAGAAATTGTCGCAATCGCAACGGACGGCGACCATCAGTTGGGCGGAAAAGACTGGGACACGGCAGTGATGAACTGTGTGGAGGAAGTATTTCGTGACCAAAAATCGTTTGACGATGAATTTGATTTAGAAGCCCAGCAGGATTTGCGTCTGCGGGCGGAAAAAGCAAAACAGCAGCTTACAGGGAGGCCGAAAACAAAAGTAATCGTACAGGCTTCCGGCGCAAAGGCAAATATAGAATTTACAAGAGATGAGTTTGATGAAATCACAAGCGCGCTCCTTAGCCAGACATTAGATAAAACAAAAGCTGCGATTGAAGCGGCTGAAAAAAAAGGCGTGACAAAAATAGATGAAATTATTTTAGTGGGCGGTTCCTGTAAAATGCCTCAGGTACGCGCGGCAGTGGAAGGCGCTTATCCTGATATTCCGGTTAAGATGTTCGAGCCGAATACGGCAGTTGCAAAAGGCGCTGCGCTTCATGCGGAGGCATTGTCTAAAGGACACGTCGAGTTACAAAAATGGCGGGATGAACTAAAAGAAGCGGTGGAAAACCTGAATAAAGACAGGGCGCAGGAAGATAAAATTGATATTGACACACTGACGGAGGATACGATTTCCAAGGAGGACATGGAAGCGATCAAGAAAGAAGTGGAAAAGAACGGCGGCGATGCGCAGAAGGTGAAATTTGCCATTGGCGGGAAAGCCAGAGAAGGCGGCAAACAAGGCCCCGTGTTAAGAAATATCACATCGAAAAGTTTTGGCGTCCAGATCGTAAGAGATGAAATGGTAGACGGTAAAATGGAAATGGTGTATAAGATTGCGAATTTAATCCAAAAACAGGATGCTGTGCCTGTAACAGTGACACAGGAATTTGGAACGGCATATGCCAATATGGAAAATGCGGAAATCGTTGTGTTTGAAACAGAGGTGACGGAAGAAGTCTATGACGTAGGATCGAATAGGGTTTTGGGCGCAGCAGTTTTAAATCTTCCGCCCAATTTGCCGGAAGGGGCGCCAATTCAGATTACATTCAGTTTGTCGACCGACGGCCTGTTAAGTATGAAAGGCGTGGATATGACTTCTAATCAGGAAGTGAAAACGATCTTAAAGACGGATAGTATTTTGACAGAGGAAGACGTGGCGGCGCAGACGCAGGCGTTAAAGGGAATCCGCCTGAATTAAATTAAAACAATGTGGGGGAAATGAAATGAGAGTAGGAATAGATCTTGGAACAACATACTGCGCAATCGCTTATATTGACCCTAAAACGGGGAAGGCGAAAGTGATTCAGAACAGCGAAGGAAAATCCATCACGCCTTCCGTACTCTATTTTGATCCAAATGGGTCAGTTTTGCATGGAGAAGAAGCGAAAGCCTATGTGGAAGAAGGGTCTGACCGCACAGCGAATTATTTTAAATATTATATGGGTGACGAAACGTATGCGATCTGCCAGAATGGCAGAGATTATACAGCGGTTGATCTTTCGGCTGAACTTTTAAAGGGCATTGTAAAAGAGGCGGAACAGGAAACGGGAGAACATATAGGGGAAGCGGTGATAACAGTTCCGGCGTATTTT
The DNA here is from genome assembly GCA_910589105.1 of uncultured Lachnospiraceae bacterium. Lineage (GTDB taxonomy): Bacteria > Bacillota > Clostridia > Lachnospirales > Lachnospiraceae > Roseburia_B. The sequence continues at coordinate 214,106 of CAJUST010000001.1, forward strand.
AACCACCTTCAGCGTCAGGCGACGATGCGCGCGGGGCAGAACGCAGGCCTTACTGTTTTAAATATCATTAGTGAGCCGACAGCGGCCGTGTTCGCTTATGGGATACACGGTTCAGGGATAAACCAGACGGTTTTAGTCTATGACTTGGGCGGCGGCACATTTGACGTGACAATCGCCCGTATTACAGACGATAGGATCGATGTGTTAGGTACGGACGGGGATCACAGGCTTGGCGGGAAAAACTGGGACGACGCTCTTTCAAATTACCTCGCAGATTGTTTTTATGATGAATTTGGCATAGACGTTGGCAAAGATACAGAAAGCAATATTATGCTTCAGGCAATTTCCGAAAATACAAAAAAATAGCTTACGGAAAAGAAAAGCGCTAAAGCAGTGATTTACTGTAAGGGATGTAGAGGCGCGTATGAAATTACAGACGAGATTTTTGCAGAGATTACGTCCTATAATTTAAACCGGACAAAAGACATTATACAAAAACTCTTTGATGAGCTTCAAATAGGCTGGGAGCAGATTGACGGCGTACTGCTTGTGGGCGGCTCTACACGCATGAAGCAGGTGAAAACATATCTAACGGATATGTGTGGAAAACCTCCAATGAACGGCGTTAATGTAGATGAAGCCGTCGCGCTTGGAGCCGCAATCCGCGCTAATATTGACCGCAATGGCTTGGCGGCGCCGGTTGAATCAGGCAGTTTGTTTTCGATTGGCGGTTCTGTCTCAAAACCGCAGTTTTCCATTGCCGGAGCGAAGAAAATAAGCGATGCCACGGCGCACAGCATGGGAATGATTGCTGTCAGCCAAGACGGGGAACGGTTTGTCAACAGCATAATGATAAAAAAGAATTCCAAGATTCCGTCGGAAGTTACAAAGTCATATGAGCTTGGCGTTTCTAAGAAACAGGAAAACCGTTTGGAGGTATACATGCTTCAGGGAGAGGAGGAAACGCTTGTATGGCCGCTAAATTGTACAGTTCTTGGAAAGTATGTTTTTACAGGCATAAAGGCAGGCGGGCAGAGAAAAGAAACGATCGATGTAACTTTTTATTATGATGAAAATAATATAGTCAATGTCACGGCAAGGCAAAAAAGGACGGGGAGCCTTTTGGATTTGAAGATTGAACAGGCAGAAGATGACATGGACTGGGTTGTGGGAAACCCAAAAAACAGGGAAGGAACTTCTATGCCGCCCGAGCTGGCAGTTCTTTTAGCGGTCGATTTATCTGGGAGCATGGAAGGCGAAGGGATTACGGAAGCAAGAAAGGCGGCAGTCAGCTTTGTCAGGCAATTTGATATGGAGTATACAAAAATTGGGATTATCAATTTTGCAAACCAGTCGATTTTATATCAGCCATTGACCGATGACAGAAACAGGCTGATTGTAAAAATCCAAGATTGGGAGATTAATGGAGACAATATTGGATATGGGACAAGCGCGGAACCCTTCACGCTTGCGTATGAAGTGCTAAATTCCTATGAAACGGATATGAAATACGTCATTGTTTTAACGGACGGGTTTTGGAAATTTCAGGATCTTGCGATAGCGGCTGCGAAAAAATGTCATAAAAATAATATGGAAGTGATTGCGCTTGGATTTGCGGATGCAAATACAGAATTTTTGGATGCAATCGCTTCCAGAAAAGATTTTTCAGCGTTTACAGATCTTTCTGAATTAGAGACAACGCTGACCGGCATTGCGAAGATGATGTAATGGTAAGAGGAGAGAGAAATGGGAAGAGGAGCGGACAACTTTTATCTGATTTTAGGGCTGGATTTCTTAAAGCCGGAATCTGACCAGAAAGTCATACTAAAACGCCTTAATGAAAAACAGAAGTTTTGGGATAAAAATAGGGAGCACAGGGAAAAGGGACCTAAATATCGGCAATATAGCCAGTGGGTGCCAATTATCGCAAGCACGATGGCAAAGGAATCCTCACGCAATGCAGAAGCGAACGACGCGAGGGCATATGTGCAGCAGCGTCTGAGTGAAAATAAAAGGCATTTAGGCGGAAAGCAGAAGATTGATTCCTCTACGGCAGAGGCGATGATGGAGCTGTGTGGGCTTAGCGTAGAATTAAAAGATTTGTTTGAAAAGCTGGCGAATGTGCAAATATCGGATGAGAACGAAGAAATAAAAAAAGAAGATCCAAATCCGAAGCCAACTGGATTTGCAAGATTTTCCAAGTTAAAAGGTTCAGAGAAATATTTGTCCGTATTGAGAAAAACAGATTTATATCATTTTTTGGCGGACAGTGAAGAACAGGCAGATCAAATCGGAATCAGAAACCTGTCCGGAAAAGATTTGCTGGAAAAACATTTAGCGCCCATTAAAAAGGCATTTGAACATGACCGTGGAAATGAGGGTACGGCAGTCAAAGAGTTAGCATCTCTTTGCGAAGATATATTTGATCCTGCCCATCCAGAAAGGAAGGAAGAATACGACCTCTATTTAATCTGGAAGCAAAAAGATGAGATCATAACGAAAATGGTGGCTTTTTCCGGTAAAAACAGAAAACTGGAGCAGGGACAGCAGGAACCTTTTGTTGATGCCCTGACCCAGATTTTGAAAGACAGGGAATCGGCGGTAAAAGTTTTTCAGCAAATTTGCATATTTAAAGACATTTCGTTTTCTTCTGTACAGGAGAACAAAAACAGGGTGGCGTGCGGGCACTGTTTTGCGATGGTGGACATTTCCCATGGAGAGCGTAAATGCTCAGTCTGCGGCAGTGACTTATACATCAAATGCCCGAACCCGGATTGTAAGAAAGAAGTCCTTGCATCTTCGAGAGCCTGCGGCTACTGCGGGACGGATATGAATTTAGCGCAAAAGGCGGAACAGCTTTGCAATATGGCCAAGGCGGCGATTGCCAGTATGGATATTGCAAAAGCAAGGGGCGCCCTTGCGAGGGCGGAACAGCTTTTGAAGGGATATGCTAAAACGGTAAAGTTAAGCGCTGAACTTGAGAAATTGGAACGGTCGTTTTCGAAGGAACTCGAAAATTTGGATGCATTGATTGCAAAAAAAGAATTTTATCACGCGAATGATGTATTAAAAACAATTTTGCAAAAAGCGCCGACAGCGCAGATTGCTCAGGCTGTCTTGGTGGAAAATGCAGTCAAAGAAGCGGAAAATCTTTATCAATCAGCGCTTACAAAGAAAACGGAAGGTGAATTGATTCAGATATGTTCCCAGATTGTCAACTTGTGTGTGGATTATCCGGGAGTAGAGGCTCTGATTTTAAAATTTCCTCCGAAACCTGTTTCTAATATTAAAATTTTGGCGGATACAGCTACATGCGTTAATACATTGACATGGGATAAAAGCCCGTCAGAAGGAGAGATTTGCTATAAAATTATCCGAAAAGAAAATACTGCGGCCGCATCGGTTGGAGATAAAAGCGCGGAAGAAATTGGAGAGGCGGGGATTCCCCGTTTTGTAGATGAACATGTAAGAGCCGGAGTGGATTATTATTACAGTATTTATACAATCCGCGCAGGAGCCGCATCGGAGCCTGCGTTTGCCCATGCAGTAAATTTGGCGGAAGCGAATTTAATCCGGACGGAAGAAGGAGATGGTTATGTCAGGGCGGAATGGAAACCGTTAGGAGGACATGCCGCCGCGGAAGTCTGGCGGATAGAAGGCGAGACGCCGCCGTGTCGCGGTGAAGGCGAAAGAATTACATCGGGCAGTAATTATTTTATGGACGACGCCGTAGAAAATGACCGCGCATACAGTTATCTTATTACGGTGAAATACCAGACTGGTGGAAAAAGCGTTTTTACGAATGGGGTTTCCATTACGCTGTTCCCATCTTCTGTCCCAGAGCCGGTAGAAGATTTGACGGTTTCCAATGTGGAGGATGATATCTTTGAAGCGGTTTTTTCGTATGAAGGTGAGGAAAAAGTGTCGCTTTACTGCGCAGAGCAGAGAACCTCATTTCAGTATGGAGATATAGTCGGCATGGATAAGGTGACGGCAGCTTTAAAGCCGCTTGAGATTCTTTCATCGTCGAAAAACAGCGTAAGGTTCCGTTTAAAAGACAATAAAAAATATGTCATTGTGCCGGTAAGCATTAAACATAATACTGCGGTCATCGGGGAATGCGCCGCTGTAGCCAAAATGGAAAAAATCCAGATAAAAGGTATGGAATGGGTTAATTCCACGCTGCATATCCGCATGGAATGGCCAAAAGAAGCCGTTTTAGCGATTGCTCTTTATGGAACAGACAGTTATGCCAAAAATCTGGAAGACCGCGCAGGCAAAACATCTCGGAGCGTCAGTAAAAAACAATTTGAAGCGGACGGCGCGCTTTTACTGAAAAACATAGAGAAAAAAGATTATTTTATTACGTTATTCTCCGCATGCAGAGTCAATGGGGAGCTTGTCTATTCAGATGGCGCACGGCTGACTTTTACAAATAAGGAAAAGACGGATATCCACTATACGATCAGGCGGAAAGGCTTTCTCAACAAACAGGTAGAAATTGAATTTAAAAGCACAGTAAAAACGTTTGCCCTGCCAGAGATTGACCTGATTTCAAAACAACATGCCGTTCCGGTTTATGCAAATTCAGGAAACCTTGCGCGACACATTGCGGCTCAGGAAGTCTGTGGAAGCCACATTGAGCTGTTTGAAGCAAAATCTTTTCCCAAAGACAGTTATATCAAAGCGTTTTTTACAGATGAAGATATAAATGACAAATTAAGCCTGCGTCCGGCGTATGGCACGGATTTTAAAGTAAATTAAAGAGGATTGCTATTTAGGAGGAAGAAGAAATGGCAAAAAAATACACATGTCCCTATTGTTTTAAAGAGCATGAATTTGAAGATGTGGAATTTCGGTGTGTCAATGGGTTTTGCAGTGAGAAAACGCAAGATGAAAAATACGCCCAGTATTTGGGGTTAAAGAAGGAATCAATGCCGCTGACAAACGCGACATTTTGCGCGAAAACGGTTTTGCCGAAATTGTTCCGCGGCCGTTATATGCCGATGTGGGAGAATTGCCCGTTTTGTGAAACAAAGACGTCAATCCGGGTTTGCCCGGACTGCCATAATGAGCTTCCGGAAGGAATCCAAGATAATGAAGATATGATAATCGCGATTGTAGGGAGCCGTGATACGGGAAAAACGCATTTTATTTCTGTATTAATCAATGAACTGCAAAAGAGGATATGCCCTACGGTTTTCAATGGAATTTTTAATCCTATGAATGATGCGGTGCATAATCATTATATGGATCATTTTTACAACAGGGTTTATATACAAAAACAGTTACAGGATTTAACGGCGACAGCAAACCAGAGAGGGGAAATATCCGTAAGGAAGCCGTTAATTTATGAAATGATTATTCCGTTGGACGACAAAGGGAAGCGTGTCCGCAAGTTTACATTTGTATTTTACGATACCGCGGGTGAAGATTTAAAAAGTGAAGCGGTGATGAAGACGGTAAACCGTTATATCTGTAAAGCGGCGGGAATTATCTTTTTGCTTGACCCGCTTCAGATTATGGAGCTGCGGAACAATATGGATGAAGATGAAATCAAAACGTCTTCTTCTATTCTGGAAAATGAGATTGTATCGCAAGAAATGGTTTTACAGAGAATTGCAAATGTAATCCGTGAGGATAAAGGAATGAAAAAATCGCAGAAAATCAATGTGCCTACAGCAATCGCGTTTTCGAAATTTGATGTGTTAAAACGTTTCTTCCCAAAAGGCAGCATAGTATTGGAGCCTTCGAGTTATCTGCGGGAAGGGCAGCTTGATAAAAGCGAATGGTTTACTGTAAGCAATGAGATAGAAGCGATGCTCAATGAGTGGGGAGCGGGCGGATTTGCCACACAGGTAAAAATGACGTTTGACAGGTATACATATAGCGCCGTATCGGCTTTGGGGCAGCGTCCGATATTGTCGAAATCGGGAGGGGCGAAAGAAATTGCAAGCCAGCCGATGCCGCATCGGGTAGAAGATCCGTTTTTATGGCTCTTAAAAGAAAACCGGGTTATCAAAGAAAAATAGGGAGGAAAAGAAATGGGGATAAATCAGGCGCTTTTTACTTCTTCTGCCCGTGGAATCAGTAAGGGCGGGGGATTGGGCTTACATAGTTATAACAGGACATGCAGTGACATGGAACTGAGGGAATTTGAGCAGGGGTTCTGCCACTATTCCTATCAGGGCGACAGCAGCGAAATACCGAATCTGCCCAAAAAAATGCTGTATAAGAAAATTGATGGAGATCGGTATCTATTGGCAAGCGTGACTTATTTGGGAAAGGATTATCTCAAGGAGCAAGGGCGTATGGGAAACCTTCTTAGCCATATGTATTCTTTTGAGAGAAAAGACCTTACGAAATATCCGATGGAATTTTGCGCAAGCCCTGATTTCCGTTATGAAATGGAATCTGATGAAGTGGACGGCAGCAGGCGCGTAGAGTATCTTTCTGAAGTAAGCGGCGTTAGGACGGGGACGAAAGTCATGCGTGAAACTGTACAGGCATTTTTAGAAGCAGAGCCTTGGAGAATTGATTTTTTCAGAAATCTTTTAGCGGCGGTTTTTCATAGGGATGCAGTCCATAAAGTAATCCTTTCCGACAGCCATGAACATATTTTGATGTGGCTTGCGGCGGTTGAATTTGCTCTGCCATTGCAGTGCGCAATAGAACTTTCTTTCTCCAGTTATGAAGAAAATCCAATGATTTCGGAGTTTGATATCCGCGGCATGGCATCTGGGCTTAGCGTGGGAAGTTGTGAAGAATACGCCGCAAGCGGGCAGTATTATGTATTTGACGGGAATCATCAGGCTTATCCCAAATTTGATATAACGGAGGGTTATTTTCAGTATGGAATTTTATTTGGCATAGACAGTATTCAGGGGTTTTGTGATTTTATGAAATCATATGGATATTATGGCGTAGATATGGATATTTGCGCCGGATACAATCTCTACCAAATGGTACAGGGAGGAATGGATCTTCTGGGAGAAAAGGAGTTTCAGGATGCAGTTTCATTTGAAAGCAAGTATGGAGATCGCGCCACATACAGGCAGATTTTAGAAAACCAGTTTGAAAAAATAGAAGGAAATTACACACCAGATCTTTCAGTGTTAAAAAGCATTTATGTCTGGCTGATTGGGTATTTTCAGAAACCGCTTACGATAAAAGACTTGGAGTTTGCGGTCGCATACGCTGTTCGGCTGGAGCGGTATGGAAAGGACAATACTAAACTTGTAAATGCAAGAAAGCAGATGTGGGAATTTATCTATGAAACGATGGTGCAGAGCAAACAGAAAACGGCGCTTGCTTTTTTGCTTGAGAAGTTAAAAGAGGCGGGATTGTATGAACATATTGGAGAGTTTAGCCGTTATCTGATCCAGTTTGCAAACGAAGATACGGCTGCAAAAAGGCTTGGCCGTCTGTTCACTATGCTGTGGGAGGCTGTGCCGCAGACAGAATACCGGTATTTCGATGCGGTTGTTGAGACAGAAGCGAACCGGCTTGCCGCATATGATGGAAAAGAGCGGTACAGGGAAGCGCTGCTTGCTTTTTTGAAAGTTCAGGAACTGGGATATGGGCAGGTGCATGGGAAGGGAATGGAAAAGCTGATAGCCTTTCTATCGTGCGGAACAAATTTCGAAGATTTAAAACCCAGAAAACAGGGGCTGATTCATAGAAAAAAAGAAAACCGTGACGAGCTGGAACAGCTTCAGGCAAAAGCCGCATTTGAAGCGTTTAATTATGCGCAGAAGCATAACAAAAATATATCTATTGCAAACATCAGGCTTTTGCATTTAGGCAAGTGCATCCAAAATGCGTTTGAATTGGAAAAACCGCTGGAAAAGGTTAAAACGCTCCGGATTTATTCGGATTATCCGGTGGATATGGAACGGATTTCGCATGATGAATTTGAGTTTTATTTGGATATTCTGTGTGAGACGATTTTTACAATGCAGTTAGATAAGTCGGATTATATGCAGCTTTTGACGTATTGGATTTTGGAAAAACGGCAGAAAAGCATATTAATGCAAAAATTTTTGTCCGGTGAAATGAACAGCGTAAAAAAGGATAGTGAAGCAGGCGGGCTTATAAGTCTTCTGTCAGCGCTTAAGAATCTGAATGATGAGGAATATACAGAAGCGTTTCAAAAGAATCTCTTTTTGCTTAAGGAATCACAGCGCGTTAGGGCGGCGGATTTAATGAAAAAAGAGTATGGAGCGGACAATGAAGGCTATCGGTTTTGGCGGCAGTTAATACGCGGAGAAAAACCGACTGAAAAAAGTCTGACAAAGAAATTTCCGAAATTTGGGAAAAGGTAAGGCGGAGATATAAATATGGCGTTTAAAAGAGCGAATCGGGAGATTGTTCAAAACATAAAAAAGGGATATTACTACCGGAAAATGCCGCCTGCGCTTCAAAAAGGCTATGAAATTGCGGCAGAGGGGATTCTTTCTTTTCAGAAAAAAGTAAAGATAGCGGATTGCTCTGGCAAGGAAGAAATGGAGCGGATTATCCGCGCTGTCCTTATGGAACATCCTCAGTTTTTTTATTTGAATGCAAAAGATATTGGCGTTGTAAATGCGGGGGAGTCATTTTCGTTTTCCTTTCATTATTTGTATGACAAAAAAGAAGCCATTCAGCTATTGCAGCAGATAGACAATCGGGCAGACTATATTTTGTCAGAAATCATTACGGACGGCATGACGGATTATGATAAATGCGTGGCAATTCATGATTATGTTACAAATCATATCCGTTACAATTTTTCTGCGGCGGCAGTTTCCTATATTTACGATGCATTTACGATAGAAGGCCCTATCCTAAAAAATCAGGCGGTTTGCGAAGGGATTGCAAAGACCATCGCTTATTTACTGGACAAGCTTTCTGTCAATCATTTAATTGTGGCAGGTTTTAGTGACATTGATGGGGTTCATGCGCCGCACGCATGGAATATGGTGGAGTTAGAAGGAAGTTATTATCATATCGATGCGACATGGGATTTACAGGAAATCAATCATTTTACGAACTGCTCTCATATGTATGTAAATTTAGACGATGACTCCATGCTTGAAAACCATGATTGGGAATTGGGGGACTATCCGTCTTGTGATAAACGGGCAGAGAACTATTATGTAAAAGAAGGGCGTTTTTTCCGGTCAATGCGAAGCTTTGAATTGTATGCGCAGAAATTTTTACAGGAGGGGCAGTCTTTTATGGACGCCAGGTTTGAAGATGTATTGGATTTGCCTGATGAGAATGGGAATTATTTGGCGGAAATAATTCAGAAAAGCGCTGTGTATGCCGGGAAAAGATGTCAGGTATCTTTTGTCTTCCATCCATGCAATTATGTGTTTCAGGCGAATGTGATGTATGGATAATTAGGAAATAGGAAGAAGGACGAGATGAAATTTTCAAATTATAGAAAACAAGATGTATATAAGATGCTGTTAAAGGCGGCAGTGGCATTCGTGATTCTGATTGTGGCTTTGTTTACAGTTTACAGGATTGCAAAGCCAAAAGTGGATATGTGGCTTTTAGAGAGGAAAGAGGCTAAAGAAAAAAGAGAAGCGGAAGAAAAAAAGGAAGCGGAAGAAAAAGCGGAAAGGGAATCCGAAGAACAAAGAATGCAGGAACTTGCGGAAGAATCGGATCGGATAAGCGACGGGCAGGAACAGAAAGATTCTGAATATGAGGAAGAATCAGAAACGGAAGAACCGGAAACGGAAGAATCGTCTATTCATCGGTATGAGTATGTAGTGGAAGATTGTACATGGCAGGAAGCGTTTGAAACATGCAAGTCAAAAGGGGGCTGTCTTGTCAATATCGACGACGAAGCGGAGTTTGCCTATATTACAGCGGAAATTGAAAAAAACGGTATGAAAGAGATCTTGTTTTATTTGGGAGCATCACAGGATTCGGAACAAAATTACCGTTGGCGGTCGGCAGAAGGCGCGTTTAGCGGGGGTATCCTAAATGGAGTGGGACATTCTTGGCACAGCAGATATTGGATGCAGGGAGAACCCAGTTATTATGACGGAGAAATAGAAGAAAATGTACTGGCTATGCAGTTTTTTGAAAAAGAAGCGAGATGGGTATTCAATGATGTGCCGGGGGATATTGTGGGAAATTTTTCATATCTCAGTGGAAAAATAGGCTATATCTGTGAATACAGTGAGTAGGCAGGGAAATTTATCGGGAGAAGATAAGGTATGAAATTAAAAAAGGCGCTGGCAGTTAGTTTGTGTATGTTGTTTTGCGTTTTGCTGGGATATGTGTTTGGAGAATGGAAAGCGGGAAAAGAAAGTGTGGCGCGTCCTAAAAAAAAGTCCATAGAACAAACGGCATCGGAGGAAAAAGAGAAAGAGCCGCTGTCTGTAACGGAAAGTGTGGAATCGCTTCCGAAAGAAGACGCAAAGGAAACATGGATTCGTGAAAAGCTGTCTGAGATGACAGAGGAACAGAAGGCGGCTCAGTTATTTGTGATTTTGCCGGAAGCGTTGATCGGGGTAAGACAGGTAATCCGGGCTGGAGAAACTTCAAGGCAAAGTCTGTTATCGTATCCGGTCGGAGGCTTGATTTATATGTCCGGAAGCCTGAAAAGTCCGGAGCAGACAAAAGAAATGCTTGGAAATATGATGGAGTTTAGCCAAAATGATACGGGCATACCGCTGTTTTTATGCGTTGATGAGGAAGGCGGTAAGGTGGCGCGGGTGGCGTCGAATCCGGCATTTGGCGTACAGAATGTTGGGAATATGAGGGAAATTGGAGATTCTGGCGACATTAGAAGGGCTTATGCGGCAGGAAAGGAAATGGGGGCGTATTTAAAAGACCTTGGCTTTAATGTGGATTTTGCGCCTGTAGCGGATGTTTTGACAAATCCACAGAACGAGCTATTGCAAAACAGAAGTTTTGGGTCAGATGCTGAATTGGTGCGGGGCATGGTAGAACAGGCGGCAAAGGGAATTGAGGAATCTGGCGTATTTTCCTGCGTCAAGCATTTTCCGGGTCATGGGAATACAAATGAAGATTCGCATAATGGCTATGCGACGACGCAAAAGACTTTAGAGGAAATGCGTCAGACTGAATTTATCCCGTTTCAAGATCAGATTGAAAAAGGGATTTCGTTTGTTATGGCAGGGCATATTTCCGCGCCGAATGTGATGGGAGATCAGACGCCTTCATCTTTATCCGGCATTATGCTGACAGATATTTTACGCAATGAGCTAAAGTTTGACGGAATTATTATTACTGATGCATTAAATATGGGAGCGGTTACAAGCCATTATTCTTCTGGGGAAGCTGCGGTTATGGCTTTTTTGGCCGGGGCGGATATGCTTTTGATGCCTCAGGATTTTCATAGCGCATACAATGCAATTTTAGAAGAAATTCATCAGGGCAGGATTACAAAAGAACGTTTGGATGCATCGGTTGGGAGGATATTAAGTGTGAAGTATCAGTTACTACAAAAATAAACGGTGGAGAAAAAATGACGATTTCAAATTTTAGGGGAAAAGATAAAAAAAGGATGCTGCTGATTGCCGGGAGTTTAGCGGGAATTGGATTGATTCTGGCATTGGCGGCAATCATCGCAGGAGTACGGTTTTTGGGGCCGGTTGTGTTGGATACAGTGGACTGGATTGTTCAGAATGAAAATGAAGTGAAGGGCTGCCTATTGGTTTTCGTTGGTATCCCTTGCTTTATAATTATAATGTTTCGGAAAAGAAAACGTGAAAAAGAAAGGAAAAAACAAAAGTAAAAAATATGGAACGTTGTATATTGTTTGGAAAAAATGGTGGAAAAGAAAAATGAAGTTTTCAAATTTTAGAGGAAAAGATACAAAGAAAATATTTCTTGTAATGGCGGCAATTTCTTTTGCAGTTGCCATTGTGGCGATAATTGCAATTAGTCAGGCAGTCCGGTTTTTTAGGCCGAAAGTGGAAGAAGTGTTTTCGGAGTTTAAAGAAACAAGGGAAAAAGAGAGATTGGAACGGATAGAAAAGGAAGCATGGGAAAAGGAAATGGATATACCGTATTCCGCATTAGAATATAATGGACACTATTACTATGTATATGACGATGCCGAGTCGTGGGAAGATGCAGAATGGAAATGTGAGCAGCTTGGAGGGCATCTGGCAACGATGACGACGTCTTCTGAAGATAAAGCGGTTTATAAGTATGTGTCTTCTAAAGAGTATGAATATGTTTTTTTCGGATTGTATATGGATATGGAGCAAATTAGTTGGAATTGGATTATCACAGAAGGGACGGCGTATGCGAACTGGACAGAAGGGGAGCCGGATCTTGGAAGTGACAAAGATTGTATGTATGGGTCATATTACCGTTATGATCAGTCGAAATGGAGGGCCATTTCTACTAATGACACTTCATCTTATGTATGTGAATGGGATTCAAAAGAGCAGGGCAGGAAAAACAGAGAAAGAATTGAAGCAGATAATGAAGAAACAGGCTATTTAAATCCGATTGATCCGGTTCTTACATATAAATCGCGCCGTTATATGATTTTAGAAGGTGAAGCAACATGGGAAGAAGCAAATGAAAGATGCGAAAGTCTGGGTGGGCATCTTGCTGTGATAAATAACAAAAAAGAAAATAAAGCTCTATATAAATATATGATAGAACGAGGCTACGAGAGTGTGAATTTTGGATATACGGACCAAAAAGAAGAAGGAAAATGGGTTTGGGCAGAAGGCTATGAATCTGATTATACAAATTGGGGAAAGAATCAGCCGGATAATTTTCAGGGAGATGAAGATTATGCAGCCTTTTATGCAGATGCAAAATATAAGTGGAATGACAGCATATGGAGCGGCGTTTATTTTTGTGAGTGGGAAAAATAAGCAGGCTTGAAAGAAAGGGGAGAGATCAAATGTCAGATACATATGGCGTGTTTTTGGCAAGAATGCAGCCTGTCCATAATGCGCATCTGTTCTTAGTGGAGAAAGCGTTAGAGGAAAATGACAAAGTATTTATTATGCTTGGCAGTGAGAACAAACTGGACATGCTTAGAAATCCGTTTGACATCTCATTGCGGGAAAGGATGCTGCGAGAGTGTTTTGATGAAAAACAGAATAGAAGAATAAAGGTAGATACATTGCCGGATTGGTCTATGGAATCCGATTTAGAAGGCGCAAAAATCTGGGGACGATATTTTTATTATAATGTCGTGTCCAGAATCGGGCAGAAAAGATTTTCGCTGTACTATTCAGATAATCCGCAGATATTAGACAGTTGGTTTTTGGATACGGAGGTCTATTCCTTTATTAGATACCGGAATTTCGAACGAAACTGTATTTTTGAAGGCCTGTCTTCGACAAAAATCCGGAAAGCGTTTATGGAACGGGATTTGGCGTATATTATCCGCTACTGTCCACAATCGGTTGTAAACAGGTTTGAATATTTGTCTTCTTATTATAAAGAGGTGACGGAAGATCCAAAAGAGGATTTTTCTATGGAATAAAAGAGAAAATTTTTTATTTGCCAATGACAGAAATGATAGGAATGACAGAAAATAGATGAGGTGAAAGTATGAGCGCAAAGAAAAAAGCAATTATTGCAATTATAGTTGGGGCAGTTATTGGAGCAGTTATTGGAATTTATATGATGACTTATGTAAGGCAATATGGGGAGATGATCGGAGAATCACAAACCGGGCTTACAGTACAGAGCTTTTTGATGGTTCCATGTTGTATGTTATATGCGTTTGGTTACGCATTTGGCTGGAAAAGATGCAAAGGATTTTTAGCCGGCGCTGCAAAAGTCAGCGCGGATATTAGCTTTTTCTATCTTATCGTGCATTTGATAACGGGAAAGGGAATTGGGAAAGGGCTTTTTATCGCAATGTTTGTATTTAGTTTTGCGGTTGGAGTGGTTTGGGTTCCGGGAGTTGTCTATGGGATAAAAGATTTGATGCGCGAACGCCAAGGGGCTTGCGCGTAAGGAAAAGCGGCGTTGTTTTCTGTCATTGGTGAATAAAAGAATTTTGAAAAGGCGAAACTGGCATGGGAGATCGGTTATATAGGGGGAGGAAACTTTTAAACAGTGGCAAGATCCTTCAGAATAGATATTGTATAAAAAAAATGATTGGGCAGGGCGGTTTTGGGATTTCTTATCTTTCGGTAGATTTTGCGCAGGATAAGGATGTCGTGATTAAGGAGTATTTTCCATATGGAAAAGCATACCGCGGTGAAACGTCTCAGGTTTTTTTCAAAAATAACAGCGGCAAATATGACATGTTTATCCATGAAGCATCTATTCTGGAAAAATTAAAAAATATTGAGGGGATTGTTAAAATCCAGGACTTTTTTTTGGAAAATAATACGGCTTATATCGTTATGGGGCGCTGTAAGGGCATGACGTTACTCGAGATGGTTCAGAAAAATGGAAGAATGGAAGCGAAAGAATCTTATGTACTGATGGAATCCCTTCAAAAAAGTTTGGAGCAGATACATAGACATGGAATTATCCATAGGGACATTTGTCCTGACAATATTATTGTTACAGAAGCAAAAGAAGTGGGACTGATTGATTTTGGATCTGCATTGGATTTAAACAGCCGAAAACAGCAGCTTGAAGAACCAACTTACCGAACCGGCTTTAGCCCGCCGGAACAATATGAAAAGGGAGGCATGTATGGCGTATGGACGGATATCTATGCCTTTTATGCGACATGGTATTTTTGTCTGGCAAACGCTGCGCCTCCGGGGCGGAGGAGCGGTTGGATTGTGACGTGTTTTCCTGCCGCCTGCGTACAGAATTGGAGGAAAAAAGCGGCTTGATGGAATTACTGGAGAGAGGAATGGCTCTGGATTATAAAAAGAGAAACATTTGGAAAGGGGGTGAATGTTATGGCAATGACAAAAGAAGAAAATTTGCTTTACAGAGTATGCTTGACGTCTGTGAAAAGAAATTCGGTGAACTTTCAATCGAAAACATCGTAATTTCCAGCGCTTGCGATTCCTGTTCCGGAAGCTGCAAAGGACATGGGATTTCTGTGTGGACAGCCTGTGATGTGAGGTAAGAGGAAACGGCATTACAGAAAAATGCAGGAAAAGAGAAGTCTTTTCCTGCATTTTTGCAAAGAAACGGGGGCGATAGAGGTATGTTAAAAGAAGTCATGCTGATCTTGACAGAAGGCTGCAATCTGTCATGTTCTTATTGTTTTGAACATTATAAATCGGATAAGAGAATGAAATTTGAGACGGCAAAAAAGATTATCGATGCGGAAATGTCAATGGAAGACGGCGCGGACGAATGCAGGTTTACATTGTTTGGCGGCGAGCCATTTTTAGAAAAGCAGATAATTAAAGAGATTTATGGCTATATTGAGTCGAATATGCCAAAGTGGCGAAAAAAGGCAGTTATTTTTGTGAATACAAATGGAACATTGCTTGACGCGGAAATGAAGCAGTGGCTTAGAGAGCGGAAGGAACACATCTACTGTGGAATCAGCCTAGATGGGACAAGAGAAATGCACAATCAGAACCGTTCGGATTCTTTTGACCGCATTGATTTGGATTTTTTTAGGGAATGCTGGCCGGGACAGAATGTGAAGATGACTGTGTCAAAAGAGACGCTTCCCAGTCTGGCAGAAGGCGTTATCTTTATCCATGAAAAAGGGTTTCCATGTGGGTGTACGTTTGCATATGGTCTGGAATGGAGCGATGATTTAATACACGGGCTAAAAGGACAGCTTGATAAATTAGTGGCGTATTATACTGAAAATCCAAACCTTCCTTTATGCCAGATATTAAATATTGATTTGACGGGAATCCTGAAAAAACCAGACGCCGGGTTTAAGCGATGTGGGGCTGGAGAGTTGATGAAAGCGTATGACACGGAAGGAAAGTTATATCCCTGCCATTCCTTTAGCCCGGTGGGCTGGGAGAGGAAGCGGGGAAATTTGTGGATTATAAATTGCCTGCAGCGGATATTCACGAAGAAAAACGCTGCGTGGAATGTAAGTATCATTTTGTCTGCCCGACTTGTTACGGGGTGAATTATATTTATACAGGCTCTGTTTCGAACAGAAGCAAGTGGCTGTGTGAATTTTTCAAATTATGTGTACAAGCGTCGGCGGTGATTCAATTACGAAGGCTTGAGACAAAGGGGGCAGAGAGATTAGACCAACATGATTATGGGACGCTTCTGGCGATACAGTCTTGTATTCAGGGGGAAAGCATTTCATAAAATAGGGGGAGAAACACATGAATCTCATTTATTCCAGACAGGAAATGGAGAAAATCTGTAGGATAATTCTTAACTACTGCGAAAAAATACTCAGGGACAACTACGGGGAGGTTTATAAGTGGAGTTTTGGGGAAGAAGTTCCTGTGAAAATTATAGAGGGCGCGTTGTATAAAATCGGAAATGTAAAATATAAATATCCATCTCTAAAAAAAGAAGATATTTTTATTATTGTATCTTCAAGTAACGGCAAAGAAGGAATGGTATTTGGCTTTGATGGTATCTATTATAAAGCGGGCGCCTTCCATGAAGCGCAATTTGAGAAGTATGAGGATTGCATCAGTGTAGATTCGTTTACAGATCTGGGCACAGACGCTAATTATATTTTTAATACGGGCGCAGTTAATGAAATGTTTGCGCAGATACAAAGCGCGCTTCATGGAGATATTCCTGTTAAAGTGAAGAATTATAGCCAGACAAAGAGCGATTATGGAAAACATATTGAGAATCCTAAGATTCAGGAAGCGTTTTTGCGTTTTTTAGAAAAAGAGGAGAAAAAGTCAAATGAAGCGGCGCGGCATTATTGGGAAGAAGCATTTCAACTGACGGATACGGATAAAAAAATAAAGCTTTTATTACTGGGAGTAAAGGAAGGGGATGCTTTAAGTTCGCAGGAATTGGGCGAGATGTATATAAAAGGGGAAGAAGTTCCAAAGGACTTAAAAAAAGCGGAAGAATATCTCCGGTTTCCTGCAGAATGCGGCTATTCAGAATCCATGTATTTTTTTGGCCTGATTTGTATGCAGAAAGGCGATAAAGAAGATTGTTTGGACTGGCTGTGCAAAGCTGCCGTTAAAGGAGATGGAAATGCCTTTATGACGCTTGCCAAATATGCGGCAGAGGATACGGATAAAGATTTGATAGAAGCGCGTTTATCAGTATATTTCCGGGAAGTATGCGAGAACGAACAGAATGATTATAAAACCAACCGTTTCCTTGGCTGGTGCTATATGACGGGTATTTGCTGCGCGCAAAATTTTGGGCTGGCAAAAATGTATTGGAAAGCCGGAGCGGATCAGGATGACGTCCGGTGTAAGGTTTATTTGGATATTTGTGGGTTAAACAGAAATGGGGAAGCGTTACAGGCGAAAACTGCGGAAACGGCATCTTCTGATTTAGAGAGTGCAGAGGAGAATGTTCAGGGCTTTGGGCAGGAAAGAGAAGCAGAGGAGAATAGAGTAAATGGAAAAGCAGTGGCGGCGGTAGTTTTAGGCGTGTTGTCTTTTCGGGGAGTTTTATGGATGGCTGTTCTTGGATTGATTCTGGGCGTGAGAGCCAGAAAGGAGCAGGGAGGGGCTTTGGCGCTTGTGGGTATTATATTGAATACAGCAGTTCTAATGCTTTTTATATTCGCTCTTTAAGCGGCTGGCGCTTGGAATAAAGTAAGGAGAATGAGGTTGAAGTTATCAAATTACAGAAAACAGGATATGAAAAAAATGCTGCTTGCGATGGCGGTATTTGCCGCAGTGGCGGCGGCAGTGATTGCGGCGGGGGTCCGCTATGGGATAAAAAAATTGAAACCGAAAGTGGAAACTGCATTAGCGGAATCAAAAGAGCAAAAAGCAGAGCAGAAGCGCATGGAAGAAGCAAAACAGCAATCGGAGGCAGAACAGCAGAGCCAAAAGGAAGATGAGTGGGAAACTAAACAGGAAAACAAACAGAATGAAACGGAAAGCCTCCATATACCTACGGATTGTTTCGAATATAAGGGGCACAGCTATTATTATTTTGAACAGGCTGGCGGCATTACATGGGAGGAGGCGAAAGAAAAATGTGAAGAAAGAGGAGGGCATTTGCTTACCATTGCCTCCAAAAAAGAACAGAAAGCAGTCTATGGATATATCAATCAATATGTGGGATTTGACTGTGATCTTTGGATAGGCATTCGGGAGCCATGGGAAACATGGGTGACGGGAGAGCCTGTTTCTTATACGAATTGGGGAGAAGGGGAGCCTGATGGAAGTTATGGACAGTGCTACGGGGCAATCTGTAATAGGTAATTGCGAAACAAGTTCAAAATCTTGATTCCAATAGGGTAAAGGCC
>CAJUST010000002.1:0-81986 GCA_910589105.1 uncultured Lachnospiraceae bacterium
AGTAAGTAGTAAGTAGTAAGTAGTAAGTAGTAAGTAGTAAGTAGTAAGTAGTAAGCAGTAAGCAGTAAGCTATGAGCAGTAAGTAGTAAGCGGTAGATAAGTAAGAAGTAAACGGTAACAGTAAGTAATGAGTAGTAAGCAGTAATCGTAAATAATAAGCAGTGGATAATGAGTTCGGCTCAAAGAGAGTGATTAAAAAGCAGTTTTACAAGAAAACAAAAGATATTGAGGAGCTGAGGATAGAAGGTGATAAACAAAAAAGTATAAGCAAAAAGGATTAAGTGATAAGCAAAGAATAAATTTCAAATGTATGGGAAATCTAGGGAAGGAGAATGACAGGATGCGGGAATATACTTTGGCGGAGAAGTTTGCTTTGGTTGGCTTAAACGGGCTGTCCAGTAAACAGAATACCGTCGCAAAAAAGATTGTTTTAAAAGGAATTGTAATGGCAGAGTTTTTGGAAAAGGTGGCTGAGGAAGGAGTTTCCGGCAAAAAAGAGGAACTTTCAGATCGTTTGCTTCAGGAAATAAAAAGAATCCGAAATTTGAATAAAGCTGAGAGAAGGGAAATTGAGAGTCAAATGAAAGCCCGCCTGACGGACGTGTTGACAGAAGTTCCAGATATTCTTGGCTGTGACGTTAATTATGACGTGATGGATGCTTCCTTAAAAGTATATAAATGTTTGGAATCCGAGTACCGTAGGATTACGGAATGCGTCCGCGCTGAAATATTAGAAGATGGAGAAGTAAGCGTTGAGACTGTCTGTTTATTGTATCTTTTCAGGGAAACCGGATGTTTATACGACTTTTTTTCCGTAAAAGAACAGATGCATCTTCAGGAAAGGCTGGTAAAATGTATGTCTGAGGATGCGTTCGCTTATACGCTCTTAAACACAGAGTTTCATGGTCTTGAAACAATTTATCAGGGGTTTTTGAAAAAGAAACAGAAGTTTTTTCAGAATCCCTATATGCAGGGGATTAATTTAATCTTTCCATTTTTAGAAAGAAGGCAGGCAATTTTTATTGATATGGTTGTTTTTGGGACAGATGTGGCAGACAGGCGAAACGCCGTCATTGATTATTTAAGGGAGCGTGGGCATTCCGTGGAATCGGTGGAATATGGAGAGGAACATCTTTTGAAAATAGACAATGTTTATTACCGGATCTTTCCTACGGCGCGGCGTTTTCATGTTGGCGTGGTTCAGGGCGTTGCGATTGTTCCGGCATATCAATAGGTGGCTAAAATGTCAAGACAAAGAACAATGGAAAAAATTTTGGAATCGGAATATGTTTCGATCGGCGAGTTGGTGAGGATTACAGGCTGCCGTTACAGTACGCTGAAATATTATACGCAAGAGGGGCTTCTTTTGTACAAACAGGAAGAAGAAAACCTGACTCGCCGGTATGAAAGGGTCGGGACGGTACATAGGATAGAAGAAATTTTAAGCCTGCGGGAAAGTGGACGGAGCATGGCGGAGATAAAAGAGAGGTATCACATAGCGGATTCAAAATGATACCCCTTTCCCCATGCCGTCTTAATGTAAAGTGGATTTTTCGGATCTTTTTCAATTTTTAACCGTAAATTCCGGATATGCACCATAACGGTATTGTTTGCGCCATAATAATATGGTTCATTCCAGATGGCTTCATACAGTCTCTGGGCGGAAAAAATCTGATGGGGGTTTTGGGCAAGCAGTTTAAGCATTTCGTATTCTGTCGTAGTCAGCTCAATTTGTCTGCCGCTAAGACAAACAAGCTCCCCAGCCATGTCAATGGTAAGCGAGCCAAACTCGAGAATCGAGGAAGGCTTTGTTTCCTCTTTTCCCTGATAGACGTGGTAGCGGCGGATTAAGGCTTTCGCGCGGCCAATTAGTTCCGGATAGGAAAATGGCTTTTCTAAATAGTCGTCCCCGCCGCTGGAAAAACCAAGAAGTTTATCGCTGTCGGTCGTGCGCGCGCTTAAAAATAAAATTGGCGCGTTGCTCTTTGCCCGTATGTTCAGGCAGGTTTCATATCCATTCATTTCAGGCATCATTACATCTAGTATAATTAAGTCAAAATAACAGGATTCCAATTCTTTTAAGGCATGGCATCCGTCAGCGGCTTCCGTGATTTGAAAACCTTCGCCGCCAAGAAGGATCTGGAGGATTTCACGGATTTCCGGGTTGTCATCAACAATTAAGATACGGGGGGCGGATTGTGTCATTTGCGTCAACTCCTTTTTATAGAAAAAACAGAAAGCCATTGAGCGCACAGACGGCTTTCTGTTTTTTTTGCCGTTTAAAAGATTATAACGTATCGTTTTTCAGGTGTAAAGCCGGAGCGTGTATGAAAAATGCCCTCCGGCTTTTTATTTCTTTTAAATTCTTTAGAAAACTTAAGATTTCGTTTGGGTGTTTTTTAAGAATTAAGGGATACAATGTGTAACCGAAGGAGGAAATTCGATATGAAAATTACACATCAGAGAAGAAGGCAGATCGTACCTTATTTGTTCCTTACCGTTTTTACAGGTTTTATATGCTGGCTGTTTGTCGGACGGCATGGAATGTTTGCGTCAACAATAGACTGGATTAGCCAGCATAGCGTCATTCCGGATTATTTCCGAAAACAATTTTATCAAACAAAAGATTTTTTTCCAGAGTTTGCCGCAGGTATTGGCGGCGGCCAGAATATCTATCATTTTTCCTACTACGGTTTATTTAACCCGATGATTTTATGTTCTTATCTTCTGCCATTTATTAAAATGAGCGATTATATGATTGCAGTTTCATTTCTGGGGATAGTGGCTTCTGTGTTGTTATTTTTTTACTGGCTGGATTCTCATAAATTTTCCATGGAAATCAGTATTGCAGTATCTATGATTTTCACGTTGGCAAGCCCGATTGTGTTTCATTCCTGCCGCCAAGTGATGTTTGTGAATTATATGCCGTTTTTATGCCTGTCGCTCATTGGCGTGGATCGGTACTGGAAGAATGGGAGACGCGGCTTATATGCCGCCGGCATTTTTCTTATGGTTCTGACAAGTTTTTATTTTTCCATTGGAGGGATTCTGGCAGTGTGTTTGTATGGCATAAGCAGATGCCAAAAGACGCAAGGAAAGCATCCTATCCTAAAATTTGGCGTCCCAATCGTTGCCGCGGTTTGTTCAGCGGGTGTGTTATTGCTTCCGACCGGACTTGCCCTAATGAAAAGAAATGGAGCATCTAATCCATACCATTGGAAAGATTTATTGCTTCCTGATTTTTCCGTGGAGCGGTTTGCATACAGTGGATATGGAATCGGGCTTACAGCGGCGGCGCTTGTTGTCTTATTTGTGGGAATTACTTACAAATGCAGACGGGATTGTTTTTTGTCGGCAGCCTGCCTTGCGCTTCTTGTGTTTCCAGTATTTACATGGGCGTTAAACGGGGGATTGTACGCGCGGGACAAAGCGCTGATTCCGCTTTTGCCTGCGCTGTTATTTCTTGCGGCAGTGTTTTTGCAGAAATTAAAGCAAAATGAGATTCCGTCTTGGAATGTTGTTGGGGGTATCCTGCTCACAGTGTTTTTTTGTTTTGTTTCTTTTCTTTTACATGGAAATGGGATTGAATCGAAAGAAAGCCGGTTTTTACTGTATGAAGCAGGGTGTTCCGTCGTTTTTGCGCTGCTGTACAGGAAGTGTAGATATACTGTCTGCCTTGCGTTTCCGTCTATCATTTGTCTTGTGGCGTATGGGATTTTCTGTAATGCTGCCGGCGGGCATATTTTAGAAAAACAATTTTACCGTCAAGTCACAGATTCCGCATGGGAAAAGGAAATTTCAGATCTCTTGGCAAATGAACAGGGGCTGTTCCGGCTGGAACAAGGCGGCTCATTTGAAGAAAAAAAGGCAAATATCAACCGGATTTGGGATATGCGCCAGTGGAGTTCCTCCATTTATTCTTCCGTAGAAGCGGATAGCTATAATAAATTTCGGGAAGACGTGTTTGGGGTGGAACAGCCATATCGGAATCATTTAATGCAAGGGACGTCAGAAAATCCGTTGTTTCAAAAATTTATGGGCGTGAAATATTTTTTAGAGCAAAAAGCAGGCCAAAAAGCGTATGACGTACATATTCAGGAACAAGCTGCTCCGGTTCTTTATGCGACAGATCAGTTGATTTCGCAAAAGGCATATGAAAGTCTTTCTTTTCCCTATAACCAGACTGCCCTTATGCAGTTTGCAGTGGCAAATGACGGGACGGATTTCACGGAACAAGGAAAAAAGAAGGAACTGTATCAAGTGAATCAGGCAGACGTCTCCGTTTCGGAAAGCAAAGGGATTACGAAAGTGGAAAACGGTTATCACATTCAGGCAAAAAGCGAGGTGGAAGCAAATCTAATTGTTTTAGAAGATGAGGAGTTTACAGGAGGGGAGCGCCTGCTGTTTGCGCAGTTTGATGTGGAGAATAAAAAGGAAACGCATGATGTTTTTGTGGATTTGGCAGGGGAGCGCAATAAGTTGAGCGCAAAAGATCATATTTATTATAATGGGAATACGTCGTTTACCTATGCAGTCAGACTGGCGGAGGGAGAGAGCAGGGTGAAGCTTTCATTTAGCGCGGGGGATTATGTGATTTCTAATTTGAAGTGTTTTATCGGGAGTGGGGAAATATTGCAGGAGGACAGCTTGTATCAGTCAGAATTTCAGCCGGATTTTGTCAAGACGAAAGGGAACCGGATTAGCGGGAAACTTTCCGTGAAAAATGACGGCTGTCTGGTTACGTCGATTCCTTATGACAGCGGGTTTGAAATTTGGATAGACGGCGTGTGTGTAAAACCACAAAAGATAAACATGGCGTTTTTAGGAGCCGCAATTACGAAAGGGGAACACAGGGTTGAAATTATTTACCATGCGGCAGGAGTTACGATGGGAAAATTAATTTCGTGCGCTGGACTTTTGATGTGGGGGTTTTTGCTGGCAATGGACCGGCGGCGGAATGGAGCGGGCAGTTTCTGCTAGTCTGCCCGTTCCTTATGCAATATCCTTTTTGGGATACCAATAGTAAGCCGTTAAAATTCCGGCAAGAGCCAGAATCACGCCAACGGTAAAATACGGTCCGTCGATCCTGCCTTCTGTGACGATAAACGTTCCTTCCGTATAGCTAAAAGGCGTGACGTATTTCAAAAAATCCATCTTGTCTAACAGATTGGAGATGATATTTAAAAAATAAAAAACCGCCGCCAGCCCAAGCCCCATTCCAAGCCCGCCTTTGCTTAAAAAAGCGGAGACGCCAAAACAGATAGATGCAATTTCAATCTGAAGAAACAAATAGGCAAAACACAAAAGGGCAAGCGTCCCGTAATCGGGCGTTTCCTGAATAAATGCGATTCCCGCCATTGTGACAATGCTGACAACTCCGTTTAGGATTAAAATCTGCGTGAGTATGGCGGCAAATTTCTGCAATACGGCATTTTGGCGGCGGATTGGATGCGTAAGCAGAAATTCAGCCGTTTGTTCTTTTTCTTCTTTTGCAAGAGAAGAAATGCCGAGCAAGGCGGCAAAAAAAGCTCCTCCAAGCCCAAGGATATTTCCGCATTCCACACAAAAGAATCCGATAAATTCCCCAAAATTGAGTTGATCCATTCCAAATGCCGCTGAAAATGCGCCCATATCAGCAAACATTCCGCTAATATCCGTCATCTGCTGTTTCATTTCCGGATATACTAGAATGCAGATAAGAAGCATTCCGGAAATAATTGCAGACCAAATCCACAACATATGTTTCCCACAGGAAAGTTCATGCCGAAATAATACCATTTAAAAAACCTCCTTTTTCTGCCGGTCATTCATAATAATGTATGAAAATTTCTTCTAGATCCGGTTCCGTAATCGAAATATCCGTGATAGGAAGCGGAGCCAAAAATGATAGAAGCGTTTTTAAGTTTCCGCTATACAAAAAACGTATGCCCTCACTGTCAGTCTGCATATCTTTGATCCCGCAAAGTTGATTTGAAAGTTCCGTCACTCCTCGCAAAACGACGCGTTTTGCCTGTGTATGCCCAAGATGGTCCATTTGGTCGGAAACGAGTAGTTTGCCTTCGCGGATCACGGCTGCATGTTTGCAATATTTCTGCACTTCCGACAACGCATGTGAAGATAAAAAAATGGTAGAGCCCTGTTTATTGCGTTCCTGTAAGATCTTATAAAATTCCCTCTGGATCAGCGGGTCTAAGCCATTCGTTGGTTCATCTAAGATACAAAGCCGCGGCATATGCTGCAGCGCGCATACAATCGAAACTTTTTTGCGGTTGCCAAGAGACAGTTCACATATTTTTTTGTTCCGGTCAAGAAGAAGCCTTTCACAAAGGCGGTTTGATTCCGCAGCGCAGTCTTTTTTCCTGAAATCCGCGGAAAGCTTGATTAGGTCTTTTACTTTCATATTGTTGTAAAAAGCAGATTCGGACGGCATATAGCCGGTTTCGGAAAGGATTTCTTTTGGATGCGTTAAAATGTCCTTGCCCATAATTTTGGCGCTTCCTTTTGTCGGGGAAATCAGTCCCAGTAAAATACGGATTGCCGTACTTTTACCTGCCCCGTTCGGACCGATAAATCCGAAAAAATCCCCTTCTTGGACGGTTAGATTCATGTCAAGAATCCCTCTTGCTTTTCCATAGTATTTTGTCAGGCCTTTCGTCTCAATTATATTCATTCCAGTTATGCTTCCTTTCACAGAACAATCCTTGCTTGTTAGTTTCTATTGTACTATAATTTCTATTTTATTTGAAGAGGAAAAAGTTTTTTTCATTTTTATCTGGCAGATGTAGTTTATAACAAAAAATAATCTGTTGGTGACATCGGTCTAATTTGTTCTATCCCGAGTGACGAAATCTAATTTAGAAAAAAGTTGGAAAAGACAAAGCGGCAGGAAGTTTTTGTACTGGAAATGGAGGGATAGCATATGGGCGTTGTTTGTATCCACGATACATTAAATGCAAACCACACCGCGGTTTATGCGAAGACAGAAAATAAGGAGAATAAGAAGCGGGACAGTGTGGTAGAGGAGTTTAAACGGAAACATCCAAAAGAGGCTTCGCATGTAGACAAACAAGTCCGCGCGGGCAGGGCAGTCAGATTAAAAAACAATGCCCAGAATGTTTCTACGCAAAATATGACTTTGGCAGAGTATAAGAAGTATTTTTACTCTCTTTTGGATACGATTCCCTATGATCCGACGAGAGTGAATGACACGACAGTTCTTGACATTACGGAGGAAGGCTTTGAGCAGATGAAATGTGATCCGGATTATGAAGCATGGGTTTTGGGTTATTTTGTGGAAGACAGAGCTGTGCATAATCCTTTTTTTGGCTTAAACGGGCAGAGTGGAATGTTTATCCGTGAGCATTTTGGCGCATCGATTGAAGAACATCATGGAGAAGGTTACAGTAAATCCAAGATGAGTGGGAAAACAGAAAAAAACGATGAGGAGTCATGGTGGACAAAGCGGCGGAAACGTCAAAAAGCCTTAATGAAACAAAACGAAATCAAAGCCAGAAAAGAAGCTTGCGCAAAAAGTGAAGCGATTCAAAGGGAGTACGTCCGCCAGCTCTATGAGAGCAGGCAGCGGCTGCACAGTTTTCTTGTTTCGGATTCACAGGAAATGCCGCTATTGAGGAAAAAAGAAAATCCTTCTTCTGCGGCGGCGGCAGTGACATATGACAGCCTCATGGATTTAATGAATGTAAAATTAAGCGGATTGTAAGAGAAACAAAGATGCCGGACAGGAAACAAAAATTTTGTTCCCTGTCCGGCATTTTTGTAATAACTGCTTTTCTATATGGATAAAATCAGTTATAATAATACAGGAAAATATGCAGCGCTATATTTGGGAGGAAAGTATGGGAAAAGAAGATTATAGTAAAGCATTTAAGTTAGGAAAGAAGGATTATCAGGCGAGAATGCTTCGCGGGGTGAAGCCTACTCTGCTTGTATTAGACGATATTTTGCCAGAAAAAGGATCTTACTCTGAATCACAGCTTGGTTTGACGCAAATCCCGATTGATCAGATTGCAGGCACGAAAACTTTTGCGCGGAGCAGTTCGTTTGCAGGGAACTTTATGCCGATTTTAAGGGAGAGCACAGAGTTTGCCGTGAAATGGGCGGAGCTTAGTTCAAGCCATTTGAATGAGGGGATACGCGATCCGGTGAAAGCCTATGAATATATGAATCAATTTTACATAGAAGAAGGCAATAAACGCGTCAGCGTGATGAAATATTTTGGCGCGGTTTCTATCCTTGGGTATGTGACGCGCATTATTCCAAAACGCGCGGAGGACAGGGAGAACAAAATATATTATGAGTATATGGACTTTTATCAGTTGGCGCCAATTAATTATATTTGGTTTTCTAAAGAAGGCAGTTTTGCCAAACTGCAAAAAGCCGTCGGTAAAGAGCCGGGGGAGGTTTGGTCAGAAGAAGAATTGCTTCGGTTTAGTTCCGTTTATTCGAGATTTGCCGCGGAATATCAGGCAAAGGGCGGCGGCAAGTTAAACATTACAGTTGGAGATGCATTTTTATCTTTGATTACCTTGTACGGCTATCAGGAAATTGATGAAAAGACGACAAGTGAGATTCAGGAATTAGTAACGAAAAGCTGGGAAGAATTTGCCCTTTTGGCGGAAGATGCGGTAGTGGATTTAAAAATGAAGCCGAACCAGAAAAAGAAATCGCTGCTTGAGATTCTGCATCCTTCTGCTCCGCGGCATTTGAAAATAGCATTTATCTATGAAAAGACGGCGGGGACTTCCGCATGGACGTATGCGCATGAATTAGGCAGGCTTCATTTAGAACAGACGTTTCCGGAAGTGATTGAGACGGTTTTTTACGAAAATGGCACATTGGAGCAGATTGACTCTTTGCTGGAAGCCGCCATTGACGAGGGGTGTAACCTGATATTTACGACAACGCCGCCATTTGCGCAGGCGAGCGTAAAAGCGGCGATTGCAAATCCGAAAATACAGATCCTAAATTGCTCGTTAAATACGTCCCACCGCTATATCCGGACATATTATGCAAGGATGCATGAAGCGAAGTTTTTAATGGGGGCGATTGCCGCGGCAATGGCGGAGAACAGCCGTCTGACGTATATCGCGGACTATCCGATTTACGGTTCGATTGCCAATATTAACGCGTTTGCGCTGGGCGCGAAAATGATAAATCCACGCGCGAAAGTGTTTTTGGAATGGTCGACGAAAAAAGAAATTGACATAGAAGAAAAAATAAGAAAAAGAGGATCTTCTTGCGTGTCCGGAAGGGATATGGTGATTCCGGAAGAAGCGTCCCGTTTCTTTGGGATTTACCATATAGATGAATGGCATCCGAGAAACTTAGCGATGCCGATATGGCACTGGGGAAAGTTTTATGAGCAGTTAATTCGGACGATTATGGAAGGGACATGGAAATATGACGACGATCCTTCCGTAAAAAAAGCGATCAATTATTGGTGGGGAATGTCGGAGGGCGTTGTCGACGTCATCTGTTCGAAATATCTGCCGAATGGGACAAAGCGTTTGGTGGATCTGTTAAAAACTACAATTTGTTCGGAAACGTTTAATCCTTTTTCTGGGATCTTATATTCCCAGACTGGCGTTGTTTCAGATGATCCGGACGGCAGTCTGACGCCTGAGGAAATTATGACGATGGACTGGCTTGCCGATAATATCATTGGCAGGATACCTGCAAAAGAAGAATTAAAGGAGCAGGCAGAGCCTGTGATTGACCAGCAGGGGGTAAAAAAAGAGGAAGGTTAATGAACTTATGAAAATACTGGCGGTTTCAGATGTGGAGTCAAAGTATCTCTGGGAATATTTTGATAAGAGTAAGCTGAAAGATGTGGACTTAATTATTTCCTGTGGGGATTTAGACCCGTATTATCTTTCTTTTTTAGTTACGATGACGACGGCTCCCGTTTTATATGTCCATGGCAACCATGACGGGCGTTATCAGAGTATCCCGCCGGAGGGATGCACTTGTATAGACGGACGGATTTATGACTATCAGGGGATACGGATTCTGGGTCTTGGCGGGTCTATGCGGTATAGTGAAGGGACGCATCAGTATACGGAATGGCAGATGCGCCAGAGGGCGGCGAAACTGCGGTTTAGACTCTTTCAAAAACGGGGGTTTGACATACTTGTGACACACTCTCCCGCATATCAGTTGAATGACGGGAGGGATTTGCCGCATCAGGGTTTTCAGGTGTTTAGGACTTTAATGGAGAAGTACAAACCGAAGTTTTTTTTGCATGGGCATGTGCATATGACGTACAGCAGACAGCAGAAACGGTATGATAAGTATCAGGAAACGCATGTGATCAATGCGTTTGAAAGATGTGTGTTTGAGTATGACGCGAAAGAGCCAAAGGAAACGATTTGGGCGCCGTGAGGGAAGCGAAATCATCTTCCAAACAGACCCGCTTTTGCTCAGATAAGCTCGCAGCGGTTCTAAGTTCGTAAAAAACCTCACTAAGAACCGGCGGCTTATAATGGTCTGTGTGGAAGATGGTTTCGCTTCTATCTTGGGGGTTGGGGGACGGAAGGAAGTTTGGGCAGGTTTTTGTTTTTGTATTTTATTACGTCTTTTATTAATAACTTGTTTTGGGCTTTTATAAATGATTCAATAAAATCATAGTCAATTTCAGTTGTCAACATGTCGCTTTCATCATAGTAACCATTTATGCCAACAGCAACCGCTTCTTTATAACTAATGCTATGTTCTACGATAGCGTTTGCATAGTGGACAGCTCCATTCACTGCATATTTATTTACGTTTGTGAAATTTTCTGCGCCGTCTTTTTTCTTGTTGTCTACTTTGCCGTCGGCAGTTAATTTTATAAAGTTTCCTTTTTTTCCTTTGACTTCAATCATTACAGGGATTATTCTCATTTGTTTTGTTTCTAAAAATATTTTAATGTTTGGGATATTTGCGCCGAAACCGCCGCTTTTGGACGGGGCTTTTTTTAAGGCATTTTCGATTTCAGAATTTATCGGTTCGGTTTTTAAATAATACTTTTCGCCTGCAAGCTGTTTTTTTGCTAAATCTTGAATTTGTTCTTCAATGCTTCTTACAGATTTCTCTGGCATAGTTTTCCTCCAAGTGTTTTTTCGCTTTTTTGCCTTTTATGGTAAAACAGTAAAATATAAGTAAAGTATATTACATATTTGGGAGAATAACAATGGGATTGACTTTTCACATATGCAAAGTATATACTTGAAAAAAACATTAGGAGGAATGTGAAACGATGAAAGAGTTAAAACCAATGAAAGAAGGAAAAGTGCGCGAAGTATATGACACAGGGGACAGCATTGTGATGGTTGCCACTGACAGAATATCTGCGTTTGACCGTATATTAAAAAATGAAATTACAAAAAAGGGCGCGATTTTAACGAAAATGTCGAAATTTTGGTTTGATTTTACGAGGGATATTGTGCCGAACCATATGATTTCTACGGATACGTCGGATATGCCGGAGCATTTTAGGACGGCTGCGTTTGATGGAAACAGCATGAAGTGTAAAAAGTTGGAAATGCTTCCGGTGGAATGTATTGTGAGGGGGTATATTACAGGAAGCGGCTGGGAAAGTTACCAAAAGGACGGCTGTGTCTGCGGCATCCGCCTGCCGGAAGGTTTAGAGGAATCCGCGCAGCTTCCGGAACCTATCTATACGCCGACGACGAAAGCGGAGATTGGACTGCATGATGAGCATATTACATTTGAAGGAAGCGTGGAGATTTTAAAGAAGCTTTATCCGCAGAGAGGGGCGGAGTACGCAGAGAAAATCAGAGATTATACGATTGCTTTATATAAGAAGTGCGCAGAATACGCGCTGGGGAAAGGGATTATTATTGCAGACACGAAGTTTGAATTTGGGCTTGATGAAAATGGAGCCGTTATGCTTGCAGATGAAATGCTGACGCCGGACAGCTCCCGTTTTTGGCCGCTGAAAGGTTATGAATCCGGCAGGCCGCAGCCTTCTTTTGACAAGCAGTTTGTAAGAGACTGGTTAAAAGGACAGGAAGACGGCGCGGATACGCTGCCGGAGGAGATTGTGGCAAAAACTGTAGAGAAGTATGAGGAAGCGTATGAATTGTTGACGGGAGAAAAGTTTTCGTAACAGAGGAAAAGGAGAAAAAGCATGAGTACAGATAGATATGTAAGCCCATTGTCTGAGCGTTATGCCAGTAAGGAAATGCAGTATATTTTTTCACCGGAAATGAAGTTTCGGACATGGAGAAAATTATGGATTGCATTGGCGGAGACGGAGAGGGAACTTGGCATTGCGATCAGTGAAGAACAGATTGAAGAATTAAAAGCGCATAAAGATGACATTAATTTTGACGTTGCAAAAGAACGTGAAAAGATTGTCCGCCATGACGTTATGTCCCATGTGTACGCATATGGGCGGCAGTGCCCGAAAGCGAAGGGGATTATTCATCTGGGCGCAACGTCTTGCTATGTGGGGGACAATACGGATATTATCGTGATGGCGGAAGCGTTCCGTTTGATTAAAAAGAAACTGGTTAATGTAATGGAAAAATTATCCCGTTTTGCAGACAAATATAAGAGCCTGCCGACTTTGGCGTTTACCCATTTCCAGCCTGCGCAGCCGACGACGGTTGGCAAACGCGCGACGCTCTGGCTTTTGGAGTTTCAAATGGATTTTGAGGATCTTTCGTATGTAATGGACAGTTTGAAACTGCTTGGATCGAAAGGGACGACGGGCACGCAGGCGAGTTTTTTAGAATTGTTTGACGGGGATAATGAAAAAGTGGACAAGATCGATCCGATGATTGCTGAAAAGATGGGATTTAGGGATTGTTATGCCGTGTCAGGGCAGACGTATTCCAGAAAAGTGGATGCAAGGGCAGTGAATGTTTTGGCGGGGATTGCGGCAAGCGCTTATAAGATGTCAAATGATATACGTTTATTGCAGCATTTAAAAGAGGTGGAAGAACCGTTTGAAAAGAATCAAATCGGATCGTCTGCCATGGCGTATAAACGCAATCCTATGAGAAGTGAGAGAATTGGCTCTCTTGCGCGTTATGTGATGATCGATGCGCTGAATCCGGCGGTTACTTCCGCGACGCAGTGGTTTGAGCGGACGCTTGACGATTCGGCAAATAAACGGTTAAGCATTCCGGAAGCGTTTCTGGCGACGGACGGCATATTGGATTTATGCCTAAACGTTGTGGACGGCCTTGTGGTCTATGATAAAGTCATTACGAAACATCTGATGGCGGAACTGCCGTTTATGGCGACAGAAAATATTATGATGGATGCAGTGAAAAAAGGCGGCGACCGTCAGGAACTGCATGAGAAAATCAGGAAGCTTTCAATGGAAGCAGGGGCAAATGTAAAACAAGAAGGAAAAGAAAATAATCTGTTGGAGCTGATTGCGGCAGATCCGTCTTTTATGCTGACGTTAGAGGAATTAAAGGCTTCTATGGATCCGTCTAAATATGTAGGGCGGGCGCCAAGACAGGTAGATCAGTTTTTAAAAGAAGTCATTTCTCCGATTCTAAAAGAAAATGAAGCGTTATTGGGCGTAAAGGCAGAAATAAATGTATAAAAAAAGGGTCTTTAGATCCGTTCTGATATTGGAATGTTTTTTGCTGTGTCTTACTTTTGGCGTAAAGGACGGAAAAGAGCCGGAGACGAAACGGGAGGCAGTTTACGAATTTCATGATTCGTCTGCCGGAGTTGCCATGGCGTTTCAGGAACATATTTTTGAGGCGGGCATTATTCCGAAGGATTTACAGATAGTTCGTTTGACCGTAGAGGAAAAAGCGTCTCTGGTTTATACCTTTTTACAGGGGCCAAGGGCGTATCGGGAAAAGTGGCCGTGGTCTGGCGACTGGTGTGAAAGGCTGGTTCAGGGAAATTCGTTTGGCGCGTTTGGCTGTGGTCTGTGCTGTATGGCGAATATTTACAGCACTTTGTCTGGTTATGAATGTTCTCCATGGGATATGTATGAATTTGCGACGCAGGCTTCCCTTTACTACCCCAGCAGTGAAAGCGGCGCAATCGGCTGGGAAGATATGCAGACGACGCTTACGGCTGCCGGATTTTCATGTAGTTTGTGTGTAAAACCTGCAACGTATGAGGAATTTCAGGAGCAGATGAAGCATACGCAGTCGGCAATCGTCTTAGTCAGCAGTAATTATGACGCCACATACTGGCAAAATACGCCGGGGCATTATGTGAATATCTGGCTCTATCAGGAAGATACCGATTTGGTTCTTTTAGCAGAGCCGGGGAACCCTGAAAAAAACAGGACGTGGATTCCACTCCGTTATGTGTACGATGCATTAAAATTAGTCAGCCCGTACCAATATTTGGCGGTGGCATTTTATGCGGAAGAAGCCAATGGCTGGAAATGGAATGGGATTGATGATAATTGGAATGGAAGATTTTAAATAAATTTAGATAATTTACTTAAGAAAAAGAAATAGTCAGACGATATATAGAGTAACAAATCTAATTTAAGGAGGGATTGGCCGCATACGGATATGAAGGATATTTTAGAGTTTCTTCGGTAATGTTAGTTTCAGGAATGGCGGATTCGACTTCACAGCGCAGGCAGGAAGAACGCCAGTCTGGCAATCAGCAGGAGTTTAGGGCGGTTTTAGAGGAAAAGACGAAACAGTTACAGGAAAACCGCCTTTTGGAAGGAAAAACGATTGGATACACCAAAACTGGCCAGCTTTGTTTTGCGCAGGCATTAAAAAGAAGCTATAATTAGTGGGAAAATGAGGAGCGCCCCAGTGTTTTGAAGATCAAAACGCTGGGGCAATTATGAAGAAATCAAAAAATACCACATGACTGAGAAACTGTTTCTTTGATGTCATCAGCATAGCAATCTTATATGAATAGAGTATGAACAAAGAGAGAATATATTGTAAAACACTGACGTCAGACGTTTTGAAGCGCCCAAATTTTTATTGCGGCAAATCAAGTAATCTGTTACGATATTTTTAGTAAAACATAAAGTGAGGAAAGTATGGCAGATTTAGGCAATCCAAAACATACCATCGCGGTATTACAAAAGTATCAGTTTCATTTCCAAAAAAAGTACGGTCAAAACTTCTTGATCGATCCCCATGTGTTGGAAAAAATTATCCGCGCCGCTCATATCGGGAAAGAAGATTTTGTGTTGGAAATCGGGCCGGGGATTGGCGCGATGACACAGTATCTGTGTGAAGCGGCAAGAGAAGTGGCGGCAGTGGAAATCGACGGGAATTTGATTCCTGTGTTAAAAGACACCTTAAGCGCCTATGATAATGTGGAGGTCATTCATGCAGATGTTTTGAAGCTGGATTTAAAAGAAATGGTTCAAAAGAAGAATGGAAACCGTCCGTTTAAAGTTGTGGCGAACCTTCCCTATTACATTACAACGCCGATTGTCATGGGCTTGCTCGAAAGCCGCCTTCCGGCGCAAAGCATTACGATTATGGTGCAAAAAGAAGTGGCGGAACGTATGCAGGCTCAGGCGGGCGGCAAAGAGTATGGCGCGCTTTCCCTTGCTGTGCAGTATTATGCAGAAGCGGAAATTGTCGCAAATGTGCCGCCAAATTGCTTTATGCCAAGGCCAAAGGTGGGGAGCGCAGTGATCCGCCTGATGAGGCATGAAACGCCGGTTGTGCAGACAGAAGATGAAAAACTGATGTTTCGTTTGATACGGGCTTCTTTTAACCAGAGGAGAAAGACGCTGGCGAATGGCCTTGCCAATTCTGGTGTGTTTCCGCTTACAAAAGAGCGGATACAAGAGTGTATAAAAGAACTGGGCGTTTCGGAAACAGTCCGTGGGGAAACGCTTTCTTTGGAACAATTTGCCCGTTTAAGCGATTTATTTAAAAGAGAACTGCCTTAAATAAGGGGAAGATCAAATATCGCTTTTTTGTCTGTTGCAGGATTCACAGAGCATTTGGCAGTTTTTTGGGCGCGTATGCTCAGATGTTTTTCGTTTCTGTCTAATAAGTATTCATAGCCCTTTCATTTCCCGCCGGCAAATCGGGAAAACGGTTTTTACCCAGTTAATTACGCTTAGGAAATTAATCTTCAGTTTCAATATGCTTACGATCTCCTATCCATCTTAGAGCCGTTTCAAGAGTGCGTCTTTTTGCCTTCCTGTGCGCCAAAAAGCTCGTCTTTGCCGAATAAAGTGAGCTGGGTGTAAAGAATAGGGGAAGAAGCGTAACAGGTGGCAATCAGTTTTTTTAGACCGAGGGATTGGAAGTTTATGGCGAAGTATTTGAAAAAGTTGCTTTCAAACGGGTCGTCGCAGTTGCATAAAACGGTTTTATTGAGGAAATATGATTTATAGTGTTTTAATTCGCGTTCAATTAGGGATAATTGCGTGTAAAACTCGTCGCATTTAAAAGAAACAAGGAAGGAAAAGCGTGGAATAATCTAAAGAGTTCTTTCATATATTGATAATATGAAGCGATTTTTCTATCAAATTTTTTGCGGAATTGCATTTTTTTTACTAATCCCGATTGTTGTGACGCTTTTGATTCAGGGAACGGGAACGGATTCTGCGGAAAATCTCTCATTTATGCCGTCAACGGAAGAACAGGAAGGCGAGTTGAACGAAGATTTTTTGCGTGGAATTGTGGCAAATGAGATTTCTATGGATACGGAACCGGAAGCGATAAAAGCGCAGGCAGTAATTGCAAGGACAAACTGTCTAAGGGCAATGGAACGCGGTGAAAGTTTGCCGGAAGGGCTGACAAAGGGCGAAATGGTCCGGCTTTGGGGGCAGGAGAATTTTTCTGAACGGTACAGTCTGCTTGAAAGCAGCATTGAAGCGACAAAAGGGGTTTCCATGGTATATAACGGCTCGTATATTCAGGCGGACTTTCATAAAATCAGCGCAGGCTATACAAGAGACGCCGCGGAAGTCTATGGAAACGAAGATTTTCCTTATTTAAAAAGCATAGACAGCCGTATGGATATAATTGGCGAAGATTTTTTAAAAGTCATATTTTATACTCCAAATGAGCTTATTGCGAAAGGAGGGGAACTGTTTACGGACGAGACGAAAGCGGCGGCCGCAGAGATGTCAGCTTCTGGCTTTATGGAAAAAATCTCTATATCAAAGAGGGATAAAGCCGGTTATGTTACGGAAGTGGTGATTGACGGAAAGCCGCATTCAGGTGAGGAAGCGCGTTTGTTGTATGGCTGGAATTCTTCTAATTTTTCTTTGAAGGAAGTGGATGGGGAAATCCGCGTTACGACGAAAGGGCTTGGGCATGGATTAGGCGTGAGCCTGCATGGAGCCAATGAATTAGCGAAAGATGGATTTTCCTACAAAGAGATTTTGAAATATTTTTATTCAGGAATTGAATTTGTTACACAGTATGATTGAATAAAAGTAAAAAATACGCACAGACTATAGTCAGCAAGAGTTACTGAACGGTAACAGCTAATATGACTATGGATGGTGATAAAATGAGACGAGGGAATTTTTTCCGGAGAAACCAGTATAAAATAGCGGCAGTATGTATTATAGCAGCTGTTTTAGGCGTAACTGGCGTGTACATGCTAAACAGAAGGGAAACAAAGGAAGAACCAAAACAGCAGGTGGCGGCAGAGCAGCCAAACGAGACGAAACGGACAGTTGTCAGCCAAAAGGAACCAGAGAAGGAACTTCCGGCGGAAACAGAATCGGAAGACATGGAAGAAACAAAAAGCGTGTCTGCCGTGATTCATCCGAAACGGGAAGAAGTGATCCGGAAGGTGGAAGTGAACACAGCGAAAGCAGAAGAAGCGGAACCAAGTAAAACGGAAGAAACAGCGGAAACGTCAGCGGTGAAAAACGCGCCGCCCGCAGAGATTCATTTTGATGCATCCGCAGGGCTTTTATGGCCGGTTTCAGGATCTGTGATTTTGGATTACAGTATGGATCAAACTGTGCATTTTATGACGCTTGACCAATATAAGTACAATCCAGCTGTGATTATCGCAGGAAATGTCAATGACAAGGTAAAAGCGGCCGCAAGTGGGAAAATAACGGATATTTCCACGAATGAAGTGACGGGCTGTACGGTGACTATGGATATTGGAGACGGTTATACGGCAGTTTATGGACAGTTAAAAGAGGTGCCATATGAAACGGGCGCCTACATTGAAGCCGGAAATACGATTGGTTTTGTGAATGAACCGACGAAATATTATTCTCTGGAGGGGAGCAACGTCTATTTTGCGTTGGAAAAAGACGGAGTTCCTATCGATCCCGTAGAATTTTTCCAGTAACAGTTTCCTAAAGAGGAATGTGGCAAAAGCAGAAATGTATGGCTTTTGCCGCATTTTTTGTTTTGGCGTTTTTTCGCAAAATAATGCCTATTTCCACGAAAAATAAAATTTTCCTTGATATTTCAGGTTATACAACGTATAATAGGCGTTGGTATTTATGCAGACAAGACGTTTTATGTATGATTATCAGCCGCAGGAAGACCTTCGGTAACAGCATAGAACGTTTTTTCTATTTTATTGGAAAGTAAGCCTGATGAAAGCGCGGATAAGATGGACGAACCAAAAAAGAGAAGTTACGTTTATATCGTAGAATGTAGTGACGGCACCTTTTACACGGGCTGGACGACGGATGTGGAAAAGCGGGTTGCCAAGCATAATGCTAAAAAAGGAGCTAAATACACAAGATCCCGTCTTCCGGTTAAGCTGGCATATGCGGAAGAAGCTGAGACGAAACAGCAGGCGATGCGAAGGGAAGCGGAGATTAAGCGGTTAAGCAGGCAGGCAAAGCAACAGTTAATCGATCATAGAAAGGAAGTTTATGGAAACAATGAAATTTGAGGAGTTAGGGCTTTTGCCCGAAATTTTACGCGGTATAGAGGAGATGGGGTTTGAGGAAGCGACGCCGATTCAGTCTCAGGCGATACCGGTAGTTATGAGCGGCAGCGACGTAATCGGGCAGGCGCAGACGGGAACCGGAAAGACGGCGGCGTTTGGCATCCCGATGTTACAGAATATGGACAGTGAGCTGAAGAAAACACAGGCTCTTATTTTGTCACCGACAAGGGAACTGGCGATTCAGGTGGCGGAGGAACTCCGCAATTTGAGCAAATATATGCACGGCGTGAAAATCCTGCCTGTATACGGCGGACAGGATATTTCGAAACAGATCCGTTCCTTAAAGGGCGGGATACAGGTGATAGTTGGGACGCCCGGCCGTGTGATGGATCATTTGCGCAGAAAGACGATCCGCTGTGAGGACGTGAGAATGATTGTGCTTGACGAAGCAGATGAAATGCTGAATATGGGCTTTCGTGAAGACATTGAAACGATTTTGGAATATATACCGGAAGAACGTCAGACAGTGCTGTTTTCCGCGACTATGCCGAAACCGATTTTGGAAATCACGAGAAAATACCAAAAGGATGCAGTGACGATTAAGGTTGTCAAAAAGGAGCTTACTGTTTCAAATATTGAGCAGTATTATTATGATGTGAAACGCAAAGATAAGACGGAAGTTTTGACGCGGCTTTTGGATTACTATAATCCAAAGGGATCTATTGTGTTTTGCAATACGAAGCGTATGGTGGACGAGCTTTCCCATGAGCTGACGATGCGCGGTTATTTTGCGGAAGGTCTGCATGGCGATATGAAGCAGGCGCAAAGAGACCGCGTGATGGCGAACTTTCGGACGGGCAAGACGGATATTTTGATTGCGACGGACGTTGCGGCAAGAGGGCTTGACATTGATTATGTGGAAGCTGTTTTTAACTATGACATTCCGCAGGACGATGAGTATTATGTACACCGTATCGGCAGGACAGGCCGCGCAGGCCGCGCAGGCAAAGCGTTTAGTTTTGTCAGGGGCAAAGAGGTGTATAAGCTGAAAGACATTATGCGTTACTGCAAGACTAAGATTTTTGCGCAGCCGGTGCCGTCGTCTCAGGACGTAGCGCAGATGCGCGCGGAAAAAGTGATGGATAAGATTGAGACCATTATTGAAGAAGAAAACTTACAGAAGATGATTAATTTCATTGAAAAACAGATCAATGAATCAGATTATACAGCAATGGACATTGCAGCCGCATTTTTAAAACAGGCAATTGGCGGTTTAGAGACGGCTGCGGCTCCGGAGGGATATGGGGCAGACAGCAGATTTTCCTTTGGGGATACTGGAGCGGAGAGTGGAATGGTCCGTCTGTTTATCAATATTGGAAAGAAACAGAAGGTAAAACCGGGAGATATTTTAGGCGCAGTCGCAGGCGAATCTGGAATTTCAGGCGATTTGGTCGGCGCGATTGATATGTATGATAAATTTACATTTGTGGAAGTGCCATTGGAATATGGGAAAAAAGTTCTTCAGTCAATGAGCCATGCAAAAATTAAGGGGAAAGAGATTAATATTGAACCGGCGAATGGAAGATAGGATTGATGGGTTGTTTTTAGAGATAATTTAAAGATTTCTTTGTTAAGCTAGGGCGTGTTGGAAATGATGTTTCTGACACGCTTTTCTATTTGAAAAATAAAGGAGGATTTAAAGATGAGAAGATTATGGAAATGCGCGGCTGCATGGCTGCTTACAGGAGCGTTTGTAATGGGCGCCGCCGGCTGTGGAAGCGGCGGAAAAACGGATCTGGCGGATATGGATTCTGGCGGTTTGGACACAGCGGATGAAAGTGACAAAGAGGCGGCAAAAGGCCGTTATGTGGAAATTTTAAAAGAGACGCCCGACGGCGTGAATGCGATTGAGGAAATGGTAAGGCTGTCTGATGGAAGCGTGGCGTTTATCAATCCTTCTTCAGGGGATTTGCATACATCGGCGGACAATGGGGATTCATGGGAAACGAAAGAGATTCCGGTCTTGGCGGAACTTCTGTCAAATGAGAAAATTGATATCACCAGTATGGCGATTGCGCCTGACGGCGGCATTTTTTTCTCTTATGTAGACTGGGGCAGCGCGCAGGGGGATGGCGTAGGTGAGATTTATTATTATATTGACAAAGACGGCAATGCCGCAGAAATTTCTTTGACTGACGAGACGGGCAGTTATAACTTCTATTTGTCTGAAGCAAAGTTTATAGGAGAGCGCCAGCTGACTGCATTTATGAATGGAGGGAACGCGTACCAAATTGACTTGGATACGAATGCCATAACGCCGATGAGTCTGCCGGAAACTGTGGAAACCGGCGATGTAACGATGAGCGGATTAGGTCATATGTTTACAGCAGGGGACTATGTAATGTCAGATGAGTGGCTGTACCAGATTTCTGCAAAAGCCACGGTAGAGGATTTGACGCTTTGCGATTATCTGAAGGAGGCGTTTAAGGATAATCGTGGGATTGCGGTTTGCTTTGACAGTGGGGATCAGACGATGTATCTTGCGTCGGCAGACGGTCTTTACAGCCATGTAGTGGGCGGAAGCGTTATGGAGAAATTGTTAGACGGTGGCATGTCGAACCTTAGCGACCCGACGAAAAATGTTGTTTCTATTTTAAAGAACGGGGATAACAGTTTTTTGATGGCGTACGATGATGGGGAAATTGATTTGTATCAGTATGATAAAGACGTTCCTTCCGTTCCGACGCAGCAGATTACAGTTTATAGTTTAGAGCAGAATATGCTAATCAGTAAGGCAGTCAGTATATTCCGCAAAAACCATCCAGACGTTTTTGTAAAACAGGAAATCGGCATTTCCGGAGATTATGGCATGACAAGGGAAGATGCAATCCAAAATTTGAACACGAAACTTTTAGCGGGGGAAGGGCCTGATATTTTGCTGTTAGATCAAATGCCGATGGATTCTTATATTGAAAAAGGAATGCTGGCAAATTTAGAGGAAGTGATTGGGGAATTGGAAAAATCAAATCAATTTTTTTCAAATATTTTACGCGCATACCAGACGGACAGCGGGCTGTATGCCGTTCCGTTCCGTTATCAAATTCCGGTTTTAGTTGCCCAAAAAGGGAAGGCAGATGAAATTTCTGGTATTTCATCATTGACAGGCATTGTGAAAAAAGCGAGAGAAGATCTGCCAAATGCGACTACTGTATTAGGGACATACACTGCGGAAGAACTGTTGAACCGTTTATTTTTGGCAGGTTCGGATTCTTTTTTAGTCTATAGCGGAACAGATGGAGAGGCGCCAGAGAAGAAATTAGATGAAGGCGCGGTGAAACATTTTCTGGAGCAGGCAAGTGAAATTTATCAGGCGGAGCAGCAGAATATTACGGAAGAAAAATTAAACAATCATAATAAAAGCCTGACATGGTATGGCGAATCCGGCATTCAGTCGCCTTTAGAAACGCTTAGGGTGGACACAGGAAGCCTGTTTGATGTGGTTTCCGGCAATCAATCGTTTATCTTGGGGAAATTAAGTGGAATGACCGATGTGCAGATGGCGTTAGGAGGCCCGGACGGGGAACCGGAAAAGGGAATGTCTTATAAAATTATAGGAGGCGCGGAAGGAAAATTATTTACGCCAAATGGAATTGCAGGCATCAATGAGAAAACGAAAGAAAAGGAACTTGCCCTATCGTTTTTGGCGGAGTTATTGAGTGAGGAGACACAAAAGGCGGATTTGGACAATGGGTTTCCGGTCAATGCAGATGCGTATGATAAATTTACGGAGACATTGTATCCTGACCATTCATATGGATTTTCTGCGGCTACAGTGTCTGAAAATGGTGAAGAAAGCGGCACGGTGCATTTTTCGGCGCAGTGGCCAAGTGAGGAGGAAATTGCGGCGCTGAAAGAGCAAATCAGCGGTTTGGAGATTCCATCGCTTTCCGATAGCGTGGTTCTTTCGGCTGTGATGGAAAACGGCATTAAGGTGTTAGAAGGGGATATGGGCGTCGAAGAAGGGTGTGATGCGATTGTTCAAAAAATCGAACTCTATCTGGCAGAGTAGGGGGTGGTTTTTACTGCCAAGCTTAGCGGGAGTGACGCTTTTTGTCATTCTCCCGTTTGGCTATATGCTTTTTTCTTCGTTTTCGAATGGGTTTGTCAATTATAAAACGGTTTTGGCAAACGAAGCATTTCATTTGGCAGTGAAAAATACGCTCTGGTTTACAGGCGTGGGGATTCCTTTGCTGTTGTTTTTCTCCTTTGCGGCGGCGCTTGGGATTTATAAAAGTAAATATATGCGTTTGCTTAAGTCTGTGTATCTGCTGCCAATGGCAGTGCCGACGGCTGTCGTCGTTTTAATCTGGAAAGTTTTTTTCCACAAAGCGGGGGTTTTAAATCAGATTTTGGAATTGTTTCAGATACAAGCGGCAGACTGGCTTTCCGGTGGTATGGCGTTTTGGGTGTTGATTATCAGCTATATCTGGAAAAATCTGGGGTATACGATTGTCCTTTGGCTTGCAGGCATGTCTGCAATCCCAACGGCAATTACGGAGGCGGCGCGGGTGGACGGCGCAAGTGAATGGCAGTGTATCCGCTATATGATTCTGCCACAGCTTAAGCCTGTGTTTTATACGGTAACAATGCTTTCTTTTTTAAACTCTTTTAAGGTTTTTCGGGAAGCGTATCTGGTGGCGGGCGCCTATCCCCAAAAAAGTATGTATTTGCTTCAGCATTTGTTTCATAACTGGTTTACAAATCTGGATATGGATAAAATTTCCGCCGCCGCCGCGCTGCTTGCCGTGTTTTTTGCGCTGTGTTCGCTGGCGCTGCAGAATATGTGGGAAAAGGAGGAGTTTTCTTAAATGCGGATAAAAGTATTTCGGTTTGTTTTATTTATAGTGGGACTTTTGTTTTGCCTTCCTATTCTTGCGGTAATTTTAGGGGCGCTTAAAAGCGACAGGGAATTGATGACGGCGCTTTTGCCTGTGATTGGGGCAGGCGGCGGGAAGATTTCATGGCATTTACTGCCGCTTTATCCGACGGCAAAACATTTTATCAAATTGTTGTTTTATACTCCAGAGTTTTTTACGGTGTTTTGGAACTCAATGAAGATTGTGGCTTGTATTTTGGCGGGACAGTTATTTGTGGCGGTTCCGGCGGCTTTTGGATTTGCAAAGTTTTCGTTTCGTGGGAAAAATGCGTTATTTATGGCATATGTGATTTTGATGTTAATGCCGTTTAGCGTTATGATGCTGCCTTCTTATCTGGTGTTGGATCGGGTGAATTTGATGAACACGCATTGGGCGGTGATATTGCCCGCAGTATTTTCGACGTTTCCGGTTTTTTTAATGTATCGGGGGTTTAAAGCAATTCCAAAGGAGTTATATGAAGCGGCGAGGATAGACGGGGCGGGAGAGTGGCAGATTTTCTTTACAATCGGGCTTCCGCTTGGATCGCCGGGGATTTTATCGGCGCTTGTGTTGGGGTTTTTAGAATATTGGAATTTGGTGGAACAGCCGCTGGCGTTTTTGGAAGATCCTTCCCTATGGCCGTTGTCGCTTTACCTGCCGGAAATTCATCTGGCGAAGGCGGGCATGGCTCTGGCGGCCTCGGTGGTTACGTTGCTTCCTGCGGTGTTTGTGTTTTTTATGGGACAGGATTATTTGGAGCAGGGGATTGTGGCTTCGGGGATGAAAGAGTGAAGGGAGAGTGGCGGGTTTTGTGTTGTGCTGGGAGGTGGATAGTTTGGAATCTGGATTTTGGGGAGTGGGGATATGGATTAGGTGGTTGGGGGGTGGATAGTGGAGTGTTGGTATTTTGGGGAAGTGGATATGGATTGGGTGGTTGGAAGTGTAATAGTAAAGTGTGTAATTTTTGATATTTGTGATGGGTGAAGGGATAGGGATTTTGGTGAGATGTGGTATGGCTTTATGTAGGCGGTGAAAAAATGGGAACTGGAATAGAATTGGCGGTTGTGGCTGGATTGTCAGTAAAATGATGGAAAAGTGTGTTGACTGATTTTAGGCTATGTGTGAAAAATGTGAAGTGAACGGATATGTAAGGGCGGAGAAGTGAAGCATTGGCGGTTTTGCAGTTGTAGAAAGTTTGGATCATTGATGGTTTATTTTTGAGGACATTGGTTGTTTGGGTATGGGTTGGAATTTGTTTTTTGAGTTGGAAAATAAGAAATGGAAAATCGAGAATATATATAAGGAGTAGGTAATGAGAAAATATAAGGAACGT
This sequence comes from uncultured Lachnospiraceae bacterium, assembly GCA_910589105.1. Taxonomy (GTDB): domain Bacteria; phylum Bacillota; class Clostridia; order Lachnospirales; family Lachnospiraceae; genus Roseburia_B. The sequence goes on from CAJUST010000002.1 coordinate 25,075, forward strand.
GCAGTGAAATATTTTGCGGTGTTTTTGCTGTTTATGTTGGTTTGTACGATTGTTTCGAGGGGGATTTATGCGTGGCAGATGCCGAAGGTGGTGACGGAAACGGTGGAAACGCATACGTTGACGCGTAAAATTTTGGCGGACGGGGTTGTGCTTACGAAGGAGGAGGCGCCTGTGGTGGTGGAGGCTGGGATTTTGGTTGAGAAGGTTTGTGTGGTGGAGGGGCAGAAGGTGGAGATTGGGGATTTGCTTTTGCAGTTGGATTTGGAGGATTTGGATCGGCTGATTGGAGATTTGGATTTGCAGATTCGGGCGGAGGAAGCGAAGCTTGCGGAATTGAATGCGGCGGGAGCGGCTGCGGTGAATCGGGCAAATCAGGATTTAAAGGATGCTTCGGATAGTTCGGCGGGGGCAGTTAGTCAGGCGGACGGTGTGTATCAGGCGGCCAGAAGGGAGAGGGATTCGTTTCCTTCGGAAGAACAGTATCGGGAAAGCGCTTATCAGAAGGATGCGGAATATCAGAAGCTGCTTCAAGCTTCCCGTAAGAAGAAGGCGACGAAAGAGGAGAAGGAAGCGTTTGAGTTTTATAAGAAAAGTTTGGATGCGGCTCTGGCGGAAAGTTATGCGAAAGAGAAACAGGCTTTGGATGCGGCGGTTGCGGAGGGGGAAGCGGCAGTGCGGGAGGCGAATATGAGTCGTGAACAGGCGGTGAAACAGGCGCAGAGGGAATTAGAGGATGCGAAGAATAATGGTGGGAGCGGAACGAAGTTGGAACAGCAGAATCAGATCCATCTTTTGAAAGAGAAAAAAGAGAAGTTTTTGAATTTGAAGCAGGCGGAGGGGAAGGTTTTTTGCGAATTGTCTGGGTTTGTTGGGAGGATTATGGCTCAGGCGGGTGAACGGACGGCGGACACTTCGGCGCTTGTGGTAAGTGATGCAGCTGGGGAAAAGCTGTTTCAGGCAATTTTGCCACAGGAGGAGAAGTCTTATGTTGCAATCGGAGATACGATGAGCCTTTCTTTTCCGAAGGGGACAAAGCATCTGAATGGTGTGGTGATTGAAGCGGTGGGGGAGTTGGAAGATGGGAGTTGTCAGGTGACGGCTAAAATTTCTGATCCGGATATTATGATTGGCGATCTTGGAAAGATGGAGATCATCAAAGAGATCGGGCGGTATGCGTGTACGATTCCTAAGACGGCTTTGTTTAGCGATGGCGGGACGGATTATGTTTTGCTTGTTGAGGAACAGGAAACAATTCTTGGCGCAGAGCTGATTGCAAGGAAACGGAAGGTGAAAGTTGCAAACCAAGATGAGGAGTATGTGGCTTTGGAAGACGGGGCTTTGACGGAGGAGGAGAAGTTTGTGGCGGATTCTGAATTGGATAAGGAGATTAAAGACGGAACGAGGGTAAGGCTTCGTGAAGAATAATGGGGAATTAGAAACTGCCGCATTCGGGTGGATATGTGTTTGGCATAAGGAGAATGCGGCGGTTCTTTTTTGATTGGGGATATAGGAGTTAGTTTTTTTTCCTTTTTGCGACTATGACGAATCTTCCATCTTCGGTGTGGTTGTCGCAGGTGGAAAGTGTAAGGAATGTGTCTGTCCATTCTGCTGTTTTTCCGGTATCGTATAAGGAAAGTTTTTTTATGTTTTGATAAAAGTCTTGAAATTCTTTTTCTGTGTCGGCATGGTAAAATTCGTAATACTGAAAATTGTCTTTTTGGTTTGAAATTTGTGTTGGAAATGCCGCTAGGATTTCGTATTGGCGGGTTTCGGACAGTGTGTCAAACTCTATTTCTGAGTGTGTGTCGTAAAATGAGTGGATTTTATATTGATCGAGCTCTCCAAACATGGAACCGTCTTTCATATTATGCCCATATATGATAAAGTTTGTATCCGGAGTGGTAACGTCTGCAATTTGTTTGACATACAGACAGCCATAACGGCTTTCGTTTTTGTAAAAGTCATGGCTGAGATAGTAGTTGTCGTCTTGGCACTGCATGACGGGATAATCAATTTTAGTTCCTTCTATTTTCAGCCAGCCGATTAGATCGGCATTTTTTTTTGCTAGTTTTTGTAAATGATCTTGGCGTGTTGTTTTGGCGGAGGGCTTTTTTGTATGAAAGCCTTGCTTTAATTCTTCTGCCTGTTTTTTATGTTGTACGGATAAATAATATGTCTGGCCGATTTTGACCAGACATATTATTAAGATGGCTAGAAGAATGATTCGTATAAATTGGAATCTGTCATGTTTTTTCATTCACTATCTTCCTTTTTGCGTTTCTTCTTTTTGCCGTAGATAGAAATATTTGGCGTTTTTCCCCGAAGGAGGAAAAATACATAGAGTACGCCGGAGAGCATTGCGATCGTGACGTAAAACTCTATTTGGGAAGCATCTCCCGTTTGCGGTTCGCTTCCTGTTTGGATTGTATTGGTTTCCTGAGCCTGCTGTGTGACAGGAGCAGGGGCATTAGTGATTTTTGCAGCTGGTTTTTTCTTTGGCGCTTCTTTCAGTTTGATTTTTACCTGACGGGTGGTTTCGTTTCCGAGATTATCCACTGCCGTGACTTTTAAGAAGTGTTCGCCTTTAGTTGAAATTTGAACGGAAAAATCACATTCTTCTATTAGTTCATTGCTAAAATCTTCGTCCGGCGCAGGCGTTTTCGCGCCATTGTCTATCTGGTATATGACGCTTTGAAGCCCTCCTGAAATTCTGCTGTGGTTTTCATTGTCTTTTACAGAAACGTTTACCGTGACAGGGTTTGTAAACCAGTCTGAGATACTGCCGTTTTTGGTGGAAAAGCTGATTTCCGGCGCGTCGTCTTCGACGATAATGCCGTCTTCCGCAGTAATTATTTTTTCTGCGGATACATTTCCGGCATTGTCGGTTGCGGAAAGCAGGATTACGCCCTTATAGTCATCTGTAATTGAAATTTTTGCTGTGGCAGTTCCGTTTACCGTTTCGATTTTTGCCTTTCCTTCTGAAAGTTCTCCGTCTTCCGGCATTAAGGTGAAGTCAGCCTGTTTGACGCCGCTGCCTTCTTCTATAATTGGAATGGTAAGGAACAGTTCCGGACGGCGGATAATATAGTTTAGCGCATTCCGGTATCCGTCGTTATACGTCGTGTCTCCTAAAACGGGAGCTGTCTCGTCTGCCCATTTTGCATAGAGAGTCGCGGTATTTTGGCTGATGTTGTTTTCTGCTGTTTGGGAAAAATCCCATTTGCTGTCGTCGGTTCCGGCCGTATTTAGATACCAGCCTTTAAATTCGTATCCATTTCTTTTGGGCGCTTCTACTGATTCTAATAATCCGCCATAGCGTACAGTCTGTTTGGCGGGGGCTTCTCCTTTTCCACCGTTTAAATCGAATCCGATTTCGTAAGTGTTTCTGTCGTAATAAAATTTAAGCGTCAGCGATCCGTTTTCGTCTATGACTCCGGAGGCAGTTCTTAATTCATGGGAGGTGTTTTCTGTAAATCCCGTGTATGTTTTCGGTTCTGCCGTAACTGTCGCGCCAATTTCGCCCATAAGTTCCTGAGAATCCGTTTTTACTCTTGCATAGGCGTTTCCGTTTAGGGTCTGTCTGTAATGCTCCACTTTATATTTTCGTTGCTGCCGTCGGATTTCTACTGATTTTTGCTGGATCGTTACGTTTCCGGCATGGTCTACTGCGGTGACGCTTAAGGTATGAATCCCAGCTTCTTTTATTGTAACGTCAAAGCAGCAATAAGTCACGGTGTCTTCATCAAAGCCTTTGTCTGAAGCGGCAATTTCCGTTCCTTCGTCAATGGTGTAGACAATGCTTGCAATTCCTCCGGAAACGCGGCTTTCTTCCGTCGATGCCGCTTCATCTTCAACGACAACATTGATGGTGGCGGAATCATAATGCCAGTCTTCTCCGTTTTCAGCTTTTGTGGAAAAGCGGATTTCTGGGGCATTGTCTTCCACAATGATTTTGCCGTCTTCTGCCGTCATGGATTTTTCCCGTGATATATTTCCTGCGTGGTCGGTACAGGTTAAGAAAACTTTTCCTTTAAAATCTTCATCTATTACAATTTTAGCAATGGTCTGGCCGTTTTCATCTGTTTCGATGGCGGCTTGTTTGCCAGAAGATGAGGTTTCGCGTTTGGAATTTGTTTCGGGTTCATCTTCGGACAGTAATGTATAATTCGCTTCTTTGATCCCGCTTCCTTCTTCCGTAACTGGAACTGTGATAATCAGGCTTTTTTTACGGATAATCTGGTTGAGGAAGTTTTTGAAACCTTCGTTAAAGGAGGCGTCTCCTAAAACGGGGGCGATTTCATCTGCCCATTTTGCATACAGCGTGACGAAACGGGAATTTGTGTTTGTTTCTACAGTGTTTTCAAAATCCCATTGGCTTCCGGCTGTCCCGTTCTGGTCTTTGTGCCAGCCCTTAAAGGAGTAGCCCGTCCGTTCCGGTTCCTCCGGCGGGGTTGCCCGTCCGCCATATAGAATTGTCTGGGCGTTTGGAACGTTTCCGCTGTCTTTATAATTGAGGTTAAAGTCCACTTCATAAGCGTCTCTGTCGTAATAAAGTTTCAGCGTCAATGTGTTTAAGGCGCTTACAACGCCAGAGGCTACCCTTGAGGTGTGTGACGTATTTTCTGTAAATCCAATGTATGTTTTTGCTTCGGCCTCTACTGTAGAGTCGGTAGCGGCAGTCAGATTCTGTGTATCCGCTTCTATTTTTGTATAACCGTCCCCAGTTACGTTTTGCTGATAATGCTCCACTACATATGCCGTTTCATTTTCTGGGAGCCAGTAGGCATATAACGTCGTGTCTTTATCAAATTTCGCTTTGCTGTTTAGATCGTAAACAACGCCAGAACCGTCTGGATTTGCCGCCCACCCTTTTAGTGTGTAGCCGACACGGCTTGTTTCCCCATTCAAAGTAAATTCCGGCAAATCATATGTAATTTCTTCGTGTACATTGGCAAAAAGCTGGTTTGTCCGTCCACGCGGCGTTTCCTCTCCTCCGTTTGCATCGTAAGAGAGGGCAATGGGTTTTTGGTATACTCCATAGAAGGAAGCGTCTCTTAGTAAGGTATAGGAGTCGCCGGGCTTAAATCCGCCTATATAATCTGCCGAATCTTCCAGCGCCCAGCCTATCGGCGTGTATCCTTCCATCGGCTTTAATTCCGGCAGATGAATCATGCCGCCGTTGTCTTTGCCGTCTATCGTTTCAAATGTGTCTGCGCTTCCCGAATAGAATTTGGCGGAAAGGGAAGCCGTAAAAATAGCGTAAAGCGTTAAATCATCTGTCAGGTTTGAAACAACACTGCCCGGCTGGTAAAATATGCCAGAACCGTCTGAGGCTGTATTCCAGCCAATGAAAAACTGACCGTCAAGACTGAGCGCATCAGCGGATTTTATCGTTATGCTTTCGTCGGCATGATAAAGGGTTTCGTCAATGACCGAGCCTTGCGCCCCGTTGCTGATGTATGAGACCGTTAAACCATATTCCGGATCGGTCTCAGAGATATAAATTTGGTTTGTTTCGGCATTTAACACCGCATACCAGATGCGGTCAGAATTTGCTATGTCCACAAATTTAATTTTTTTCATATCCCTGTCTGTCAGCGTATACCCTTCCCCTTCTGCAATGACATAGCCTTCACTTGCTTTTACATAGATAGTAGTGGCAGTGTTTAGCGCGCCCGTTATGTATATTTTCCGCTGTGTTTCGTCCTGCTGATCCAGATAGATGCCGTCTGTTCCGGATTTTTCCCTGCCATCTCCGCAAAATTGCACGGCTCCAGAGAGGGAGAGTTTTGTCTGACCTGTCGCAACAGAAGAATTCCAGATTGCCCCGCTTCCCTGACAGCCTTCCATAGACGAGACATTTCCCTGAAAATAGCCGCCTGCCAGTTTTGTTTCTGTGCCTCCGGCGCCGCTGTGATAGATGCAGCCGCCTTGCCCTGTGGAAGAATTGTTTATAAAACTGCCGCTATTTATCGTGACATTTGAAGCATCGTTATAGAGAAATCCTCCTCCGCGGGGTTGGGCCGCGGTCGTCCTGTTATTCTGGTAAGTTCCGCCATTTATGGTGATGGCGCTTCCCATTGCATAAACGGCGCCGCCGCGGAAGGAAGAAGAACAATTTGAAATTTCCGCTTGCTCCAGTGTGGCAGAACTCCGGTTGAGATGGATTGCGGCTCCGCCTGTGCCGCTGCCAGACGTTGCGCCGCCGCTTTCTGCCGTTCCAGCGCCGCTGTCCGGCACTTCTTTGACACAGTCTAAAATCCGGCATCCGTTTCCTAAAGTGACCGTTCCCATCATTGCGGAAATCATAGATTCGCCAGAAGGTATGGAAGAGCCGGAAATTACCGTGTCATTTATAGTCAGGCTTTTCCCTGCTTTTACTAAAAGGCAGGCCTGCGCGTTTCCTCTTGCAATCGTTCCTCCTCCAGAGATGGAAACAGAGCCCTCAACTGATACGGCTCCAGTTAAAGTAAGCGTGGTTCCGGCATTGATGATAAGTTCCCCGTCCGGCAAAGAGCCTGCTTCCCAAATGGTATTTTCGCTTATTGTCCCACAAGCAGGTTTGCTTTTCGGCATTTCTTCTTCATCTAAAGAATGTAATGTATAGAGTTCGGGATTGCCTACGACAACCGTGATTTCAGGAAGGGCTGCGCCTTCTGCCAGTGTATAGCCTGCCGGAAGGATAGGCGTAAAAAAATACGTTCCTTCCGTTGTGGCATCGTATTCGGGAGAACTTTTCCAGAGGATACCTTCAATGATAGAAGTCTGCCCCAAAAGATCCGATCCTTTCAAGGAAACTTCTTTAAATTCCATGGAGGTTTCGTTTGCGGAATAATGTTCCTCTATTGTTACGGATGTTGTTTTTGCGTTGTCATTTTCGACGGAAACCGGCGTATCCGCTGGTTTTACCGTCGATGTTTCAGACGGGACGGCGGGTTCGCTGTCCTGTTTTGGCTGTTGTGGAATTTCTTGAGGAACCGTGGGATCTTCAGGCGTTTCGCCGCCATTTTGAGAAGAGGAGTCCGTGTTTTCTGGCCAAGGAGGCAGTTCCGGCTGTGGCGGCGGGGTCTGTTCCGTTTCCGGTTTTGGCGGCGTTTGGGTTTCCGTTTCCGGCATTTGTGTGGAATCCGTCGTTTCCGGCGTTTGGGTTTCCGTTTCCGGCATTTGTGTGGAATCCGTCGTTTCCGGCTGTTGTGTTTCCGTCTCTGGCATTTGTGTGGATTCTGTTGGTTCCGGCTGTTGTGTTTCTGTCGTTTGTGTGGATTCTTCCGGCTCCGATTCTGTTTCCGGCGGTGTTTCTGAATCGTTTCCGGTTACCTGACGGCAGAACGCCGTCAGCGTATTTGGCAGGTTTAAATCTTCTAATGGAGCGCCCAGCTCTACAGTCTGTAAACTAATATCCATTGGAAGTGGTTCAAAAGACAGCGCTTCTATACGCGCGGCAAAACCTTCGCTTCCTGTTCCTGAAATAGAAAATCCATAATATTCAACAGGAATCAGCGTCATAATCAAACAGATGCAAATCAGCGCAGACAGCATCCATTTTTTGACATGGTGTTTCATGTGTTTTGGTTGATTCATTTCATACATCCTCCTAATTGTTCTTTATCAAAATCCGTACCGGATATTAGGGATGCCGGCTGCTTAACCTAGCGGCATATTCTTTTAATTGTTCGACGATGGAAAGCGTTTTTTCTACGCTGTCTTTGTCTGCGTTTGCTCCTTCAAGCGTTTCCGCGGCTTTTGCGGTAATTTGTTCTGTGCTCGCGGATACGTTTTGAATGCTTTCTGTGATTTGTCCATTGGCCTTTGATACGGTTTGCACGATTTTGTCCAGATGGTCTGATTCTTGTAAAATTTGGTTTACTGCGATATGTATTTCTGAAAATTCTTTTGCAGTGTCATTGACGTATTCTGTCTGCGCGCGGTTGCTGTCTAACAGGCTGTTTATGGAAGCGGCTGTTTGTTCCAGCGCTTGGCCTATGCCTTCAATGAGCTGGTGGATATTTCCAGTTGCGTTTTTCGTTTGAGCGGACAATGAGGAAATTTGATCGGCCACGACGGCAAATCCTTTTCCGGCTTCTCCTGCCCTTGCAGCCTCTATACTGGCGTTAAGCGCTAACATTCCGGTCTGTGAGGCTACGTTGTTAATCAAGGTCAGGATATCCTGCATTTGGCTGGTATGGGCTTTCAATTCCTGCATTTGCTCTGCCACATACTGGCTGGTTTTTTCGGAATTTGCGACCTGTTCTAAGAGCTGTTCCATTGTTAGTTTGCTGTCGGATACAATCTGTTCGGAAGTTTTTACCTGTCCGGTGATTTGTCCGGCAACTCCTTCAAGCGTTAGGATATCTTGTTGTATTTCAGAAGTCTTTTCCTGCTGGGTCATAATCGCTTCCGCTGTATGCTCCGCGCCTTCGGCTAAGTCTTCCATGGAAGATTTTGTGTCACTAATTGAAACGTCCAGTTTATAGGTTTCATCTGTAAGGACTTTAATGCTGTGTTCCATGGAACCGGCTATGCTTAACGCAGTTTCAAGGAATTCGGAAGTCTGCTTTTTTTCCTGATCCAGTCTGTGGATACGGCTGGCGTTGATCCGTTCGTTTAGTCTGGACGTCATGATGCTGTAAAAGGACATTAGTACAATACAAGCAATCGCAACTTCAATTTCTGTAATAAAAGCAAGGCTTAAATGGCGTGTGAGAGCCAGCTTTGTTACGCTTATAATGTTGATAAGAAGACCGCTGGCGCTACAGATAAGGGCAAGACGGAGCCTGCCATAAACCATAAGCAGGGTCATAAGTACGATGATATAGCAAAATACGATCATTTTATCTGTTGTCAGCATGACGTAAGCATAGAAGATAATGTAAGATATCATGGCGATATAGCGTATAGAGGCTGCTGTTTTGTCTTTTAGGAAAACAGCGGTCATAATGACGGTAGGGAGTATGGTTAAGAGAAATACAATTAGGTATTCCGGCAGAGAGCGCTGGTTTTTTAACACTTCAATAAAATATGAAATGGCAAGTATTAGATTCATCGCGTCCATGCCGATTACAACTACTTTGTTTTTTGCCTGTTCTGCAATAAGATCATCAGATAAATCATCCGTGATATCTTCAAGTCTTGTCTGCATGTGGTTAAACCTCCATAAACGTCTCATTTTTCTTTTTATTATACGATGTTTGGCGGATTTTTTCAATTAAAATTTGGAGGCGGCGGCAAGCGTTGGAGTTGGAATATTATGTTATTAAGGAAGAAAGAAAATATGTAAGAAATTAATCTGAAAGCAAAGCGTTTCGGAAACATAAAATCATCAGAAGCGGCAAAAACCTGAAATTTAAGTTAAACCAATAAAAACTATAGAACATATGCCGCAATGTTCTATAGTTTTTAGTCTGTATATGCGGGTAACAGGACTTGAACCTGCACGGTCTCCCACCAGAACCTAAATAATAAGAATCGCTTTTATGTGGTGTTTTTTGGTATCATATCATGCTGTGGATTTCGGCTTTTCAGACATTTCGTGCATATAGTGTTGTTCTGTGTTCTATTGTGCTGTTGGCGTTGCTGTCAAAATTGCTGTCAAAAAAATATAGAATTATGCGTTGCAGATAATCTTTTTCAAAAATATATTATTCCTATATGCAAATAGGTGTTAGAAATATATTTGGCAGGAATGAAAAATTTTTGAAATAATCAAGGATTTACCAAGTTGCATAATGATAGATCTATGCTATAATTAAAAAACAAGAGGGGGTGCGGTGTTGAGGGTTTATCTTGATATGTGTTGTTTCAACAGGCCGTATGATGATCAGTCACAGTTGAAAGTAGCAATGGAAACGCAGTGTAAGCTTCATATTCAAAACCTGATAAAAGAAAGAAAACTGGAAATGGCCGCATCGTATATGCTTAGGTACGAATGCAGCCAGAATCCATTTGAAATGCGAAAAAATACAATTTTTGAGTTTATGAACAAACATACACATGTATATGTAGGGGATAGATGCCAAAAAGAAATTGAGGAAAAAGCGCAGAAAATTATGGAGACTGGCATCAAATTTAAAGATGCCTGTCATGTTGCCTCGGCGATTTATGCGGAATGCAGCTATTTTATATCCACGGATAAGCGGCTGTTAAAGTATCAAACGAATGAAATAAAAATGGTTACGCCAATCGAATTTGTAACAGAAACGGAGGCGGATTAAATGTCTGCAAATATGGTTGAAATTATGAACAGGGGCATGAAATGCCTGACAGATCAAATGGGAATTGTGGAGGCAGAGCAGTTCATTTCCTTTGTTATCAGAGAAAAATTTGATTATACAAAATGGCAAAGAGGGTATTTTGACAGGAAAACGCCGGAAGAAATCAGCAGGGAGGCTTCTGATTTTGAACGGGCGCATCCTTTTTCAGGCAATGCCATAAGGCTTTGATTTTGAAAAATAAATTTTGATGTTGTAAATAAAGAACTTGTACTGTCGGGGAGAATCAAACAATGGTTCTTCCCGATTGTTTTCTGAAAAACTAATGTATGGAATCAAATACGCTTCTTGGTATTTTCCAATACCGTCCAAATTTCACAGCAGGGATCATATGGTTCTTTATCATCCGGTAAACAGTTGACGGGCTGACCTGCAGCCTCTCACAGAATTCTTTTACGGTCATGTAATAGTCGTCCATTTTCTCTCCTTTCCAAAGCGGAATGCTTCAATTATAAATAATTATTTTTCTACTCACAACTGAGCAATAGAGGTCATGCGCATTTATGATCCTCATTATTTTTATGTTATGTCTAACAAAACGATAAATGGCTTCTGACAATTTGATAAGGAATCAAAAAAATGTACCCACAAAAAAATTAGAATTTAACAACGATATGCATTTGTAAAACAGCAGAATTTTATGAAAAATGAAAAGAAAAATTGCGTACCTGCTATATATATTTAAATTTATAAAAGGAGAAAAGAATGAAAACAAAAAATGAATCTATAAAACTACGAGTAACAAAAGAACAAAAAGAAAAATTAAAATACTTATCAAAACAAAATAATGAAAGCATGAGTGTCTATATATTGAGAAAAAGCATGGAAGAAAAAATCAGTAGTTATCGTTTTATTTCAGATAAAATTGACATCTGTAATTTGTTAAATGAGATTTATCATGGCCTGGTAATGTCTGACGGCAGGCAGACGGAGCAGGAGGTGAGGAAAATATTTCAGACGGCGCTGAAAAAATTTGGGGAGGATTTTAGAAAATGAAAAGTTCAGAATACGGATTATTACTTAACAAAGCCAGAAAAGGAAAATATTCTAATTTTCAGGATATGGTATATTTGATCCGGTATGTAACGCGCACAAATGGAAAGCCGGACAATGACCTGATTACATGGGGCGGCATAGGCGTTGCAGAATTTACGGGGACGGAAGGAATGACAAGGCAGTTTGAAGACGTACAGAAGATGCACAGGAGGAAAGGTAAATTTGGGCGGTATGTGGACCATGAGATTTATTCCTGTTCATCTGTGGAAGAAAGGCATATTAAGGAAAAAAGAATAGACGTGGATAAGATTGCACGGAAAATGGCATATGATTTTTATGAGAGGGACCACTGCCAGGTTGTATATGGCGCACATACGAAAGACAGTGGCAATGACTGCATACATATTCATTTTGTCATTAACAGCGTAAATTTTACCACAGGAAACAAACGGCGCGAGAATATGAGGCAGACACGGGAACGGCAGGACAGGTTCAGGCAGATCTTAAAAGAGGAGATAGAGAAATGACATGGCCGCATATTCCCTGACGGCTTGTTATGAAAGAACAGGCTGTGTCTGGGAGCAGGTTTCTATGCTCCCTGTGGGACATAGAACCGTGCGGCTGTTTCTGCGGCGTTTTGAGTTATATATTATTTTCCTGTAACTGTGATGCATCAGATATACAGAAAGCTGGAGGGGCTGCGGTACAAGGTATATTTTGGGAGATGGAGGAACAGCCTGGCAGACACCCAGAGGATATGACAGACCAGGCAGGCAGCGCCGGGTTTCAGGAATAAAGAAAAAGGGAAGAATCGGGACGGAAAGAGAAAAGAAGGAACAGGGGGAATGTTACGTGGGATTTGAGAAAAAAGAAGAACAGGGACAGGACATAAAGCTGGAACAGATAAACGAAATGCTGTCAGATGCATTAAGCCTCCTTATTTTACTGGAAAATGATATGGAGATACAGAAGTCAGACGGAATCCATGCCAGAATCCTGAAAATGATACATGGAAACTTAAAAGACATGAAAAAAGAACTGTCCGCATATATGCGGCAGGAAGAGGAATGACGGACGGAAAAGAGATGACGGCCTAACCGCCCAGTCCCCGAAGGAAGTCCTGCAGGAGCTGGCGCTGCCTGCCGTCCAGCATGGAAGCGTCAACATAAGCGTCGGACGGCTTTTGAAGGCCGAGCAGATAGTCGGTGGAGCAGCGGTACAGGGAGGCTAAGGCCATGAGGTTCTCCACGCTTGGCGTGCGCTCCCCGCTCTCATAATTGGAAATGACGGAGGCGGACGCTCCGATCGCCGCCGCGGCTTCCTTCTGCGAAAGGTGCAGGTTTACCCTTGCCTGTTCCAGACGCTTGCCGAGACCGTTTACCATAATCATTCACCTCCAGAGTTTGTTTTATTCATGATATAATGCTGCGTTTTGCTTTGGGAGAAAATATAATTGCTATAAGCATTGTAAAATTTGCTTAGAGGATATAAAATGTAAGGCATGATGGAGTGAAAAGCCATTTTCAGAAAAAAGAAAGTCGGCTTTTAGGAAGAGCGGGAAAGGGGAGATGCAAGGCATTTACAAATGAAAAGAGGCAAGGGATGCGCATAAGGGTTTGAATTATGGAAAGACAAAAAGACAAAAATCAAAGGAGGAACGATATGAAGAGAATCATGGCAGCCCTGCTGGCGCTTTGCGTTACAGCGGGCACAGTAAGCTATCCCGCCGGGATGCATGAGGCGAAAGCGGCGGAGGCGCGGGAGGCAGGTAATGCGGAAAGCATAGAAGACGGATTTGAGTATAAGGAACTGGAGGCTGGAAAAGTTGAAATTATCAAATATAAAGGCAGTGCCAATGTTCTTGCTATTCCGTTTGAAATAGACGGAAAGATGGTTGTGAAGATAGGAATGAATGCATTTAGCGGCTGTAGTCAGTTAGAAAGCGTTACAATACCGGAAGGCGTTAAGGAGATTGAGGAAGAAGACAGAGATTACGGAGTTTACCCACATATGGCATTTGACGACTGTGAAAATCTGACAGAGATTATTGTAGAGGAAGGCAATGCGTGGTATAGCTCACAGGATGGAATCCTGTATAATGAAAGCAAGACGAGCCTGCTTCATTGCCCAAAAGGGAAAAGAGGAAGCATTACCATACCTGAAAGCGTTGCTAAAATTGGTTATCTTGATGAAGAATATGGCTCATATATGCCGCTCAATGACTGCAAAAAATTGACAGAGATTATAGTGGGGGAAGGCAATGCGCAGTATAGTTCGAAAGATGGCGTCCTGTACGATAAAAGCATGGCGACTCTACTCTGCTGTCCGGCTGGAAAACAAGGTGACATTACTATACCAGAAAGCGTCACGGCAATTGCTACATACACATGGCGATATGAACGCGAGCTAGGCCCAATTTATTCTGTTAAAGTTTTGGGATATAATGCATTAAGCAACTGCCCTTACTTATCAAAAATTTCGGTTGATTCAGGCAACACAGAATTTAGTTCCTTAGAAGGGGTGTTGTATAATAGCGACAGGACAAAACTGCTTTGCTGTCCAGCAGGAAAGAAGGGGAGCTTGGTAATACCAGAAGGGGTAAGAATGATTGGAGACAAAGGAGACTCTGTATCATTTTATAACTGCAGGGAATTGACAAGCATAACCATACCAGAAAGCGTCATGATCGTAAGCGCCGCGTCATTTTTTGGATGCAGCAATCTGACGGAGATCGTTGTGGATGCGAATAGTAGATATTGCAGTTCTTTAGACGGCATATTATATAAAAATGTACTAAATGAATATGAAGAATCAATCGTTTCTTTGATATTCTGTCCGGCTGGAAAGCAGGGAATCGTCACAGTGCCGGATAATGTGGCGCAAATAGAGCGCGGAGCGTTTTATGGCTGCAGTAATTTAGAAAGGATTAATATTTCAAAAGATGTTACAGATATAGCATATGATGAGTATGGAAATCTTGAATACACCGCTTTTAAAGGCTGCAGCAGGTTAGCCGAGATAGTTGTGGACAAAGAGAATGTAAATTATTGTTCTTCGGACGGCGCGTTGTATTATATAGGATCCAAATTTGGAAATTCGGGAACCCGCCTCGTCTGCTGTCCAGCAGGAAAGCAGGGAGCCATTGACGTTCAAGAAAAGGCTCAATATATAGAAGCTTCAGCATTTATCGGCTGCGGTGGAATTACAGGAATTGCAATGCCAAAAAGCATTGCGTCAATAGGAGATGAAGAATCCTCAATTGCAGACGTATTTAGCGACTGTACGAATTTAGCGGAAATAACAGTGAATGAAGCGAACAGGCTATTCAGCGTACGGGAAGGGATGCTGTATCTGGGCCGCATACTACAGTTCTGTCCAGCCGGGAAGCAGGGTAGCGTAACTATACCACAGGACATTACCGGCATAGCGGAAGATGCTTTTTCCAGCTGCAAAAGAGTGACGGAAATAATGGTGGATAAAAACAACGGGGTATATATTTCTTTGGATGGGATTCTATACAGAAAAGGAGAAGACGCAGCTCCTAAAAGCCTTATCCGATGCCCTGCGGGAAAGGAAGGCAGGATAACAGTGGCAGATGGCGTACAGATTATTGGCGATGCATCTTTCGAGGGCTGTCTGGGAGTGGAGGAAGTTGTCATGCCGGGCAGCGTCGAGGAAATAGGCTACAATGCTTTTTACGGATGCGGGGATGATTTATGCATTTATTGTGCAAAGGGTTCTTATGCAGAGAGATATGCAAAAAAACATGGAATGGATTATTCCGTCATATCAAAAAAGCCACAGACGATTACAGCAAGCAACCATACGAAGACAGTCGGTGACGCGGCATTCCCGATTGGAGCCAGCACGGACGGCGACGGGGTGCTGTCTTATCAGTCCAGCGATGAGTCTGTGGTCATTGTCTCCTCAAAAGGAGTTGCGGCAGTCATTGGAGCCGGAACGGCACAGGTCACCATTGCCGCGGCTGAAACAAGTGAATACGAGGCGGCGCAGAAAGTGATCACCATCACGGTAAACCCGGCGTCAGGGGCCGGGGAAAACCCGCCTCCCGCAGATCTGGCAGGGACCAGCTATGACATAGGGGGATGCACGTATACAATCACCAGCACGGAGCCAAAAGAGGCGTGCTTTACGAGCCTTAATGATGACCGCACAGTGGTAACAATACCAAACCTCGTAACAATCAATGGAAGCACATATGAGGTGTCCTCCATTGCAGAAAGAGCCTGTTACGGCATAGAGGCGCTGCAGAGGGTGAGGGTCGGCGCGAACGTGAAGGAGATCGGGGCTGGAGCCTTTGCAGGCTGCACAGCCCTGGAGCAGGCCATAGTCCCGGAAAGCGTGCAGACCATCGGTGAGGGAGCCTTTGCGGGCTGCAGCGAGGGGCTCTGCATGGTCTGCGCCAGGGGCTCGGCGGCGGCGTATGCGGTGGAGAACGGCATCCGGCATAAGGCATCGGCGGACGAGAAGGAGCCGCAGACGATCATGGCGGGCGATTTTGAAAAAACATTCGGAGACGGGCCATTTCCCATCGGGGCCAGCACGGACGGGGACGGCGCGCTGTCCTATGAGAGCGACAATGAAGCCGTCGCGGTTGTGTCCGCGAAAGGGACTGTGGTCCTTATGGGGGCTGGGACGGCCCGGATCACCATAAAGGCTTCCGAGACGGAGAATTACGGCCCGGCAGAGAAAACGATTGCCGTCACGGTAAGCCCAAAGCCCGGAGGGGATCAGAAGCCGGGAGGCGCGCAGAAGCCAGACGCAGGAGGCAGCAGCCAGGAGAAGCCGGAGAATAAAAAAACACAGACCGTCACGGCCGCCGACCTTGCCAAAACTTACGGCGACAGGCCGTTTTCCATCGGCGCAAAATCAAGCGGAGGCGGCGCGCTGTCCTACGCCGTGAAAAACCCGGCAGTCGCCTCCGTGGACGGAAACGGCGCCGTGACGCTGAAAGGCTGCGGCGTGACGGAGATTGTAATCACCGCTGCGGCAAACGGCAGGTACCAGGCCGCGTCAAAGACAATAACGCTTACGGTGGCGCCAAAGAAGCTGTCCGGAACTTCCGCGAAATCCACAAAAGCAAAGACGCTCACGGTGAAGTGGAAGAAGGACAAGGCCGCCACCGGATATATTATAGAGTGCAGCACGGACAAAAAGTTCCGGAAAAACGTAAAAACCGCCACGGTTAAGAAAAACAAGACGGTTTCAAAGAAATTAACAAACCTGAAAGGCGGGAAGAGATACTATGTCCGGGCGTGCGCCTACGTGCAGGCAGGCGGCGCAAAAATCAAAGGCGCATATAGAACCATAAAGAAAGCGGTGAAAGTGAAAAAATAACCGGGAGGGAAATGGGGCGGAAGCAGACGCCCCATTTTTCTGCTTTCATGTACTGGCGCGTTCCCGGCAGGAAATAAAAAACAGCATAAGCAGAAGAATATTTAAAACAGGCAGAAACAGGGCTGTGGAAAACCGTGTGCGTGCGGAATCTGCAGCCCTGTTTTTATATATTAATATACAAGGAGGAATGCAGAAATGGCAGCAGATGTGGAAACAATGTTTTAAACAAGGGAAAAACCCTGGCATGGGCTGGGGGTGAAGGTGGCGGACGCGTTAAGCTCCGCGGAGGCGCTGGCGGCGTCCGGTCTGGGCTGGAAGGTCGTGCAGAAGGAAATCTTAACGGAAGACGGGGAGCCTGTGTCGGGCTTTAAGGCAAACGTGAGGGATTCCGATGAAAAAGTCCTGGGGATCGTCTCAGATCGCTACCGGGTGGTGCAGAATGAGGAAGCTTTTGCATTTACGGACAGGCTTTTGGGCGAAGGCGTGCGCTACGAGACGGCAGGCTCTTTAAATGGGGGAAGGAAAGTCTGGGTTCTGGCGCGGATGCCGAGAGAGTACATTATGCTTGGCGACCGCGTCAGCCCCTACATGGTCTTCTCCAACACCCATGACGGGAGCGGCGCAATCCGCGTGGCGATGACGCCCGTGCGTGTCGTGTGCAGCAATACTTTGAACCTTGCGCTTGGCACAGCTGCAAGAAGCTGGTCCGCCATGCACACGGCAGGCGTGCAGGATAAGATCGGGGAGGCGGAGCATACGCTCTTTATGGCGGAGCGCTACATGGATGCGCTCGGCAGGGAGTTTGAAGCCTTGAGCCGCATTAAGCTGGCAGACCATAAGGCAGAGGACTGCATGAACGCGCTTCTTCCCCTGGATGAAGGCATGGGGCGGGTGCAGAAGGGCAACATCCGGAAACTCAGGGAAGACATGAAGGCACGCTACTTCGACGCCCCGGACTTAAGGGACGTGCCGAAGAACGCGTACCGCTTCCTAAACGCAGTGTCGGATTTCAGCACCCACGGGAAGCCGCTGCGCGGGAGCGCAAACCGCAGGGAGAGCCTGTTTGCAAAAGTCATGGACGGGAATGCCGCGCTTGATAAGGCATACGGCCTTGTGAAAAGCATTGCATAGCGGGGCCTGTGAAATGTTCCGGAAGAAATGCTTCCAAAATTAACAAAAAAACAAAAAAATTACAGGGAGGAAAAGAAAAAATGAGAATTTTAGCGAAGACAAACGGCATGGAACGGAAGGAATGGCTGAAATGGCGGCGCATGGGCATCGGCGGCTCGGACGCCTCCGTGATCGCAGGGGTGAACCCGTTCCGCTCCATATTTGATCTATGGCTGGACAAGACCGGACAGAAAGAACCGGAAGAGGGGGAATCCGAATATATCTATTTCGGGAACGTGCTGGAACCCGTCGTCCGGAAAGAGTTCATGCGGCGCACAGGATTGAAGGTGCGCAGGAAGATGGCGATTTTGCAGAGCGGGGAATACCCGTTCATGCTTGCGGATTTAGACGGCGTCATTTACGAAGACGGAAAGCTCTGCATCTTTGAGGCAAAGACAGCCAGCGCCTACAAGCGGGAGATCTGGGAAGAGGGCGTCCCGCTGGAATACCAGTACCAGATCCAGCACTACATGGCAGTCACGGGAGCGGAAAAGACATACATTGCGGCGCTGGTCGGAGGAAACACGTTCCTCTATCACGAAGTATGCCGGGATGAGGAGATGATCAGAAGCATTATCCGCATGGAACGGGAATTCTGGGAAAACTGCGTGCTGGCAGGAGAAGAGCCGGAAGCGGACGGCTCCGGCGCAACCACAGATTTCCTGAATGAAAGATATGGCGCTTCCAATGGAAAATGCGTAGAACTGCCGGAAGAGGCCCTGCAGCTCTGCGAACGGTACGACGAGCTGAGCAGCCGGATCGACGAGCTGAAAGAGCAGAAGGAGGCCGTTACAAACAAAATCAAAACTTACCTGAAAGAAAATGAGAGCGGCACAGTCGGGGAACGGCGCATTGACTGGAAAACAGTCACGACCACAACCTTTGACAAGAAGTGGCTGAAAGAGGAACACCGGGAGATTTACGAGGAATACTGTGGGAAGGGCAGCTACCGGAGGCTGTCTGTCGCATAAGGCAGAGCCAGTGGAAAGCGGCCGGAACCGTCATCCTGATGACAAAAAGAATGGAGCGGAAGGATAAAGCGGCAGAAAGAAGCGGAAAAGAAGCAGAAAAGAACAGGCAATGAAAAAGCATATAAAAACGGAAAGGAAAAACCATATGGGAGATGACATGATACGGCTGCTGCGGGCGGATGAGATTGAATGCAGGGTGTCCACGATAAACGGGAACGGCTTAAGCCTCCTGCTTTTCAAGGACGCGCGCGTGGACCAGAAGATATTGGACGAGACATTTTCGCCCTTCGGCTGGAAAAGGAGCCACCAGAGCATCGACGGGAACCTGTACTGCACGGTGGAGGTCTGGGACAGTGAGAAAAAGCAGTGGATCGCAAAACAGGACGTGGGCGTTATGAGTCATTCGGAAAAGGAGAAAGGGCAGGCTTCGGATTCCTTCAAGAGGGCGTGTTTCAACTGGGGCATAGGGCGCGAGCTCTATACGGCCCCGTTCATCTGGGTTCCGGCTGAAAAAGCGGACATCCAGAAAAATGGGGACCGCTATGTGGCAAAAGACCGTTTCCGCGTGCAGTCAATCGGGTACAACGGGCGGAGGGAAATTGCAGCTCTTGCAGTCGTAAACCAGAGGGGAGTGAAAGTGTACGGGCTGGACCGGGAGACGGAAAATAAAGCAGCTCCTGATAAAACGCCGGAAGGGCTGACGGCGGGCCAGATGCGGATACTGGAAAAGGAGCTGGAGCGGACGGGGATCGCCATGGAAGCGGTCTTAGACAGATACCAGCTCAAAGGAACAGGCCAGATGACGCCGGAGATCTACAAAAAGGCGCTGGGAAGCCTCAAGAGGACAAAGCCGAAGGAAGCGGCATAGTGGATGGACAAAATCCCCATGGGATTTTCAGGAGGCAGGACATGGAAGAAGAGGATTTTACCGCATGGGCGGTTGAAAAGCGGCTGGACATGCTGTCGAAACAGCAGGGCCTCCCGGAGCAGGGGGAAACGTTTGCGGAGCTGGAAAAAATACTGGGAGGCGGCTTAAGCGGAAAAGAGCGGACGCAGGCAGGGATGCTCCTTGACCACAGGCCCGCTGGAAAGAAGCGGCCCTTTACATGGAGGGCGTAAAGGACGGGATACGCATTGCAAAATGGGTATGCGGCATTTAATGCGTACCCCAAAGAATAATTTTATAAATGCCGGGACATAACGCGGGCGCATGGGGAAAATGCCATGCGCCCAGATTATTTTAAGGAGGAAGCGTGGAGATGGATTTTGAAAAATTTAAGCAGAAAATAAAAGAGGAAATGCAGTTCCGGCTGGGAACCGGAAGCGTGGAAATACGGGAAACCATAAAAAATAATTCCGTAAAACGGACGGGGATGATTCTGTCAAGGCCGGGAGATGAGGCTTCCCCTGTCATCTACCTGGACGCATGGCATGAAAAGCTGTGCGGAGGGAAAGGATTTGGGGAAACCGTGGAGGAGATCTGGGGTCTGTACCTGCAGTATGCAGGGAAGACGCCGTTAGACAAAGGGGAATTCATGGACTGGAAACGTGTAAGGAAAAAGGTTTCCGTACGGCTGGTGCATTACCAAAAGAACAGGGAAATGCTGGAGGACGTGCCGCATAGACGATTCCTGGATCTGGCAGAGGCCTATTATTTCACTGCAGAAACGGGCAGGGACGGATTTGCAGCAGTCCTGATTACAGACAGCCATATGGATTACTGGGGAATCTGCCAAAGAGAGCTGCGAGAAGCTGCGTATGAGAACCATAAAAAGAACGGAGGGACGAAAATCCAGACCATGGACAAAGTCATCCGTGAGATGTTGGGAGCGCCTGCAGACAGCGGCTGCAGCCCCATTCAGATGTATGTCGCCACAAACCGTTTTAAATTGGGCGGCGCTGCGGCCATGCTGTTTGCGGGGGAGTTTTCCGGGCTGGCGCAGGAACTGGGAAGCGACCTGTACATCCTGCCAAGCTCGATACATGAAATCCTGCTGCTCCCTGTCTCCGCAGGGAAGCCGGAGGAACTGGCGGAGATCGTAAAGGAGGTAAACCGGACGCAGGTGATGCCGGAGGAGCGGCTGTCGGACAGTGTGTACCTCTATGACAGAAAGAGCGGGGAGATACGGATTGCATGAAGCAGCGCAGAAAGGCGGTTGGAATTATGGAGCATATCATCAAGGCGGTTGTAGCGGGGATATTGACGGCGGTTCTCGCGCTTTTGTCTAAGGATGGGAATGAGGAATAAGAAAAAGAAGCAGAAGCGGCTGTGGAATCTAAATCCTGCAGCCGTTTCCGATACATGGAAAATTTATATACCTGCTAAGGTAATTTAATGTAGAGATTTGGGCGGTTGCGGAAATTATGAAAGGTATGTTATAATTTAACCACACAAAGGAGATTACTATGAAAGACAGGAAAGTGCAGTGGCATCCGGGCTTTGTGGCAGCAATGGGTTTGGAGCTTGCAGAGAACCGGGATGCGCTGGTCTTTGAGAAAGAATATAATTTAAACACCAAGCCTTTGGAAATTGACCTGCTGGTGATAAAAAAAGAACCATCCGTGCGGATTGGAAATGAAATAGGGGCCTTCTTTTTGGGGCATAACATTATGGAATACAAATCGCCCAAAGACCATTTGGATATAGACGCCTTTTACAAAGCCCTGGCATATGCAGGCCTTTATAAAGCTTATGGGAAAGCGGCTGATGAAAGAAAAGAGGATGACATTACGGTGTCGCTGCTCCGGGAAACAAGGCCGGAAGGGCTTTTCCGATATTTTGCGGAGCATGGATATATGGTATCCAACCCGTACCGGGGGATATATTATATAAAAGGGAAAAATATGTTTCCTGTGCAGGTTGTTGTCACGGGCGAGCTGGATAAGGCGGAGCATACATGGCTTGGAGCGTTATCGGAAAAACTGGAGAAAGAGGACATAACGGAACTGCTGGAAAAAATCCGGAGTCTGACAGGAAAAAACGACCTGGAGCTGGCAGATTCCGTTCTAGAGGTCAGCATAGGGGCAAACAGGCAGGCAGTGGAAGAATGGAAGGGAGATGCTAGTATGTGCCAGGCGTTAATGGAGATCATGGAACCACAGTTATTATTAAGGGATGAAGAAAAGATAAGCGAAGGATTGCAACAGGGAATTCAGCAAGGACTGCAGCAAGGATTGCAGCAGGGAATTCAGGGAGCAATAGACATGCTTCGAAAATTTGGGCATGGAGATGCGGAAATCAAAGAAACGATTATGGAAGAATACGGCCTTTCTGCAGAGGAGGCAGAAGGATATTTTTGATAGACAGCCTTGTTTTTAAAAATGAGAAATCAAATAGGAAGCCTATGAAAGCTAAGTAGTTCATAGGCTTCTTATACTGTCTCAGTATGCAGAAAGGCTGGCCAGTGGCAGGCTTACTGTATTAGGGATTCTTTTTTTGGGGTATGGAATTTAAACCTAGCTGCTGATAGATTTTATCCACGCTTTTATTCATGGACTTGTCCATTACATGCGCATAAATATCCAGTGTAGTGCTTATATTTGAGTGGCCGAGTAATTGTTGTATCATTTTAGGATTTTCATTTGCATTGATAAGCAGGCTGGCTACTGTATGGCGCAAGTCGTGGAACCGTTTTTTTTCCAGACCGGCTTTAGAAAGGAGATTTTGATATTGTCTTAGAAAATCCCTGGAATAAATGTAGTTTCCGTCTGGCTTGCAAAAAACCATTCCAAGGTCATTGTAATAGTCACCGTATAATTCTTTTTCTTTCATCTGGTGCAATTTATGTTTTTGCAGTTCGTCAGCCATAAAATCATTGATGGGAATACATCTTTTGGAGGTTGCTGTTTTAGGATTCATCAGGATTAATTCATATTTTTTTCCTGCATTTTTATTTCGGCTTTTAATCCGGCAGAGATTATGCGAAACAGTAATTCTTTTGCATTTAAAATCAATGTCATTCCATTGTAAGCCTAAAATTTCTCCTTTTCGTAATCCGGTCATCATTTCCAGCAAATATAGTGCATATAGCCGATCCCCTCTTGCGGTTTCAAGGAAGCGGATTACTTCTTCCTGCGTGAGAGGAATGATTTCCGTCTTGTTCTTTTTTGGGAGAACGACTGCATTTGCAGCATTGTTGTTTATCATCCGGTTTTGAATTGCCTGATTTAACGCACTTTTGATAATTACATGAATATACCGGACTGTGGTTGGTGATAATTTCTTCTTTTGACCTTTGCAGGTTCCGGCAAGCTTATTGTTATAAAATGATTGCAGATCCGTTGTTTTTAATTTGTTCAAAGGAATCTTTCCTAAATCTGATCCTCGGATATGCGTATTAATATAGGATTCATAATCTTCTCTTGTTGTAATCTTCAAATCCGGTTTATAATTTGTAATCCAGATATTCATCCACTGTTCTAAAGGCATATCCGAAGTTTCAATTACCCGGCCTTGTTTTTGGTCTGATTTTAACTGCTCTAATTTTTCTTTCACTTCACGCTGTGTTTTTCCATATACGGTTTTCCTTTTAAATTCTCCATATCCGGTATCAATGAGGATTTGAGCCATCCATCTTCCATCATTCCTTTTGCAGATTGTGCCTTCTCCATTACTTCTTTTTTTCATAATCTGTGCCTCCGTAAAATGCATAAAAATAGAGCAACCGTTACTGATTGCTCTTTGTGCTTTCGTTTTTATTTACTTAACATTTCGTCCAATTTAACTTTTGGAACGACAATCCGGCTTGCAAATTTCAAATGAGGAATTTTGTTTTCCCTGATCATCCGGTAGCATAAGCTCCTTCCAATGTTTAAGTATTTGGCAGTTTCTTCTACGCTCAAAGCAGCTTTTTCATAATTGTTCATGGTAAATCATCCTTTCTGTTTTATTTAGTCCCAGATATGATATATAAATATAACTGGTGATTTTACTGCTACTTTGATGTTACCGGAGGTCTGAAAATCTATTAATTTTAGCAAATATGTCTTTGAGGTTTTTCATGTATGGACCATCGTTTGGTTCTATAAAATGTCTGCCTTCGCTTGAATCATATGTGTTCATAGCAGAAAATAAAGTTGCAAACGAATCCATAGCTGGCTTTTTTATATCTGTAATTCTATTATATATACGTTCATTTGCTATGTTTATTTTTACCATATGATGCATCTGTTCTTGCTCAATAAATGGTTTTTCATGATATTCCTTCAGTAAATTTTGGTTGCTGGAGAATTCAGGATAATTGATGATCTTATCAAATGAATTGTTGTCTCTCCGTTTGTATCCATAAATGCAATGATGTTCCAATAGGGTGTTTAGGATTCTTTCATCTTCCATATCAGAATGATATAATTTAATATGCCACTTTTGTATATCTGATTTTATTTTCTCGCGAATTAGACTGCATAGAACTTTGGATTTTACTAATAATACATTGCATTCTTTTATGTTTAACATGATGCCGTCGTAGCCTTCCTGAAGTCCCAACAGCCAGAGTTTCTTTTCACCTTTGGCGTCGTAATTGATAGCGCTTGCTCCAGGTTCATGAAGGTAATCTGTATCTTTAGCTTTGGCTATATGTAGTAGATGGTCATTTCCTGATGACAATGCGATATTTAAATAATGTTCCCCGTATCGGCAGTCTTTGATTTTAAGGTCTGACAGTGTTTTATAAAAGCACTCCTCTATGAGGGGATAGTAATTCAGACTTTTGTATAATGTGGCGTAAGCGAGATTTTTTAGAGAATCTCTGGATTTCTTATGAAATTCTGTGCAGTTTATTTTTGGAATCTGGTTTTCTTTAAAATACTCATTGAGGATTTCTGATACTAATTGGAAATTTGCCAGCGTCTCAGCCATTCGCGTACTTAATTCTCCATGAAAACATTCTGCTGCATCATTTTGTAAATTAGTAAGTGTGGTTTCTAAGAATTTAGCATTATTGATGTCTTCTATCCATTGAAATAGCCATTGTATAAAATAGGACATAAACTTAGCAAGGTAAGATTTGTCTTTTTGAATATTTTTGAATTGATTGCTGTTTGTTTCTTTCTGTAAAAAATCGTCTATATTCAAATAGAGCAGTCTTGATGAT
Source organism: uncultured Lachnospiraceae bacterium (assembly GCA_910589105.1). Taxonomy (GTDB): domain Bacteria; phylum Bacillota; class Clostridia; order Lachnospirales; family Lachnospiraceae; genus Roseburia_B. Next base: position 49,930 of record CAJUST010000002.1, read on the forward strand.
GTGGATTCTATTTCTTTAAAATACTCCCCTGTAATAACGGCAGCAGCGTCAATCGGCTGCTCATCTGTGCCAAAACCCCCTGTTTTTCCGGTGTATATAGAGCGGATGAGCAGATCTGTAATGTTTTTGGTATTGTCCCGGCTGCCAGATGTTTCTTCTTTTTTAATATCGTCAAGGATAAATACAGCATTCCTGTATTTGGAAAGTTCTGCTGCAATTAGTTTTGGTTTTGATTTGGTGGTTTGCAGATGTTTAATCTGGTCTTCCCAATTACTGCTTCGGTTGAAAAAGTCACCCATAGTTACGGCTAATTGTGTTTTCCCACTGGCAACCTTTCCGTCAATCCATAGCACGGCTCCTGCCGATCGGCCCAGTTTTTTTAAAAAGTATCTTAGGACAGCGAGAATAGAAATGCAGTGGATAGGATAAAAGACGCGGTAATTCTGGGCAGTGTAGTCCATAAAATTCTCAATGCTTTTTTTTGGGGCTTCGTCTTTCAACGAAAGTTCGGAATCGATTTCTAAATTGAATCCTTCCTGCATCGCTTTTATGGATTTGTCAATGCCCTCTGATGTAATGGCACAATTGGAAGCTGCATAATAGTATTTTCCATAAAGTTGATGAATGCCGATTTTCTCAAAATAAAAGGAGCTATTTGTATCCGGCTGTATGGCTTGAAGCAGAAGTTCATATTGTGATTTAGAAATCAAAATGAGGTTTTTCGTATGGAGCTGCTTTAGCCATTTTGAATTATAGATTTCCTGCTTTGGAAGTTCAATATCAAATAATTGTGAATCCGCCCATAAGTTTATAGAATAAAGGCAGTCCTGCAGCTGATTTTCATCTTCTCCATAAACTTGATGCTGACGGAAAGAGAGAAATACAAAACAGATGGGTTTTCCCTTTATGACAGTATACCAGTCTGCGCTAATATAAATTGGAATGCCTTTTTCAGATGCTTCTTCCGGGGAAAGTCTTTTGGGTAAAGAAGAAGTGTTTGGATAACTTTTTTCAAGGTTTTCTTTTGGAAAATTTTTAACAGAAATTATTTTCATTATCATTTCTCCTATATTAAGTTATGCAGTATAAAAAATATACTATATAACCTCTTTTTTGATATTTTATTATATTTTTTTGTAAAAATCTACATAAAAATTTTTAACACTGTTTCATAAAAAAGAGGAAAAGTGAAACTAATTGAAAGACAAATGAAGATGTGTTATGCTTTCAGCAGAAAAAACCCTGTTAAGGCATATCCGAAAATGGTCTCGAAATTTTTGAATTATATCCTTATTTTTCTGGTTGCTGTCAAATTGCTGTCAAATGCAAAAAAACAGGGTCTCTGAAACATCTCAAATGTTTCAAAAACCCTGAAATCATGCGGGTAACAGGACTTGAACCTGCACGGTCTCCCACCAGAACCTAAATCTGGCGCGTCTGCCAATTCCGCCATACCCGCAAAACCTCTGTTATTATAACTATTTTTATAAAGACTGTCAAGCAAAACAAATAATCTGTGAAAGAGAGGAAGGGGACAATGCCGGATACAATCTCCAATCTTGTTGCAAATTTTGTGATTAGCTGTTAAATGCTGTATGGTAATTGCTATATCTATTTATGGAAAGTTTTTCCATACTGCTTATAAAACGCAAAAAAAATTATAATTTACTTGATTCTTCTATGCAATGGGTGTAAATTAATTTGGGGGTGTGAGAATATGTATCTTGTATTTCTATTATTATGGATTCTCCTCAATGGACAGTTGACAGGGGAGATTGTATGTTTTGGAATCGTGATTGCAGGGGCAATGTACGCATTCTTTTGTAAGTTTATGGATTATTCTATTGAAAAGGACATTCTTCTTTTACGGAAGCTTCCGCTTATTTTGCTGTATATTCTGGTTTTATTCTGGGAAATCATTAAGGCGAATGTAAGCGCGATTCGATTAACGTTAAGCTACCGAAATGAAATTGATCCTGTTATTGTGCAATTCCAAACAGGATTAAAGACGGATCTTGCCAATGTGGTATTGGCAAATTCCATTACGCTGACGCCGGGGACAATTACCGTGGCGATGGAGGAAGATGAACTGACGGTTCATGCGTTGGACGTTAGTTTGGCGGCAGGCATGGACGACAGTGTGTTTGTCCATATGCTCCGCAGAATGGAAGCGATTGACGATGAAATGTTAAAGAAAAGGGGGAAGCGGCATGTATAGCGGTATTGCGGCGTTAAATCAGGCGTATCACGGCTTGTTTGTCGTTTTGCTTGTAATCCTTGCCGTATTGTTTTTTGCCTGCCTGATACGGGCGGTGGCAGGGCCTAGAATGGCGGACAGGATTGTGGCAATCAATATGATGGGCACGATGGTTATGGTGGCGATTGCAATTCTTGCCGTTATGCTCAAGGAAGGGTATTTGGCGGACATCTGCCTGATTTATGCAATGATTAGTTTTTTGGCGGTCATAATTTTGACGAAAGTCTATATGGGCGTATATTTTGAAAGAGACGATGGGGAGGGCGATGCGCATGGCGGCGATTGAATGGATTCGGTTTGGGATTGTAATAGTGTTGCTGGTGTTCGGCATGTCGATTTTCTTTTTGGAAATTTTCGGGGTTTACCGTTTTAAATTTGTGCTAAACCGGATGCAGATCGCGGCGACGGGAGACACGCTTGGCATTGGGCTTTGTTTAATCGGTCTTATGGTTGCAAACGGCTGGGATGCGACGACGGCGAAGCTTGCGCTTGTGATTGTGTTTTTATGGTGCGCATCTCCCGTGTCTTCCCATATGATTGCCCGTCTGGAATATACGACGGATCAGACTTTGCTGGAAAACTGCCGTATGGTGAGCATGGAGGAAGCCGAAAAAGAAGCGGTCCGGAAAGGGGACGGGGAAGATGCAGATATTTAATATGATTTTGCTCGGCTTTTTGATTGTCTGCGCTGTTTCGGTCAGTTTTTCAAAAAACCTTTTAAATTCAATTTTGATTTTTATGTCATACAGCCTGATTATGTCGATTATCTGGATATTGCTGGAATCTCCGGATCTTGCGATTACGGAAGCGGCGGTTGGCGCCGGAGTGACGAGTATTTTGTTTTTTGTCACGCTGAAAAAAATCCATGCGCTGCGCCAAGAAGCGGAAAAGGAGGAGGACGATGAGCCATATCAGGAAACAGAGTGAATACGAAAAAACGTTTGCGTTTCATTTTTTCAGATGGCTGGGCGGAGAAAAAGATGCATTTATGGGAAATATGGAAATGCATCCCCAGAAGGAGTATGCCGAAGCGGAAACGACGATTGAAGAACGTTTAAGAGACAGAAGGCAGGCTTTGTCGGAAGTGTATGACAGAAGGCACAATAAAGAATTGAAATTTTTTAATGTCCTATATAAGTGTATGAGCGTAGTCTTTTGCATTGCTTTGGTATTTGTGCTGGTGTATATGGTTTCCTATCTGCCAAGCGTTGGGGCGGAAGATAAACCGACGAATAATATTGTATCGGAGACTTATATATCAGATGGCTTAAAAGATACGGGAGCCGTCAATATCGTTACGGGCATGATTCTTTCGTACCGCGCGTTTGATACGTTTGGTGAGACGAATGTGCTGTTTATTGCGACTTGCTGCGTCATGATTATGCTGATGGTAGATGAGGATAAAATTCGGGAAAATAAGGAGTCGAACGATCGTGGCTTTGAGCCGAAGAATAATTTAATCTTAAAGAAAGTTGCGACGCTTATCGTTCCGTTGGTGTTTTTGTTTGGGATCTATATTATTTTAAACGGGCACTTATCGCCGGGCGGCGGTTTTTCCGGAGGGGCGATGATTGGGGCGGGCATGATTTTATATGTTGCGGCGTTCGGTTTTGATAAGACGGAGAAGTTTTTTAATGAAAAGGTTTATAAATGTATTAAGGTGACGGCGTTAATCTGTTATGGCTGTATCGTGACGTATTATTTCCTGACCGGCGCGAACGGATTAGAGAGTATTATCCCGCTGGGAAAAGCCGGAAAGATTTTAAGCGGCGGCATTACGCTTCCAATTAATATTTTTGTCGGATCGGAAGTGGCATGCACTATGTATGCGTTTTACGCGTTGTTTCGGAGGGGAGGATTATAATGGGCGGACATCTGCTTGCAAACTATGCGGAAGCGGTGGCGATTCTATTGTTTGGAATTGGATTTACAAACCTGCTTTTACAGAAAAATATGATAAAAAAGATTATCGGATTGAATATTATGGACACTGCCGTTTATCTGTTTCTTGCGGAAAAAGGCTATATCGCCGGGCATATTGCGCCGATAGTGGTAAACGGCGATGTAAGCCCGGAAACGTATATCAATCCGGTGCCAAGCGGCCTTGTGCTGACGGGGATTGTCGTGTCGGTGTCGGTGACGGCGCTTATGCTTTCTCTGACAATCCGGCTTTACCGCAGATATCATACGTTGGATTTAGATGAAATTTCGATAAGAGTAAAGAGGGAAGAACGATAATGGAGATAATAAAAAATTTCCCATGCCTTTCAATCCTGCTGTGCATGTTTGCGGCGATTATCAGTTCAGCGTTGAAAGGCAGGGGAGCAAGATGGCTTAATTCCTTTGTAATAGCGGCAGTCAGCGTCTTGTCATTTGCCGTATTGTATTTGACGATCACGACAAAAGAAAGCTATGTCTATGTGATGGGGCATTTTCCGGCGCCGTTTGGGAATGAAATCCGTTTTGGTTCTTTAGAAGCCGGAATGGCGTTATTTTTCTGTGTAATTATGATGCTTTCTTTAAATGGGGGAAGAAAGAAATTACTGCTTGAAATCAATCCCGCCAAGGAAAACCTCTATTACATTATGGTGGATTTGCTTTTGAGTTCTCTTTTGGCGCTTGTGTATACGAACGACTTGTTTACTGCGTATGTTTTTGTAGAGATAAATACAATTTCCGCCTGCGGATTAATTATGATTACGGAGCGGGGGCATACGATTGAAGCGGCAACGCGTTATATGATTATGAGCCTATTGGGTTCCGGGCTTTTTTTAATTGGAATCTGCCTGCTTTACGATTTGACAGGGCATCTTTTAATGAGCAATATCAAGGCGGGCATTGATGCGATTGTGGCAAACGGGACGTACCATACGCCGCTTTTAGTTACGATTGCGCTGATTGTCGTCGGGCTTGCAATTAAAAGCGCGCTGTTTCCGTTCCATGCGTGGCTCCCGAACGCTTATGGGTATTCCACGGTTTCTTCCGCGGCGATTTTGTCAAGCCTTGTTTCAAAAGGGTATATTTTTTTACTGATTAAGATTATTTACCGCGTAATAGGATTTGATACATTTAGGGACAGTAAAATTATTAATGTTCTTTTTGTGTTTGGCCTTGCCGGCATGATTATGGGCTCTTTGAGCGCAATACGGGAAAATGACATTCGCAGAATGATTTCATTTTCATCTGTGGCGCAGATTGGCTATATCTATATGGGGTTTGGGCTTGGCACGGCGGTCGGCATGGTGGCGTCTGTGTTCCATATGCTGTCCCATGCGGCGACAAAATCACTTTTGTTTGTTTCCGGTTCGGGCCTTACTGATGTGTCGGGGGGCCATAAGGAGTTTTTGGAGCTGACCGGCTCGGCTTACCGCAATATATGCGCAGGTCTTGCGTTTACCGTCGGTTCGCTTTCTATGGTAGGCATTCCGGTTTTTTCTGGATTTGTCAGTAAGCTTTTGTTTTCACAAGCGGCGATTTTAAATGAACATAAAGTGCTTCCGACGTTAATTGCCCTTGCCATCAGCACGATTTTAAATACCATTTATTTTATGAAAACAGTGATTCGGATTTATACTCCGGCGCATGGCAAATACGCATCGGCGTCATGGAAGGAAAATCCGGCGTATGCCGTTACGCTGTTGTTGTTTATTATATTGAATGTTGTGCTTGGCATGTGTTCACAGCCGATTACGGACTGGATTGCGCAGGGATTATCCGTTTTTGCATAGGAGGAGAGAGACATGGAGCAACTGTTGCTTTGGCCGGTATTTTGCCCAATTCTGGCAGGGATTGCATTATTGTTTAAAAAGGAATTTAAACAGAGGAAAACATTGCTTGTTTTTGTGGGAAGCATTCTGCTTGTCAGCGGTATTTTAGCAATCTATGGGATTTTTGCAGTGGAGGGCGGCGTGACTTTATTTTACCTGACTAAGACGCTTCCGGTTTATTTTAAGCTGGATATGCTGGGAAAGTTTTTTACGTTTGTCGTTGTCATTGTCTGGATTTTAGCGGGCTTTTTTTCCTTTGAATATATGAAGCATGAAAAAAATGAAAAACGGTATTACGCATTTTACCTGATTGTATTTGGCGTATTGATTGGTCTGGATTTTTCAGGAAATTTGATTACCATGTATCTGTTTTATGAGTTTATGACGCTGACTTCCATGCCGCTTGTCCTGCATAACCAGTCAAGGGAAGCGGTGATGGCGGCTTTGAAATACCTTTTCTTTTCATTTGCGGGCGCATATATGGCGTTGTTTGGCGTTTATTTTATTTCCCGTTATGGGACGACGCTTGAATTTACGGCAGGCGGCGTAATTGAAGCAGGCGTTTTGCAGCAGCATAGCGCGTTGTTTTTGACAGTCACGATGTGTATGCTGATAGGATTTGGCGTAAAAGCAGGCATGTTTCCATTGCACGCGTGGCTTCCTGCCGCGCATCCGGTCGCTCCGGGGCCTGCATCCGCCGTGTTGTCCGGCATTATTGTAAAGGGCGGCGTATTGGCGGTTATCCGTGTGGTTTACCAGCTTATCGGCGTTGAGTTTTTACGCGGGAGCATTGTGCAGACGGTGTGGATGGCATTAACGCTTATCACGGTGTTTATGGGTTCCATGCTTGCATTCAGAGAGCCTGTGTTAAAAAAGCGGCTTGCGTATTCAACAGTCAGCCAGCTTTCCTATATTTTGTTTGGGTTATCGGTTATGCAGCCGCAGGCGCTGACCGGATCTCTTTTGCATGTGGCGGCTCACGCGTTTATAAAAACGGCTCTGTTTTTGGGCGCATCGGCGGTGATTTACCGGACAGGCGCGACGCGGGTGGAAGATTTAAGGGGCATTGGAAAGGGAATGCCTGTGACAATCTGGTGTTATACGATTGTTTCACTGGGGCTGATTGGGATTCCGCCTTTAAGCGGGTTTATTAGCAAATGGTATTTGGCGACGGGGGCGCTTGATTCCGGAATGGCTGTTTTTTCGTGGCTTGGGCCTGTTACGCTTTTAGTCAGCGCGCTGCTTACGGCGGGTTATCTTCTTCCGGTTACGATGCAAGGGTTTTTTCCGGGGGAAGGGTATGACTGGAAACGGTTTGCAGGCAAAGAACCGTCTTATCTTATGCTTGTTCCCCTGCTTGCGTTGGCGGTTTTGACAATTCTCATTGGCGTTTTGCCAAATGGGCTGACAGAAGAATTTGCGGCGTTTGCCGCCCAAGTGATGTAAGGAGGGGAATCTATGAGCGCAATTTATTTATTTATCGTAATACTGATTCCCTGCATTGGCGGCGCCCTGACGGCGGTTATCCCTTGGAAAAAGCGGATTTATATGCTGATTTATCTGGAGTTTGTCGTAACGCTTACTTCGGCGCTGGTCTGGATGCTTTTATTAAACCGTCCGGACGGGTCTTTTACGCTTTTAAATTTTGCCGGAAATTTAAAAATCGCTTTTCAGTTAGACGGGCTTGGCTGTATTTTTGCAGGATTGATTTCTTTTTTATGGCCGCTTGCCGTGTTGTATTCGTTTGAATATATGACAAAAGAGAAACATGAGAAAGTGTTTTTCATGTTTTATACGATTACTTACGGGGTAACGCTTGGGATTGCTTTAGCGGATAATTTTCTGACAATGTATTGCTTTTATGAAATGCTTACGCTTGTGACAGTTCCTTTAGTTATGCACACGCTGACGCGGGAGGCGGTTTTGGCAAGCCGGAAGTATTTGTATTATTCGATTGGCGGCGCGGCGTTTGCTTTTATCGGCATGATTTTTATTCTGGTATTTGGGCAGACTTCAGATTTTGCATTAGGTGGGGTGTTAAATCCCGAAGCGATTGTGGGCCATGAGAATATTTTTCTTTTGATTTATGTATTCAGTTTTTTTGGCTTTGGCGTAAAAGCGGCAATCTGCCCGCTTAATTCATGGCTGCCTCAGGCAGGCGTTGCGCCTACGCCGGTAACGGCGCTTCTTCATGCAGTGGCAGTCGTAAAATCCGGCGCGTTTGCAATTATGCGTCTGACATTTTACTGTTTTGGCGTTGGTTTTTTGAAAGGGACGTGGGCGCAATATCTTCTGATGGCGGTAGTGATGTTTACGGTTGTCTATGGATGCAGTATGGCGCTAAAAGAGACGCATTTGAAACGCCGCCTTGCATATTCGACAATCAGTAATCTGTCTTATATTTTATTTGGCGTGACAATTATGACTCCGCTTGGGCTGGCGGCGGCTTTAAGCCATATGGTGTTCCATGCGTTTATGAAAATCGCATCCTTTTTTTGCGCGGGCGCCATTATGCATCAGACAGAGCGCCATTATATCCATCAGTTAGATGGGTTTGGAAGAAAAATGCCAAAGGTGTTTGCGGTGTTTACGGTTTCTTCTCTTGCGCTGATGGGCGTGCCCGGTTTATGTGGGTTTATCAGTAAGTGGAATCTGGCTTCTGCCGCATTGGAAAGTGAAGAAGTCATTGCTTATGTTGGCGTGGGCGCTTTATTAGTCTCTGCCCTTCTTACGGCAATGTATATGCTGACGATTGTTGCGCGGGCATATTTTCCAAGCGCGGATTTTGATTATAATACGATAAAAGACGTCAAAGACCCGAATTGGCTGATGCTTGCGCCATTGTTTATTTTTGTGGCGGGCATGGCAGTGTTTGGGCTGCATTCTGCTCCGTTTATGGAAATTGTAACAGCGGTTGCAGAGGGGAGTTTTTAGGAGGATTTCATATGGAAGGATTGTATATGGCTCTGCTTACCGTTCCGTCGGCAGCGGCAGCGGCGGTTTTTCTGGCGGACTGGAAGGCGCAAAAGGCGGCGGAACAGAACGCGGCTTTTAGAAATCTTAGGGATGCGCTGGCAATCGGCGCGGGAGCGTTTATATTTATCTTAATGTGCATTTTGGCGCAGCAGGGCATGGGAAGTGAATTGTATGCGCCGGGCATTTGCGGGCTCGGACTGCATTTTTGCCTTGACGGGTTTCGCGGCGTATATGGGATTGTAGCAGCCTTTATGTGGATGATGACGCTTTTATTTTCACGGGAATATCTGGGGCATGAGAAGCATTTGGGAAGATATTATTTTTTTCAGTTGGTTACGCTGAATGCGACGCTTGGGGTGTTCTTATCTGCGGATTTATTTACGACATTTATCTTTTTTGAAATTATGTCCTTTACTTCCTATGTCTGGGTGGCGCAGGAAGAAACGAAGGGCGCGTTAAAAGCGGCCGAGACGTATCTGGCAGTTGCCGTAATTGGCGGATTGGTTCTTTTGATGGGATTGTTTTTGCTTTATCATACGCTTGGGACGCTTGAAATGTCTGAATTGCTCTCTGCGGCTGCCGCCTGCGAAGATAAGGGCGTTTTATATATTGCGGGCGTTTGCGCATTGGTTGGATTTGGGGCAAAAGCGGGGGCGTTTCCACTGCATATCTGGCTTCCAAAAGCCCATCCGGTCGCTCCGGCTCCGGCTTCTGCGCTGTTGTCCGGCATTTTAACAAAAGCGGGCGTTTTTGGCATTTTGGCTGTCAGCAGTAATATTTTTTTGCATGACCAGAGGTGGGGGCTGCTGTTGCTCTTTTTAGGTCTTTGCACAATGTTTGGCGGCGCGCTTTTGGCAGTGTTTTCTGTGGATTTGAAACGGACGCTTGCATGTTCTTCCATGTCACAGATTGGTTTTATCCTGACAGGCATTGGGATGCAGGGGATTTTAGGCGAAGAAAACGGGCTTGCCGCGCGTGGGACTCTTTTGCATATGGTGAACCATTCGTTGATTAAACTGGCGCTTTTTATGATTGCCGGAGTTGTCGTTATGAATCTGCATAAACTGGATTTGAATGACATTCGGGGATTTGGCAGGAAAAAGCCGTTGTTAAACGCCTGTTTCCTTGCAGGCGCGCTTGGGATTTCGGGCATTCCGCTGTTTAACGGGTATATCAGCAAAACGCTTCTGCATGAAAGCATTGTGGAAGGCGCAGAACTGGCTGTGGAATTGTCTGGTTTTTTGAAAGCGGCAGAGTGGGTGTTTTTATTTAGCGGCGGAATGACGCTTGCTTATATGACGAAATTATATGTTGCCCTCTTTGTAGAGAAAAACAGCAGCGTAAAGGAACAGAAGCGGTTTGACGGCATGAGAAAGTATATGAATCCAATCAGCGCGTTTGCGATTGTGGGAAGTTCGGCAATCCTTCCGGTTCTTGGATTTTTGCCTCATCTTGTGACGGACAAAATTGCAGATTTGGGACAGGGATTTATGAATTTTAATGGGGAAATCCATGCAGTTTCTTATTTTAGTTTCGAAAACTTAAAAGGCGGGCTGATTTCGATTGGAATTGGGGCGGCGTTATACTGGTGTATCCGTAAATTCCTTATGGCGGAGAAACAAGGGATTCGTGAATACCGCAACTGCTGGCCAGACTGGCTTGATATGGAAGGATTGATTTACCGGCCGCTTTTGCTTACAGCGCTTCCATTTTTGGCAAGAGTGTTTTGCAGGATTTTTGACAGTCTTGTGGACGGGATTGTGGTATTATTGCGGAAAACCATATATCGTGACCGTAAGATTCCACACGAACTGCCGGAGGGCTCGGAGTTTACGCATTTGCTTGGCGAGGCGCTGGACTGGCTGAGGAATAAGAAACGCCGGATTTTAAGGCGGCCTGCGCCGGAGCATGAAGTATCTTTTGAGCATAGACTTGCAATGCAGAGGGAAAAAATTATGGAAACAAATACGATTATCCAAAGGAGTTTGTCGTTTGGATTGCTTCTGTTTTATGTAGGGCTTGTATTTACGTTGATTTATCTGCTCTATTTAGGAAAAGGCTAAGTATAGTATATATAAAAATCCGCGGGATAGATTTTATTGTCTGTCCGGCGGATTTTTTGACGATGTATGAGATCGGGAATGCAGGGGATTTGGGATAAATGATTGAATATTAACAGTGAGTTTAGTATATTATATGACAAAATCGGTTTTGTAAATGATGCAAAGAAGCTGTATATGATATTGAAATGCAGGCAGTCAATACAAAAGAGCTTCCAAAACGCGCAAGATATTATCAAAGTATGATTGATTTGCAGATGTTAGACAAAGGGTTACATTATAAGTATTTAAAACCTTATTATATCATTTTTACCTGCCCATTTGATGCATTTCAAAAAGGAAGGCATATCTATATTTTTGAAAATAGTTGTATGAAAGAAAAAAGCCTTGCATTAGAAGATGGCGTCACGAAGATATTTTTATATGCAGACAATGAACTCGATGACGTTCGTCTTGAATTAAAAGTGTTTTTGGATTATGTGGCTGGAATACATTCAGAAGATGCTTTTACCAAACAGTTAGAGGAAGCAGTTGAAAAAGCGAAAAAAAATCGGAGATAGAGGCATGAAATATGACGTTATTAATGAGGGATCGGGAAAATTTGGAAAAAGGCAGGATCGAAGGAAAACGGGAAGGGAAGATCGAAGGGGAAGCAATCGGGATAAAAAATACGCTTTCTTTGATTCAAAAACTTATGGAGAACGGGCATTTGGAGGAGATTAAAAAATTCAGGAGGATAAGGAGTACTGTGAAAAATTGTTTCGGGAATACCATGTTTTGAATGAATAACGGGGCGGCAGAGTTAGGGAAGAATGTTTTTGCATTCCGTCTTGTGCAATGGAAAATTTTGTGTTATGGTAAATATAACAAATTGCGCAAACACAGAGAGGAGGTTATTTATGGCTATTTCTTCTATATCAAATCAAAACTTGCGCCGCAATTATCAGTCTCTTTCAAGTGGAAAGCGGATTAACAAAGCGGCGGACGATGCGGCGGCTCTTGCAATCGCGCAAAAGCTGTTGAGCCAGAAAAACGGTTACGATTCAGGATACCGTAACGCCGGAACTTCAAAAGATATGTTAAATGTGGCAGACGGGGCGCTTAGTTCCATTACGGACAATTTACAGCGTATCCGGGAACTTGGCGTACAGGCTTCGAATTTTATGTATACGGCTTCCGACCGCGGAGCGATTCAGGCGGAAATTGACCAGCTAAAGCAGTCGATTTCGGATACCGCATCCCAGACACAGTTTAATAAGATGAATATTCTTGACGGTAGCATGAGCAGTTCCCATGTAGCGGCAGGTCCGAATGGAGGAGGATTGGAGATCCATATGCCTAATTCCGCTTTAGAAGCGCTAGGCATTGCGGATTTCGATGTGACTTCCGGCGACTTTGATTTATCCGTGATTGACGATGCGATAGACAAAGTCAGTTCCCAGAGAAGCAGTATGGGAGCTTCGTCGAACCGTTTGGATTCTGTTATGGCGTACAATGCAAATGCATCGTATCACCTGACCGCATCCCAGAGCAGGTTAGAAGATCTCGATTATCCGAAAGCGGTCTCTGATTTAAAAAAGAATCAGTTGTTAGAGACATTTCAGGTTATGATGCGCCGGAAACATTTAGAGAATGAAAATGGCAGGGTCATGCAGCTTTACAGAAGTTAAACTGAAAAATAGCAATTTTAAAAGGAACCCCTAAAAACAAGCGGGTTCCTTTTTTGCAAAGTAAATTTAAAATTAGGAAGCAGTTATAATGTCAAGCATTCTTTTTAAATCGGATATTAGCTCCCTAGAATATATTTCAGCTTCATTTAAAACATGTTCTGCCTTCGCATAATCGTTTTGTTTTAATGCCATAATGGCCTCCCCGCCAAATCTGTGGAAGCGTTCATGCTTATCATTTAACGCATCCCAAGTGGGGCGGACTGCTGGTATGTCTGGCGTTAGAGCGTGGTAAAAATGCCCGAATCCGCATTTCGTGGAATCTAACTGTAAAGGAATAATGCTTCTGTTTTTTACCATATTTTCCAGATTGCGCAGCCATGTCTGATGCGCCGTAATGGCGTTGCGGATATGTTTGGCAAATTCTTCGTTCTTTAAATGGAAGAATGCATCGGAAGACAAAGCCCCCATCTGCTTGACAGTGGCGTCCAGCGTCTGTTCAATATCGACAACCGGTTCCGTGGCGGTTTTTAATTCTTGGCTGACGTTTTCCATAAAATCTGTGCTGTCCCGTAACTGGTTTTCCATTTCAGACATGGAACTGCTGATTTCTTCGCTTAACGCCGTGATGGAACTGATGGATTCCGTCACTTTGGAAACGCTTGACTGGTTTATGTTGTTAAGCTCCCAGACATTGCTGATTTTGCCTGTCATTGAGCCAAGCGAATCGATCGTTTCCGTCGCGCTTTTGATGCTCTGCTGGGAAGCGGTTTTAATCTCGGTGACAAATTCGCTCATATCACCGGTCAGTTTTTGCGTTTCTACGGCAAGATCCCGGATTTCATTTGCCACAACGGCAAATCCCCGTCCGGCTTCGCCAGCCCTTGCCGCTTCTATGGAAGCGTTTAGCGCTAAAAGGTTTGTCTGTAAAGAGATGGAATCAATTCCGGTAATGACTTCGTTCATACGGTTAATAATATTAAAGAGATTGTCCATATCTTTTTGCATCTCGCGTGAAGTGTGAATCGTTTCTTCAGAAAGTGAGCGGATATCCGTTAGTTCTTCTTGGCATTCCGTGATTTTCTGGTAGACGTCTTCCGAATCTGAGGCGATGTCAATAATTGTATTGGCAAGCGCTTCATGCTGGCTGTTCTGATCGGAATGGTTTTTGGAATCTCCATAAATCGCTGCCGCCGCTTTTGATACACGATGGGCAATGTCAAGGATTTTTTCCGTTTCGTGCTGCATAGTCAGGTCAAGGGAACTGATCTGCATAACTGCCCTGACATTATTTTCGAATATTTCCGCAAACTGCTTTCTTGCGTTGGCAAGCCTTTGATAAATAGCATTCAGCTCAGGGTTTTTCGAGTAATCCGCCTCTTTTAACTCTGAGACTGCCCGAAGGAGCGATGTGTTATTTTTTCTAAGTTTCATAGGGATACCTCTTTTTCTACAGTTCTTCAATATGCGCCAGTAATTTTATGTATACTTGTTATGCCTTTAAGATGCAGCATTGCATATCTTTAAATATCATATGAAATTTTTAGCTTTTTTGCAACCTTTTTCTACAGATTTTATAAAAAATAATTGACGGATACAGTCGGTTGTGCTATGATAGAACAGCTTGGAAGTAGGTCTTTTTTTTATGCCTAAAAAGGCATGGAAAACACACAATGAATTTATGGAGGTGGAAGTTGTGCGCACAAGAATTACATTGGCATGTACAGAATGCAAACAGCGTAATTACAACACAAAAAAGGACAAGAAAGCTCATCCGGACAGAATGGAACTGAACAAGTATTGCAGATTCTGCAGAAAGCATACGGTACACAAGGAAACCAAATAATCCGGTAGGGCAAAGGAGTGGAATTATGGCAAATGATGCAAATGCGCAAAAAGCTCCGAAAACGGGCTGGTTCGAAGGGTTAAAAGCCGAGTTCGGAAAAATTGTCTGGCCGGCAAAAGAGCAGCTTGCGAAACAGACCGCGGCGGTCATCGCTGTTTCCGTTGCAGTCGGTCTGGTGATTACAATACTGGATACGTTTATCCAGTACGGCATTGATTTCCTAGTGAATTTATAATGGAGGCGTTTTATGTCAGAAGCACACTGGTATGTGGTCCACACCTATTCGGGATATGAGAATAAGGTGAAGGCGAATATTGATAAGACAATAGAAAACAGGCATTTAGAGGATCAGATTCTTGAAGTGCGGGTTCCGATGCAAGATGTTTTCGAGATGAAGAACGGCGCAAAGAAACAGGTTTCTAAGAAGATGTTTCCGGGATATGTGCTCATCAATATGGAGATGAATGACGATACATGGTATGTTGTCAGAAACACCCGCGGCGTGACCGGATTTGTCGGGCCGGGGTCGAAGCCTGTGCCATTGACAGATGAAGAAATGCTGCCGCTGGGAATCAAACAAGAAGACATTGTCGTCGATTTTGCAGAAGGCGATACGGTTGTCATAACCGGAGGCGTCTGGAAAGACACGGTCGGCGTGATCCAGTCTATGAACCAAGGCAAGCAGATCGTGACGATTAATGTCGAATTATTCGGCCGCGAAACGCCGGTGGAAATTAGTTTCGCAGAAGTGAAGAAAATGAATTAAGGAGGTTATTCCAAATGGCAAAGAAAGTGCAAGGATATATCAAATTACAAATTCCTGCTGGAAAGGCGACGCCAGCTCCTCCAGTCGGACCTGCATTGGGACAGCATGGCGTAAATATCGTAGAGTTTACGAAGCAGTTCAATGCTAGGACAGCGGATCAGGGAGATTTAATTATTCCGGTCGTTATCACAGTTTACGCAGACAGAAGTTTCAGTTTTATCACAAAGACTCCGCCTGCTCCTGTATTAATTAAGAAAGCATGCAGCATAAAATCCGGTTCCGCAGAACCGAATAAGACAAAAGTTGCAACTATTTCCAAAGCAAAACTTCAGGAGATCGCAGAGCTTAAAATGCCGGACTTAAACGCAGCTTCTTTGGAAGCGGCTATGAGCATGATTGCGGGAACGGCAAGATCTATGGGCGTAAAAGTAGAAGAATAGTCAATTCGGAATAGTGGAAGGGAGTAAATCCCCGATAATACCACAGGAGGTTAAATAGAATGAAAAGAGGAAAGAAATATATTGAAACTGCGAAATTAGTGGATTCGACAGCGCTTTATGAGAGAGATGAAGCCGTTGATTTGGCAAAAAAAGTAGCAGTGGCAAAATTTGATGAGACAATCGAAGTCCATATCAAGACTGGCTGTGACGGACGCCATGCAGAACAGCAGATCCGCGGCGCTGTCGTATTGCCGCATGGAACAGGTAAAACTGTCCGCGTATTGGTTTTCGCAAAAGGCGCGAAACTGGACGAAGCTCAGGCTGCGGGCGCAGATTTTACAGGCGGCGAGGAATTAATCCCGAAAATCCAGAAAGAAGGCTGGCTGGATTTTGACGTAGTCGTTGCTACGCCGGATATGATGGGCGTGGTTGGGCGTTTAGGCCGTGTGTTAGGGCCGAAAGGATTAATGCCGAACCCGAAAGCGGGAACTGTCACAATGGACGTTACGAAAGCGATCAACGAAATTAAAGCCGGTAAGATTGAATACCGGTTAGACAAAAGCAATATTATCCATGTGCCAATTGGAAAAGCATCCTTTACAAATGAACAATTAGCGGACAACTTCCAAACCCTTATGGATGCAATCAATAAAGCAAAACCGAGCAGTTTAAAGGGTCAGTATATTAAGAGCGTGACATTGGCTCCGACTATGGGTCCGGGAATCAAAGTAAACGCTTTGAAAATGGCTCAATAATTTGATTGACATCAAATAGATAGTATGTTATAGTTTAACAGCATATTTTAGAACAATTTTGCCGAAGACAGCAGGCGCCGCATGGCGTAACCGCAAGGGCCTGCCGAGGAGATGGAAAGAGGATGCCTCTCTGTCTTTTGGCGGAGAGGTTTTTTATATGAATTAAATTTATAAAGGAGGTGCACGATTCGTGGCAAAAGTAGAACTGAAACAGCCAATCGTACAAGAAATTTCAGAATACATCAAAGACGCGCAGTCCGTTGTATTAGTGGATTACCGTGGCCTTACGGTTGCAGAAGACACGCAGTTGCGTAAACAGCTTAGAGAAGCTGGCGTTACTTATAAAGTATACAAAAACACGATGCTGAATTTTGCATTTAAAGGAACCGATTTTGAAAGTCTGGCTCCGGCATTAGAAGGGCCAAGCGCAGTTGCGATTTCCAATTCGGATGCAACAGCTCCGGCAAGAGTTCTGGCAAAATTCGCGAAAACAGCTCCGGCGTTAGAGATGAAAGCAGGCGTTGTAGAAGGGACATTCTACGATGCAGAAGGCATGAAGAGCATTGCGGCAGTTCCATCGAGGGAAGAATTGCTTTCCAAATTCCTTGGAAGCATCCAGTCTCCGATTACGAATTTTGCTCGTGTGCTTAACCAGATCGCAGAAAAAGGCGGTTCCGGTGAAGCGGCAGCTCCGGCGGCAGAAGAAGCTCCGGCGGCAGAAGCTGAAAGCAATTAGTTATCTGTCATTCCAAAGACGAAGACAGAGCGTAATTAGTGAAACGATTATAATTTATGGAGGTAAATTAAAATGGCTAAATTAACAACAGAAGAATTTATTGAAGCTATCAAAGAATTAAGCGTATTAGAGTTAAATGATTTAGTAAAAGCATGTGAGGAAGAATTTGGCGTATCCGCGGCAGCAGGCGTTGTTGTTGCGGCAGCAGGCGGCGAAGGCGCGGCAGCAGAAGAAAAGACAGAGTTTGACGTAGAGCTGACAGAAGTTGGCCCGAACAAAGTTAAAGTCATCAAAGTTGTCCGCGAAGTAACCGGATTAGGCTTAAAAGAAGCCAAAGACTTAGTTGACGGCGCTCCAAAAGTTGTCAAAGAAGCTGCTGACAAAGCAACTGCTGATGACATTAAGGCAAAACTTGAAGGCGAAGGCGCAAAAGTAACATTAAAATAAGCGAAATGAAAACAGATACGGAAGCCAAACGGCTTCCGTATTTTTAAATTTCCATTTTTTTCATTTCTATCAAAGATCTTAAGTAGCGTATCGTTGTTTCTAATTCTTCAATGGTAAGCGTATTTGCAAGATCGACGAGGGAAGCGGATTTTTGTTTGAAACCGAATAAAATATAGTCTGCGGAAACATTGAGCTGTTTGCATATTTTTGCGAGCGTATCTTGAGATAAACCTTTTTTTCCGTTTTCAATTTCAGATAAAAAATTTACGGATATATCTGTTAATTCAGCAAATTCTGCCTGAGTATAGTCGTTCGTTGTCCGTAATTGCCGGATTCTTTGCCCGATTTCTGTTTTTTCCAGTATCTCTATCATAGTGTCCCTCCACCTATTTTCAATTATTTTAACAGTATTCCCAATCCCAAAACATTAATTATAGTTTGATAAAATTCGCTAAAAGCGAAAAAATAATTGACAGATGAAACGGGTGGAATTATGATAAAGGGGACTTTAAATACAAAAAACAGATTACAAAAGATGAGAGGATTAGAAACTATGAAGAAATCGTTATACAGAATTGTTCTGGTGGCGGTATTGTGTTTTCGCTTTTTGTCTTTATACGCAGACGCCGATGCGCAGGCATTATCTCAGGAAAAAAATCAAAAAAAGGCAAAGGAATATATCTTTAAAGAAGGAGGCGGGGAAAACAAAGAGGAAAATTCCAAACAGAAACATGACATAAGATATGCGCATATTTTGATTAGAGGAACGTATGAAGTTACCATAGATTTAGCGCTTGTTTTAGTTTTTATGGGAGTGTTTTTTATATTTGTTTTGAGAATGAGGTTCTGAGGGCATTTGGATTGGTTTTACTTTAGGGAGCCGGAAAAAGCAAAGAAGATGTATTTATGTATTGAAAGCGCGGTGATTTGGCGCTATACTTCAAATTGTATCAATCTGTATTTTGCAGACAGGGGAGATAACGTCTGCAAATTGCCAAAGAATGAGGAGAATCAGGGACGATGGAACAGTATAAAAAAGAGTTTATTGAATTTATGGTAGAGAGCGATGTATTAAAATTCGGAGATTTTACACTAAAAAGCGGCAGGAAATCTCCATTTTTTATGAATGCGGGGGCGTATGTGACGGGAAGCCAGCTCATGCGTCTGGGAGAGTATTATGCGGCGGCGATTTATGAGAACTACGGCGGGGATTTTGATGTATTATTCGGGCCTGCTTATAAAGGGATTCCGCTTAGCGTTGCGGCGTGCATAGCGTTTTCCAAACTATATGGAAAGGAAATCCGTTATTGTTCAAACCGCAAGGAACTCAAAGACCATGGGGATTCGGGAATATTACTCGGCAGTAAATTAAAGGACGGCGACAGAGTTGTAATTATTGAGGACGTGACGACTTCCGGAAAATCTATAGAAGAAACGTTTCCTATTCTAAAAGCCTGCGCAAATGTGGAAATAGTCGGGCTTATGGTTTCGCTAAACCGCATGGAAGTCGGGCTTGGCGGTAAAATGGGAGCGTTAGACGAGATCCGTGAAACGTATGGATTTCCTGCAAACGCCATTGTGACGATGGAAGAAGTGACAGAGCATCTTTATAACCGTTCCTGTAATGGGAAAATTGTCATTGATGATACATTAAAAGCGGCCATTGATGAATACTATAAAGAGTATGGAATGAAGTTATGACGCATAGAAAATAGAAGGAGAGAATTTTGAAGGAAAGCAGGAAAACAGAACCAGTTCGGAGATTAGAAATTCTCTTATTTATCGCGTATCTTGCAGTATTGTGTTATTTTTTGTTTTTTGCGGAAACGATGGGAAGGACAGTGACAGAGCGGGAATACCACTATAACCTGATGCCGCTGAAAGAAATCAAACGTTTTTGGACGTACCGCCATTCACTGGGATTTTGGTCGGTATGCCTGAATCTGTTTGGCAATGTGGCGGCATTTCTTCCATTTGGAATGTTCCTTCCGCGGTTATATCCAAAATGCAGGAAGTTTTTTTTGACTGCGCTGTTTAGTTTCGAACTTAGCCTATGCGTGGAACTGATTCAGCTTGTAGGGAAAGTTGGGAGTTTTGACGTCGATGATATTTTGCTCAACACATTGGGCGGGGCGTTTGGATATTTATGTTATAGCATTTCAAAAAAACTTTTCAGTAAGCGGAGGAAAGATGAAGCGGGAAAACCATAATAAATTTACAAAGAAAAAACATTCAAAGAGGGGGATGCTGGCATGTGTTTTGGCTGTCGCATCCATCTTTGCGTTGTTCTATTTAATCGGCGTTTCCTTCCGGCAAAAGGGGAATGGGAGCGTATATTTAGGAAGCATAGGGATACTGGCGCTTTTGGTGGCGCTTACCTCTTTTACACAGGCAGTCAAAAGCATTCGGGAAGAAGACACGTTCCGCAGAATCCCTATAGTATCAATCGCGCTTTCCATATTGGCGTCCGGCGGCTGGATTGCGCTTTATGCCGTTGGGTTTCTGTTATAAATGGCAGGAAGAAAGGGAAGAAAATGGAATATGATGAAATATTAGAAGAACGTTTTGAACTTGCATCGGAGCGGATTTTAGGCATTCAAAACACACAGGATGTGTCATTGGCGTATCAGGATTTTTTTAGGCGGGCGGCGCAGTTTCTTGGTCTGGCAGATGATACATTTCGCCAAAAACGTTCCGGCGGTTTAGAAAAATGGACGCTCAAGGATTGGGAGGAGAGAAATAAGCGCCTCTATTGGGAGATGCTGCCAGAACAGTATGCAGACAGCTATTTGAATCCGGCGTTTGCCGCTCGTGTGTTTGGAGAAACGTTTGGGCGGCTTCTTAGTTTTTTGTATACGGAGCTTTTTGCCGTCACGGCATATGCGTTTGAAGGCAGGCTTTTCTATATGACGATTTTCTATGAATTGTTCCTTGAAATTTATCATGTGTTTGAAATGGAAGGCGATCCGCAGCCAAAAGAAATTGAGCAGATTCTCTACTGGTTTTTCCATGATTACAGTGAGGCGTTTTCTGAGGATAAAGTGCGTGGGCTGGTAGATCCAGAGAATAATTTTTTTACGGAACTGGTAATGGAATCGGATTTGACGGATCTTCGGTTCCTTTATCGTTATGGGGCATATATCAGCCAATGCGAGCGAGAGACGGCGGCGTTTTTAAATACGTTAAGCGAAGCGGAACTTGCATCGATGGCGGATACGATGACGGAAGGTTTTCGGATCGGGTATGAAAAATTAGGGAAAGAGTTGAGGAAGAAAGAGACGGTTTGCATTGAGTATCCCATAGGTTTTGAACGCGTGGCGCGCGCCGTAATCCGTAACTTTGCAAAAATGGGGTTAAGGCCGGCAATTTACCGGAACACGTTGTCTTCTTTCCATATGGGCAGCGGCGCCAGACGCGGCTGTTATACGGCGTCTGCGAATCCACAGTTTGAATTTGACCATAAATCGGACAGCGCGTTGTATCTTGACAAGGTCTATGTAAAACGCAGGGTAGAGACAATGAAAGCCGCGTTTGAGAAGTATAAAAAGCAGGCAAGGCGCCATGCAGGGCCGGCAGTGATTGAAATTTTTGGCGAGGAGCCGTTTTTGCCGCAGAGTAAGCCAGAGGCTTTTTCCTACAGCCTAAAACAAAATGAGTGGAAAGTTTCTCTTATGAACCAGCTTGGGCAGCTTACGGAGGATTATATTCCCGGTGACGAGCGGAGTTTTACGATGATTGCATATCCGGTTCCCGTAATCGGACAGGATTTTGAGCAGATTTTCCGTGAAACGGTTAAAATCAATACGCTGGATTATATGCAGTATCTGAGGATACAGCAAAGCATGATAGAGACGCTTGATTTAGCGGACCGCGTCCATATTACGGGGGCGGGAGAAAATGAGACGGATTTGTGGGTGAAAATCCAGCCGGTTTCAGATTTGAAAAAGGAAACTGCGTTTGAAAATTGCGTGGCGGACGTAAATATACCAGTAGGCGAGGTGTTTACCACTCCGGCGTTAGAAGGAACGTCGGGAACGCTGCATGTGGCGGAAGCGTATTTAAACGGTTTGCCTTATCGGAATTTAAAACTGAAGTTTAAAGATGGAATGGTGGCGGCATATAGCTGCGAAAATTTTGCATCGGAAGAAGAAAACCAAAAGTATATTTATGAAAATCTTTTACAGCAGCATGAAACGCTTCCGATGGGAGAGTTTGCCATCGGCACAAACACGGCGGCATACCGTATGGCAAAGCAGTATCATATTGCGGATAAACTTCCGATTTTGATTGCGGAAAAAATGGGGCCGCACTTTGCGGTAGGCGACACTTGTTATTCTCATGCAGAAGATACGAAAGTGTATAATCCTGACGGCAGGGAGATAATTGCGCGGGATAATTCTAGATCAGTTTTGCGGAAAGAGGATAGCGCGAAAGCTTATTTTAACTGTCATACGGATATTACGGTTCCTTATGATGAGATTGGCTCAATTACAGTAAAAACAGCGGATAACCAAAGCATAGACATTATCAGGAATGGAAAATTCGCTGTGACGGGCGCGGAAGCATTGAATCTTCCATTGGAATGAGATACAATAAAAAGAAAAACAGGAAAAGGAGCAGATTATGGCAAAAGTAGGAATGGTAATGGGCAGTGATTCCGATATGCCTGTAATGGCAAAAGCGGCGGAAGTTTTGGAACAGTTGGGAATAGAGTATGAGATGCGGATTATTTCTGCGCACAGAGAGCCGGCCGTTTTTTTTGAATATGCCAATACAGCCGAAGAAAAAGGCTTTAAGGTGATTATTGCGGCGGCTGGCATGGCGGCGCATTTGCCGGGTATGTGCGCGGCGATTTTCCCAATGCCTGTCATCGGGATTCCGATGCATACGACGTCGCTTGGCGGGCGGGATTCGCTGTATTCCATTGTGCAGATGCCAAGCGGGATTCCCGTGGCTTCGGTTGCCATCAACGGAGGCGTAAATGCGGCTCTTTTGGCGGCGAAAATTTTAGCGGTAAGCGATGCGCAGTTATTACAGCGGCTGAAAGAATATGCCAAAGGCTTAAAAGAGCAGGTTCAGGCAAAAGATGAGAAATTACAGGAAACCGGTTACAGGAAGTATGCAGAGAAATAAAGGAGAACA
This sequence comes from uncultured Lachnospiraceae bacterium, assembly GCA_910589105.1. Classification (GTDB taxonomy): domain Bacteria; phylum Bacillota; class Clostridia; order Lachnospirales; family Lachnospiraceae; genus Roseburia_B. The sequence continues at coordinate 72,789 of CAJUST010000002.1, forward strand.
GATCATGGATTATAAAAACGCGGGCGTAGATATTGAGGCAGGCTACAAATCAGTGGAATTGATGAAAAAACATGTACAGGAAACAATGCGCAGTGAGGTCTTGTCAGGCCTTGGCGGTTTTTCCGGGGCATTTTCCATGGAAGCGTTCCGGAATATGGAACAGCCGACGCTGGTATCGGGGACGGACGGGGTAGGAACTAAGATAAAACTCGCATTCCTTTTGGACAAGCATGATACGATAGGGATAGACTGTGTGGCAATGTGTGTCAATGATATTGCTTGTGCAGGCGGGGAGCCGTTGTTTTTTCTGGACTATATTGCATGTGGCAAAAATTTTCCGGAAAAGATCGCTAAGATTGTCAGCGGCGTTGCCGAAGGCTGTAAACAGGCGGGAGCGGCGTTAATTGGCGGGGAGACAGCGGAGCATCCTGGGCTTATGCCGGAAGAAGAATATGATTTGGCAGGTTTTGCCGTAGGCATTGTGGATCAAAAAGAGATTATTACGGGCAATGACTTAGAAGACGGCGATGTGTTAATCGGTCTGGCAAGTTCCGGCGTTCATTCCAATGGATTTTCCTTAGTCCGCAAAGTGTTCCCGATGGAAAAAGAAGCTCTGGACACTTATTATGAGGAATTGGGGGGAACGCTTGGAGAGACGCTTTTAAAGCCGACGAGGATTTATGTGAAAGCCCTAAAACAGATCAAAGAGTCTGGCGTCCGCGTAAAAGCGTGCAGCCATATTACGGGCGGCGGGTTCTATGAGAATGTGCCGCGTATGCTTCCGGAAGGCAGACACGCTATCATTGAGAAAGAGAGTTATCCGGTTCCGCCTATTTTTCCGATGCTTGCCAAAAAAGGAAACATTGAGGAACAGATGATGTATAATACATACAATATGGGGCTTGGCATGATTCTTGCTGTTTCAAAAGAAGATGCGGATGCGGCAATGGGAGCAGTGAGAGCGGCAGGAGAAACGCCGTATCTGGTTGGCAGGATTACGAATGGGGAAAAGGGAGTTACATTATGTTAAAGATTGCGGTTTTGGCATCCGGAGGGGGAACGAACCTACAGGCGATTATCGATGCAGTGGCGGCCAAAACGCTCGCAGATGTGGAAATATCGGTTGTAATCAGCAATAATCAAAATGCTTTTGCCTTGGAGCGCGCGGCGAAAGCAAAAATTGCGGCAGTTTGCATTTCTCCAAAGGAGTTTGAAAGCAGGGAAGCGTTTAACCGGGCCTTTTTAGACAAATTGAACGGGTATCGGGTGGATTTGGTTGTGTTGGCAGGGTTTTTAGTGGTGATATCGCCTGAGATGATTGCGGAGTACCGAAACCGGATCATTAATATCCACCCGTCTTTGATCCCGTCGTTTTGCGGGAAGGGGTTTTATGGACTGAATGTGCATAAGGAAGCGCTGAAACGCGGAGTGAAAGTTACAGGGGCTACGGTGCATTTTGTTGACGAAGGAACGGATACGGGCCCGATTATTCTGCAAAGGGCGGTCGAAGTGAAAGAGGGCGATACGCCAAAGACATTACAGCGCCGAGTGATGGAGGAGGCGGAGTGGAAGATTCTGCCGGAGGCAATTGATTTGATTGCGCGGGGATATGTTTGTGTGAAAGATGGGAGAGTGGTTCGGGAGGGGGAGTGAGGTATACGAAAAACGACCGTTTCGCAGTAGATATAATTTGACGCAGGGAGCGCTTTCGCTTGTTAATGCTCGCAGCGGCGCTAAGACGCCAAAGGACGGCGTCTAAGAGCCGGCGGCATTAAAAATCCCTGCGTCAAATTATATCTACTGCGTAACTGCATTTTGGGGGACGGGAGTTTTTGGATTTTTGAGTGATGGGAGTTTATTTGATAAGAGGTTTGTGTGAAGATTTATTTGTGTAGCAGAATTTTATTTGATAAGAGAGAGGATTATTTGAGTGATGGGGTGATTTTTGATTTATGCGAAGTTATTTGTGTAACAGGAGTTTATTAAATAAGAGAGAAGATTTATTTGAGTGACGGAAGTCTTAAGTTTTTTTAAAATTAAAGAGAGGATTTTTTTGTGTAATGGGAGAGTTTTTGATAAGAGAGAGGATGTTTTTGAGAGGAACGGGAGTTTTTGAATTTGTGTGAGTTTTTGGAAAGAATTTTTGGGTTTTATGTTGAACTGTTTTTTGTGGTTATGCTTGGGTTTGATTTTTTAGGGGAAGATGGGATTTAAAAGAATTAGGTTCCGTATTATGTGGGTCATGATTGATAAATTTTGAGATTGAAGTAAAGTCAAGTTCAGTAGAAAATAAAAAGATTTGAAATAGGAATGGAGGAATTTTATTATGAATATTTTGATTGTTGGAAGCGGCGGGAGAGAACATGCGATTGCGGTGAGTGTTGCTAAGAGCCGTCATGCGGGGAAGATTTTTTGCGCGCCGGGTAATGCGGGGATTGGGAAGGTTGCGGAGTGTGTGCCGATTGGGGCGATGGAGTTTGAGAAGCTGGCGGCGTTTGCGAAGGAGCATGACGTGGATTTTACGATTGTTGGCATGGACGATCCGCTGGTTGGCGGGATTGTGGATGTGTTTGAGAATGAGGGGCTGGCGATTTTTGGGCCTAGGAAAAATGCGGCGGTTTTGGAAGGATCGAAGGCGTTTTCGAAGGATTTGATGAAAAAATATGGGATTCCGACGGCGGGGTATGAGACGTTTGATGATCCGGCGGAGGCGCTTGCTTTTTTGGAAACGGCAAAAATGCCGATTGTGCTGAAAGCAGACGGGCTGGCGCTTGGGAAGGGTGTTTTGATTTGCAATACGCTCAAGGAAGCAAGGGCTGGCGTGAAGGAGATTATGGAGGACAAGAAGTTTGGCTCGGCTGGGAATCATATGGTGGTTGAGGAGTTTATGTCGGGACGTGAAGTTTCTGTACTCTCTTTTGTAGATGGGAAGACGATTCGGATTATGTCTTCGGCTCAGGATCATAAAAGGGCGAAAGATGGGGATTTGGGATTAAATACAGGGGGTATGGGGACGTTTTCCCCAAGTCCGTTTTATACGGAGGAAGTGGATGCGTTTTGTCGGGAGCATATTTATCAAAAGACGGTGGATGCGATGGCGGCGGAAGGCAGAGCGTATAAGGGGGTTATCTTTTTTGGGCTGATGCTGACGGAAGATGGGCCGAAGGTGTTAGAATATAATGCAAGGTTTGGCGATCCGGAGGCGCAAGTGGTTCTGCCCCGTATGAAAAATGATATTTTGGAAGTGATGCAGGCTTGCGTGAATGGGACGTTAGATGAAATTACGCTTGAGTTTGAGGAGAATGCGGCGGTTTGCGTTGTGCTGGCGTCAGATGGGTATCCACTTTCGTATGATAAGGGATTTGAGATTTTTGGGGAAGAAAAGTTTGATTCGGCGGAAGGGTATTATTGTTTTCATGCTGGGACTAAGAGGAATGAAGAAGGCAGGATTGTGACGAATGGCGGCCGTGTGCTTGGGGTTACGGCGAAGGGGGCGGATCTCAGGGAAGCAAGGGCGAATGCGTATGCGGCTTGTGAATGGGTTTCGTTTGAGAATAAATATATGCGGCATGATATTGGCAAGGCGATTGACGAGGCGTAAAGGAGCGGATATGGAAAAAGGCATTATTTTCGATATGGACGGGACGTTATGGGATTCTTCGGAGAATGTGGCACGGTCTTGGGATAAAGTGATCCAGAAGGAAGCGGGCGGCTTACGGAGGATTACAAGGGAGGATATTAAACGGGTGATGGGACATACTATGACGGAGATTGCCCAAATGCTGTTTCCTATGTTGGATTTGAAAGAAGCGGTGGAGCTGACGGATAAGTGTGGCTTGGCAGAAAATGAGTACCTTCGGGAACATGGCGGAGTGTTGTATCCGGATTTGGAAGCGACGTTGAAAACGCTTGCAAAGCGGTATCCGCTTTTTATTGTCAGTAATTGCCAAAAGGGGTATATTGAAGCGTTCTTAGAGTTCTACCGGTTTGGGGGATATTTCAGGGATTTTGAATGTTTCGGGAATACCGGAGAGGGGAAGGCGGTTAATATTGAGCGGGTCATTCGGCGGAATGGGCTTAAGGAAGCTGTTTACGTTGGCGATATTCAGGGAGATTATGAGGCCAGCGTAAAGGCGGGAGCGAAGTTTATCCATGCTGCATATGGGTTTGGGACGATAGAAAGTGATGCGCCCCGTATTATGCGTTTGCCGGAGTTGGAGCGAGTGTTAGATACATTGTTATTTTGACGGGATAGTGACGCGCATAGAAATGATATTATTTATATATGGGCAGAAGCATTTTTATGTTTTTGAAAAGGAGAATATGAAAATGAGTAATGCGAAAGGGCGTAAATTAGTAAGAATGTAGGAATAGAGTTCATTGTTAGACTGAAGGGCAGACAGGTGTTCTGTTTTAAAGGAAAATGGAATAAGGAACGGGAAAGGCGACTTGTAAAGAACAGTTGTAATTTTTGTAAATGGCGCAGGGCGGAATGCCTTGCGCCATTTTTTAAACAGAATTTTGGGAAAAAATATGTTGATAAAAGAGTAAATTGAAAAAATGTATAAAATATATATTATTTTTCTTGAATTTATGTTAAAATTGACGTGGATATAGTTTTTTGAGAAAGGAGAATTTGTATGGGTGTACGAAAATTATTACGAAACGCATTGGCTTTGGCGGTGTCTTTTGGTTTGGCAATCGGGGAGGCTCCGGCGTCTTTGCTTGCGGCTGAGGATACAGGCGATGGGAACCGGGAAAGTGTAGTGGACTTATCAGATGGTCTTGTAGGGCATTGGACGTTTGATGGGGGAAGTCAAGATGATGCGTGGCTTGCAAGCAGTGTCACGGAAAATCTTGTTGCGGAAAAAACGGATACTGGGGTTAGTTTGTCGGAGGATGGCGGCATATCGGGAGGCGCTGCGGATTTTGCAGGAACAGCGAATAAATGTCTAACATTAAAATTGAAAGATGCGAATGTTGGGCTGACGGAGGCGACAGGCAGTTTTTCGATTGGGGCTTGGATAAAGTACCGTTCTATTTCATATACAAATGAAACGCCGACAAGTGTGTTTCATTTAGATGGAGACAGCGCGGGACAGCCGATTTTATCGATATCGCCGAATAATAGTAAAAATGTGTACAATACGTTTTTGGGCGGACAGCTTAAATACAGCTCTCAGGAAATAGCGGGGAATCAATGGCATCATGTTATGTTTGTGTTTGATAAGACGGACACTGAGAAAAAGGCGCGGTTTTATGTAAATGGAGTTTTGGCAGGGGAAGAAACGATTACTGGAAATGTAATATATGGAAACGGAACCCGCGGAGGAAATATCCGCGTTGGCTATCATAGGGCGACGCAAAGCTCGGCAGTAGACGGGCTTATGGATGAAATCCGTTATTATGACACGGCTGTGGCTGCCGATACGGTGGAAGCCATTTACAGAGATGGCGGGATTAAGCTGGAAATAAATACGCTTAAAGAGGACTTGCGGACTCTTTTGACGCAAGCGGAAGCGCTCTCTGGGGGCGATTCGGAATCAGTGGCGAATTTAACGGCGGCAAAAGAGGCGGCAGAAGCGCTGCTTGGGGAAGGGCAAGCGGAAACGGAAGCATTTAAAACGGCGCTGCAAACGGCGAAAAATGATTTGACAGCGGCGATTGAAAATTACCAGCAGGCAGGAAACGAGCCGGATACTGTTGTTTCGAATGGCTTAGTGGGATATTGGACGTTTGAGGGAGATACGGAAACGGATCGTTTGGCAAGCAAAGGGTCTGTGGCAGGCATTGCAGCTTTAAAGACAGGCAATGGCGTTACGGTTCAGGAAGGATCGGGAGTTTCCGGTGGCAGCGCCTCATTCAGCGGGAATAATGCATCTTATCTGACATTGAACCTGACTGAGCAATATAAGCTGATTGCAAGCTCAAATCCATTTACTATAGGGGCATGGATTAAATATGACGATATGGAAGCAAGCGGACTGTCTGATATTAGTGTATTCCATCAAGATGGCGCGAGCGCAGGCAGGGCAATTCTGACGATTAAAAATAATGGGGAAAGCGGAATGCGGTATGGCACCTATCTGGCGGCAAGCAATCAGTATGCCGAGGCAAACATTGAGAGTGGGAAATGGCATCATGTAATGATTGCAGTCGATGCAGCGGGTGAAGGAAGAACAGCCAAAATATATGTCAATGGCGTGTTGGAAAATGAGAATAATTCAGCGCTTGGCGCGGCTTTAATTGATGGCACTGGAAATATCCGCGTGGGCGCGCATAGGCAGAATGCAGACAGTCCGGCAATTAAAGGCGTAATGGATGAAATTCGCTATTATAACAGGACATTAAGCGCGGCGGAAGTGAAAACAATTTATGATGTACATGGCGATCTGATTGAAACGGAAAATGTGAAAAGGGAATTGCGGGATCTGATTGCTGATGCGCGGGCATTGACCGGAGGGACAGCGGCGGCTCAGACAGAATTGGATCGTGTCATTGGAGAGACGGAGGCGTTATTGTCAAATGAAGCGGCAACGCTTACAGCACTCACGGAGAAGAAGGAAGAACTTCTAGCCGCAATCCGCGCGTATGAGGCCAGCGCGCCTGTGAGCATTGCAGTTGACACTTCCGATGAACTGAGGGAAATCCCATCTGCAATGTTTGGGATTAACCATCGTTATCATAATTACGGTTATGGAAGCTGGGATAAAGACAATGATAAAATATATGATGCATTTAATGAACTTGCAAAAAATGCGGATTTTGGTTCAGTCCGTTATCCGGGCGGCACAGTGTCAAATTTGTTTACATGGAAAGATACGATTGGGCCGAAAGAACAGAGAACAACGACGATTGCAGGGAATAATTTTTATTCTGCTGCTGGGGAAACGCCCGTTGATCCGGCATTTGGCGTAGATGAGGCGATGAAGTGGATTTACGATGATTTGGATTCGGAAGCGATTTTTGTTTATGGTTTTGGACGCGGCAACCCACAGGATGCGGCAGATTTGGTGGAGTATCTGAATGCGCCAAATGATGGCAGCAATCCAAACGGAGGCGTTGATTGGGCGGCAGCGCGCGCGGAAAATGGGCATGAAGAACCCTATGGGGTGATCCGTTTTGAGCTTGGAAATGAATTTAGCGATACCGGGCAAAATTACTGGATGGCTGGACTTAGCGAACATAACAGGGGAGTGACGGATCTGTATATTGAAGGCGACCGTATGACGATATCGGGGCAGACGAGTTACTATCAGACGAACAACAGGGTGGCGAAAAAAGGCGATTGGAGAGCTTCTGCTTCCTTGAGTGATGGGAAGGCAAATGAGGAGCGGTATGTTTATTATCTCCCAGTTGTGGAAGACACAGCGGAAGTGTTTGTTGGAGGGACAAAGTGGGAGATCGTAGATTCTTTGGAAGGACAAGGCGCGGCAAATGTGTGTACATTTGATTATGAAACGGGGAAGATTGCCTTTGGCGACGGGGTCAATGGCGCGATTCCATCGTCTGGGACGCAGATTACTTGTAACTACAAAACGGATCAGTCTGGGTTTGTAGACTATTATGAGGCGATGAAAGCGGTTGCAGATGAAATTGGTTCGGAAATTGAAATTTATTCCGGCATTTTTGATGGGCGGCAGAATGAATTTATTGATAAAATGCACGAAAAAGGATATGATGCAAAATATGACGGCGTAATTATCCATCCATACAGCAATGGCGTAACCAGCTATGAAGATTCTTTGGTGAGAGCGAAAGGTTTTTCTAATAACATTGCAACTTATAGAAATAAAATGCTGTCGCTTACACAAGATGACAGTAAGAAAGTCGCGGTTTCTGAATTTGGAATTTTAAGCGTCAGCCCCGCCAGTAATTACCAGACTTCTTTAGGCCATGCAATTTATATTGCAAACCATATGATAGATTGTGTAAATTCCGGCGCAGCTTACCAGAATAAACATTGTCTTGTGGATACGACAGGCGCAAGCGATAATTTAGGGGCATGGCAGCAGTGCGTAATCCAGTCCCATCAGACGGACAATGGCTATCAGTATGTGTCCACTCCGTCGGCGCGTTTGTTTTCCATTTTTAACAATATGACGGGAAGCGTGGAAGTGAACCAGACAATTACAGGAAATGGGGTATTTACAGGCAGTGGGAATAATGCAGTCAGCAACGTGAATGTTTATTCGACGAAAGATGAATATGGAAATGCCTATGTGATGGCAGTCAATAATAAGAGTGAGAGCGCGTCAACTGTGGATATTACAGTCGATAACACGGATTTCACAGGAAAAGAGATAGAAATATGGTCGCTGTCATCGGAAGAAGTGACGGATATGAATACTTTGAGTGAACCGGATAAGGTTACAGTCGATAAGACGACGGTAACGGGAAGCGGCGATCATCTTACTTATACGCTTTTGCCGCACTCTGTTTACAGTTTTAAAATTCCTGCTAGGAAGGCAGACGTCATTGTAACGGCAGGTGAAAATGGAACAGTGACAGGCGGACAGACAAACGTGGCTCCGGGAGAGATGGTAACTGTACAGGCGGTTCCCGATACAGGGTACCTTTTTGTCGGCTGGTTTGCAGGGGGAAGTTTGATTTCTTCTGAAGAAGAATATACATTCCGTGTTCCAGCAGGCGGAATCACTTTAGAAGCCAGATTCGACCGGCCGACGCAAGTTACGGTTGAAGCCGGAGAAGGCGGAACGGCAGGCGAGTCACAGTCGGCGGCGATAGGAAGCCAGATCACAGTGACGGCGAGAGCAAACGCGGGCTATCAGTTTGCAGGGTGGTATCAGGGAGAACAGCGGGTATCTACAGAGAACCCGTATACGTTTACGGTGGAATCCTCAATTACATTAACTGCAAGGTTTGAAAAGAAGAAGTTTGCGGTCAAGGTAGAAGCGCAGACGGGCGGCGTGGCAAGCGGCGGAAATGAAGAAGCGGAAGCCGGCAGTGAAATCACAGTGACGGCAACAGCGAATGAGGGATATGAATTTACTGGCTGGTATGAAGGAAGCGAGAAAAAGTCAACGGAAGCGGTATATACGTTTACAGTAGAAAAATCAGTCACGCTGACGGCAAAATTTAAACGGAAGCAGACAGCGGGAGAAACAGTCACGGTGCAGGCAGTTGCGGAAGAAGGCGGAACGGCAAGCGGCGGGAAAGAAGCGGCAGTCGGCAGTG
>CAJUST010000002.1:82086-129579 GCA_910589105.1 uncultured Lachnospiraceae bacterium
AGACAGTCACGGTGCAGGCGGTTGCGGAAGAAGGCGGAACGGCAAGCGGCGGGAAAGAAGCGGCAGTCGGCAGTGAAATCACAGTGACGGCAACAGCGGATAAGGGCTATGAGTTTGTCGGCTGGTATGAAGGAAGCGAGAAAAAGTCAACGGAAGCGGTATATACGTTTACGGTAGAAAAGGCAGTCACGCTGACGGCAAAATTCAGAAAGAAGCAGGCAACAGGAGAGACAGTCACGGTGCAGGCGGTTGCGGAAGAAGGCGGAACGGCAAGCGGCGGGAATGAAGAAGCGGAAGTCGGCAGTGAAATCACGGTAACGGCAACAGCAGAAGAAGGCTATGAATTTGCCGGCTGGTATGAAGGGGAGACAAAGATTTCTGATGAGAATCCGTATACGTTTTTCGTTGAGAAATCAATTCGTTTAACTGCTAAATTTGTTAAAAACGATCCGGCAGAGAAGGAAAGCGCTAGTATTACAGTCACGGCAGAGAAGGGCGGAATGGTAATCGGCGGTAATCCGAGCGCAAAAATAGGAAGCAAAGCAACGGTGACGGCGAAGGTAAGTTCCGGTTATGAATTTGTGGGCTGGTATTGTAACGGAAAACAAGTCTCAAAGAGCGCAGCGTATACGTTTACGGTTCAGGAAGACATTGTATTGACAGCGAAATTCAAAAGGAAGAAAGCTCAGGTGACTGTGAATGCAATCGCAGGCGGCACGGCGGTAGGCGGCGCAAAGTCTATAGATATAGGAAGCAAGATAACGGTAACGGCGAAGGTAAATACAGGCTATGAATTTGCCGGCTGGTATCAGGGAAATAAAAAAGTGTCGGGACTGCTTTCTTACACCTTTACTGTAACCGGAAATACTACGCTGACAGCGAAATTCCAGAAGAAAGCTATCATTCCGGAAGAAACAACATTTACCAAGAATAAATTCAAGTATCAAATTTTGGATAAAGAGAAGTCAACCGTTCTTCTTGAAAAAGGGTTAGATAAAAAAGCGAAACAAGTGGTTATACCGCCAACGGTTGACTGGAATGGCAAAAAGTATACAGTTGTAAAGATTGGAAAGGAAGCTTTTTCGAAATTTTCAAAGCTTAAAAAAGCAGTAATAGGAAAAAATGTTACAAGGATAGACAAAAATGCGTTTTCAAAATGTAGGAAGTTAGAGAATGTCATTTTTAAAGGGACTAAAATACAGAAGGTTGAGAAAAAAGCTTTTCGACAGACGTCTTCAAAGATGACGGTTAAAGTTCCAAAATCTTTAAAGGGGAAAAAGCGGGATAAATTATTGAAGAAGTTGAAAAGCTCAGGAATGAGTAAAAAAGCAAAAATAAAATAAGCGCTAAGAAAGTCTGCCCCCATGTGACGGTACACATGGGGGCAGACTTGTTATTGAGAAAGCATTGCAATACAAAAAAACAGCCTTAAAAACAATGAGAAATCAATGCTTTAAGGCTGTCTAAATCATGCAGGAAAAGGGACTTGAACCCTCACGACATTGCTGCCACAGGCACCTGAAGCCTGCGCGTCTGCCAATTCCGCCATTCCTGCAAACGCTGACATAAAATATAATATCGTTTCTGGTGAAAAAAGTCAAGATAAAATATGAAAATTTTTGTCTTTTTATTGCTTCTTTTTCTAACTTCGGGCAGTTGGGTTCCTTGATTTCCCGATGAGGCTTCAAAGTGTCTTGACACTTGTTTGAAAAAGTATAATAATGGATTTTAGATAGGCAGTTTTGTTAAAGTGTGACAGATGAAACCGGAGGTAATAGTATGGAAATCAGATTTGAAGAAGCAAAACAGTTAAAGGAAAAACCAGATCAGAAGAATCTTGGGTTTGGAAAATATATGACAGATTATATGTTTGTCATGGATTGGACAGTGAAAGACGGTTGGAAAGACGCCAGAATTACGCCGTATGCGCCGCTTTCCTTAGATCCTGCCTGCGTGACCCTGCATTATGCGCAGGAGACGTTTGAGGGAATGAAGGCATACCGTACAAAAGAAGGGAAAATCCAGCTTTTCCGTCCCCAGATGAATGCAGAGCGTATGATCCGTTCCAATGAACGGTTATGTATGCCGGCATTTCCGGTGGATATGTTTGTTCAGGCTGTGAAAGAGCTCGTGAAAGTAGAGCGGGAATGGGTTCCGTCAGAGGAGGGGACGTCTTTGTATATCCGCCCATTTATGTTTGCGACGGAAAATGCGTTAGGCGTGCATATGGCTACAAGCTATAAATTTATGGTAATCTGCTGTCCGGTCGGGGCGTATTATGCGGAAGGCATAAACCCAGTCAAGATCTTAGTGGAAAATGAATTAGTCCGCGCAGTTTTGGGCGGAACAGGTTTTACGAAATGCGGAGGAAACTATGCAGGGTCTATTTTAGGGCAAGTGAAAGCGGAAAAGATGGGATGCGCGCAGGCGCTTTGGTTAGATGGCGTACACCGTAAGTATGTGGAAGAAGTCGGCACGATGAATATTATGTTTAAAATTGACGGGGAAATCTATACAGCCCCGATTGAAGGCACAGTTTTGGCGGGAGTGACGAGGGATTCCATTCTCCATATTTTGAAAGACTGGGGCTACAAGATTCATGAGACGCATCTTGCCATAGATGATTTAATGAAAGCGGGGCATGACGGCAGCTTAGAAGAAGCGTTTGGCACAGGAACAGCCGCAGTGATTTCTCCGGTTGGGGAATTGGTCTATCAAGACGATGCAGTGAAAGTAAATGATTTTAAGATTGGAAAATTGACCCAGAAATTATATGATTACCTGACTGGAATCCAGTGGGGAAATGTAGAAGACAAATATGGGTGGACGATGGATATTGATTCATAACGAGATGATGGAAAAGTAAAGGATTTTTATAGGACAGGAAAAGTTTGTATGGATTTAGGGCTTTCCTGTCCTTTTTTGCAATATCATCATGGTTAGGCGCAGTATGATAGCAGGCTATAATTGTTAGGAATACAGATTTCTATATTTTTAATTATTTCCCTTCATAGTAAAATATAAAGTTTGGTCAAATCTGCGTTCTGGCATAAGGCGGTCAATATAACCGGATTCTATATTCCTAAAATGATATTTTGTTTTGGTCTTTTTTGAAAATTTAGTTAAACTTAATTTGTTTGAATATATTGAAGTCTGTTAATTGAAATCTATTATAATAAGATATTGAATCTGGTAGTTTAAACAAATGTTGTTATAAATAATTCATAATCTTTTCTATATACAGTCTCGTATGTCTTTTAGTTATTAAATACGCCAAAAAAAGAAAATAAATTGTTTTTCTGGAAATTTGTAAAAGCAGATAATTGAAGACAAAAAATAAAAAGTTTTTCATAAATCTTAAAACAGATAGCCAGATTTATATTAGAGAGTTACAAATTAAAATAGGACACAATTATGTTTTTGTTACACTTATAAAGAAATTTTAATATTGCAATTTCATAAAATCATAATTTTACATAATTAAATATGCTATTTTAGCGTAATGCAAAAGCTCAAGGAGACATTGCCCTGTTTCTGTGTATAAATTAAAAAGAAAAAGCAATACTAATTGAAAAATAATTTACAGGAGCATAAGAGCGATGGCAAAAGAAACTTATTATATAGGTGAACAGAGCCTTTCTTTTCCGAAGGAAGTCTATGTGATTTCGAGCGCGTCTGTCGTGGGGAAAAAAGAGGGTGAAGGGCCGCTTGGCGGCGCATTTGACATGATTTGTGAAGATGATAAATTTGGCGAGGACACATGGGAGATGGCGGAGAGTACGCTGCAAAAAGAAGCGCTTGCGCTTGCAGTGGGAAAAGCGGGCTTAAAGCCAAAGGACGTCCGTTATTTATTTGCAGGGGATTTGCTGGGGCAGAATATAGCGACTTCATTTGGGCTGATGGATTATGAAATTCCTTTGTTCGGGCTATATGGCGCCTGTTCCACTGCGGGAGAATCTTTGTCGCTTGCGGCAATGTGCGTCGGGGCGGGATATGCGAAATGCGTGGCGGCGCTTACGTCAAGCCATTTTGCAAGCGCGGAGAAACAGTTTCGATTTCCCTTGGAGTATGCCAATCAAAGACCCGTATCAGCTACCTGGACGGTTACGGGAAGCGGAGCCTTTCTCTTGTCCAGCAAAAAAGGAGAAGCGAGAATTACCGGAATTACCACTGGTAAAATCGTAGACATGGGAATAAAAGATTCAATGAATATGGGAGCGGCAATGGCTCCTGCCGCCGCGGACGTGATTGCGCAGCATTTGGAGGATTTCGGGCGGAAGCCAAAAGATTATGACAAAATCGTGACCGGAGATTTAGGATATGTCGGGCAGGAAATTTTATGCAATCTTCTTTCAAAAAAGAATATTGATATTTCAGGAACGCATGAAGACTGCGGCATTTTAATTTATGACAAAGAAACGCAGGGGACTGGTTCGGGCGGTTCGGGATGCGGCTGTTCAGCAGTGACGCTTTCCGCCCATTATCTCCCGAAGTTAAAAGATGGCAGTTATAAAAGGATTTTATTTGTTCCGACAGGGGCGTTGCTTTCGACTGTCAGTTTTAATGAAGGGCAGAATGTTCCGGGAATTGCCCATGCGGTTGTGTTGGAACATATTGGAGAGGAGGCGTAATATGGAGTATCTGAATGCGTTTTGGGTAGGCGGGCTGATTTGCGCGCTGACTCAGATTTTAATGGAGAAAACGAAAATGCTGCCGGGGCGGATTATGGTGCTGTTAGTCTGTGGCGGCGCGGTTTTGGGCGCAGTGGGCATTTACCAGCCGTTAATTGATTACGCAGGGGCAGGCGCAAGCGTGCCATTGCTTGGGTTTGGGAACACGCTTTGGAAAGGAATCAAAGAAGCGGTGGACGCCGAAGGGTTTTTAGGGATTTTTATGGGCGGGTTTACCGCAAGCGCAGTCGGCATTTCGGCGGCTTTGGTATTTGGGTATCTGGCAAGCCTGATATTTGATCCAAAAATGAAATCGTAAGAAATCTGAATAAAAATATAAAAATGGAGCAAACTATATCAGGAATCCGACAGCGATTCATACATGAGCAGGAAAGGAGGAATTTTTTTATGAAAAATTTTAAAAAACTGCTGATCTGCTGTACATTGGGCGTGATGGCAATGTCATTTGCCGCTTGTGGGACAAGGGACGACAACGATAAGAATGACACGAATAACAGCGCAAACGGCAGCACAGAGGCAGTAGACAAAAATAATGGAACCGCCGGAAACAATAACGCCAATGATAAGAACAATGCGGCAGATGATGTGGAAGATGCGGTAGAAAATACCGGAGACGCCATTATGGACGGCGCGGAAGATATTGGAAACGATATTGAGGACGCAGTGGACGATGCAACCGGAAATGGGAATACTGTAAATAAGAATGACGATTCCAACAATGGAACCAACGCCACAGATAAAAATGCGGCGAACAATGGAACCAACGGCGCAAATGGAACGAACGGAACCAATGGGACGAACAAAACGAATGACAAAAATAATTCCAATGTTTCCGGAACAAATGAAAACAGCAAAGGCGAAAGCAATGCCACAAAAGATACGACGAAAGACAAGACAAAAACAAGATAACGAAAAAAGTGAAAATGGATTTTCCATTTTCACTTTTTTCTTGCGTTTACGCCGGAAATAAGCTATTCTTTAACGGAATGTAAGGAGTGGTTTTATGACAAAAGAACAATATGAAAAATGGTCCAGTCCGTTTCGGAAGTTCAAACATGGCGCGGCAGCGCTGCGTTATACAGACAAAGCAATCACTGGGGCGGTGTTTTTGGCATATCCTGTTTTATTGGCTGGGTTTGCCTTTTTCCAGCGCTTTGAACAGTTGTTTTATTGCTGTTTGATTCCAGCAGTTTCCTTTACGCTGTTGTCCGTCTTTCGTAAGGCATATTCAGCGCCAAGGCCTTATGAGGTGTTTTCCATTCAGCCGCTGTTAAAGAAAGAAACGGTTGGGAAGTCTTTTCCGAGCCGCCATGTGTTTTCGGCTTTTGTCATTGCGATGACATTTTTTTATTGGAACAGGGCGGCAGGCGCCACAATCGGGACTATGGGCATTTTGCTTGCCTATATTCGGGTGGCAGGCGGCGCGCATTTCCCAAAGGACGTTATCGTGGGGGCGCTGCTTGGCATTTTGTGCGGCCTGCCGTATCTTTATTTGTAACAGGCTATTCGTTTATAGAATAGTTCGGCGCTTCTTTTGTGATGTGAATGTCATGTGGATGGCTTTCTTTTAAAGATGCCGCGGAAATTTTGACAAATTTGGCGTTTTCATGCAAATCGGAAATGGTTGGGCATCCGCAGTAACCCATGCCGGAACGTATGCCGCCGATAAGCTGGAAAATTGTATCTTCTACGCTGCCTTTATATGCGACGCGGCCTTCTACGCCTTCCGGCACAAGTTTCTTGGCGTCTTCCTGAAAATAGCGGTCTTTGCTTCCGTTTTCCATAGCGGCAATGGAACCCATTCCGCGGTACACTTTGTATTTGCGGCCCTGATATAATTCAAACGTTCCGGGAGCTTCGTCGCATCCGGCAAACATACTTCCCATCATACATACATTTGCGCCGCCGGCAAGGGCTTTTGTCATGTCGCCTGAATATTTGATGCCGCCGTCCGCGATAATCGGGATGCCGTAACTTTTAGCAGCGTCATAGCACTCCATCACCGCAGTCATCTGTGGGACGCCGATTCCGGCAACGACGCGCGTCGTACAGATGGAGCCCGGCCCTATGCCGACTTTAATTGCATCTGCGCCCGCTTCAATTAAATCTATGGCGGCGGCGGCAGTGGCTATATTTCCGGCAATGACCTGAAGATCGGGATAGGTTTGTTTTACTTTGCGGACAGCTTCTATTATATTTTTGGAATGCCCGTGGGCGGAGTCAAGGACGATAACGTCAACGTGCGCGTGGACAAGCGCGTCAACACGTTCTAACATATTCTGCGTTATGCCAACTCCGGCGCCGCAAAGCAGGCGGCCCTGATCGTCTTTGGCGGACAATGGGTAGCGGATTTGCTTTTCAATGTCTTTTATCGTGATTAAACCTTTTAAATTGTAGTTTTCATCTACAAGAGGCAGTTTTTCTTTTCTGGCTTTTGCAAGAATCCGTTTTGCGTCTTCTAAAGAAATGCCTGTCGGCGCGGTGATTAAATTTTCAGAAGTCATGGATTCGCTGATTTTTTTGGAGAAATCTGTTTCGAATTTTAAGTCTCGGTTTGTAATGATGCCGACAAGCTTTTTGCTGCCAGTTTCTACGATTGGAACGCCGGAAATACGGAATTTCCGCATAAGATTTTCGGCGTCGAGCAGTGTATGTTCTGGATTTAAGGAAAATGGGTCGGTAATGACGCCGTTTTCGGAACGTTTTACCTTATCGACTTCGTCTGCCTGAGCGTCAATGGACATATTTTTGTGGATAATGCCGATGCCGCCTTGTCTTGCCATAGCGATTGCCATGCGGTGTTCCGTTACAGTATCCATGCTTGCGCTCATCATTGGAATGTTCAGCTTGATTTTTTTGGTAAGGTATGTGGTTAAATCGATCATGTTTGGCGTAACTTCAGAATACTGCGGAACGAGCAGTACGTCATCAAATGTAAATCCTTCGCCGATAATTGTGCCCATGGTAAAATCCTCACTTTCTTTGTATAGCGTTTTTTTAATTTTCTCATTTTAGCAAATAAATTTTGATGTGTCAATTCTGGGGAATATAATTTTCTAATATTTTTTGGACAGCGGCGGGCGGCTTTCGCGAAACTGGATTTGTAAGGGCTTCCTTAAAAATGCAGTTTTCTATTCTGTGTGAAAACAGGCAGTTTCAAAGTTGCTATCTTTCCATATTTGTGATACTATCATCAAAAATAGATGATTGGCAGGAGAAAATGCGAATGGATGAGTTATTAAAAGTAGGAGTGATTGCAAATACACACGGCGTCCGCGGGGAGTTAAAGGTTTTTCCAACGACAGATGATCCGAAACGGTTTTTGGAGTTAGATCAGGTGATTTTGGATACGGGAAAGTCGAAAGAAAGGATGGAAATCGAGAAGATCCGTTTTTTCAAAAACATGGTGATATTAAAATTCAAAGGTCTGGACGACATTAACGACGCGCTTGCGCTGCGTAAAATGGAGCTGTTTGTGACAAGGGATCAGGCGGTTCCATTGGGGGAAAATGAATATTTTATTGCGGATTTAATTGGGCTTTCGGCGGTTTCAGATGAAGGGGAGGAGTTAGGGAAGCTTTCTGACGTGATTTCGTCGGCGGCAAATGACATTTATGTGATAACGAAGGAAGGGGCTCCAGATTTGCTTGTCCCGGCGATTAAGCAGTGCATAAAAAAAGTAGATATGGAGCGGGGGAGTATTGAGATCCATCTGCTGAAAGGGCTTCGGGAAGTGAATCAGAAGTAGGAGGCTCTTGTATGGACAGTGTGATAAAAATTGGGCTTTTTATTCTTGCGGAACTGCTTTTAAACCGTGTTGTGAATCTGGTATTCCGCATTATGTCAAGGAAACATAATTCTGTGCATCTGCGGTTTATTAAAAGCATTTTAAATGTGTTGATTGTGATAGTGGTGCTTTACAGTTTGGCGCAGCAGTTTGAAGTGACAAAGGATATAAGCAAAACACTGCTGCAGAGCAGTTCGCTGTTTGTTGCGATTGCGACGTTTGCGGCGCAGCAGGCGCTTTCAAATGTAATCAGCGGCATTTCTCTTTCATTTTCAAAGCCTTATAATGTAGATGAAAAAATCAGGGTGGTTCAGGGCAGCAGCGTAATTGCGGAGGGGATTGTCAAGGATATTACAATCCGCCATACAATTATCCAGCAGTTTAATGGGGAAAGCTGTATTGTGCCAAATTCTGTAATGGATTCCGCCGTGATTACGAATACAAACTATACGGGCAATATTGGGAATTTTATGGAAATTGAAATTTCATATGAAGCGGATATAGAGAAAGCGAAGAAGTGTATGCAGGAAATTTGCATTGCAAATAAGCTGACCTTAAATACAGAAGAAAATAAGGTGTTTGTCAAAGGGTATACGCAAAATGGGATCATTTTAAAAACGACGGTCTGGACGGAAAACTTAGATGACAGTTTTCTGGCGTGCAGTGATATACGCGCGGAATTGGTGGAAGGGTTCCGCAAAAATGGGATTTTGATTCCGTATCAGACGGTAGTCGTGCATCATACGACGTAATCATACGTCTGGCCGTTATCCCAGAGGTTTAGCCGCGGTTAAAGGGGATTGGGACTGTATGTGCCGCGTGTTTTGGATTGGAGTGAAAGCGCTTGGAAAGGGAAATGAAGATTTTTTTGGTTGAAGATGACGAGGCATTGGCAGACGAAGTGAGGCAGTTTTTGGAAAAATGGGGATATGAGGCAGTCAAAGCGGATAGCTTTGAAGATATTGTTTCAGACTTTCAGCGTCTTAGCCCACATTTAGTTTTATTAGATATTAATCTGCCTTTTTTTGACGGGTTTTACTGGTGCGCCCAGATTCGGAAAGTTTCGGACGTCCCGATTTTATTTATCAGCAGTAAAAATGATGATATGGATAAAATTATGGCGATCGCGCAGGGCGGGGACGACTATGTGGAAAAGCCGTTTGGGCTTGCGCTTTTAAAAGCAAAGATAGACGCGGCGCTGCGGCGCGCATATCAATATAAGGTAAGGGAACGTGTTTTGCTTGCGGCGGGGCTTTCGTTTGAGCAGGATACGTTTTCGTTGTTTTATCAGGAGAGTGAATTGGATTTGACGAAGTCTGAGAAAAAAATAATGGGAAAGCTCTTAGAGTGTAAGCCGTCGGTGGTTTTGCGGGAAGAATTGATGATGGAGCTGTGGGGAATGGACGAGTTTGTATCAGACGGGACGCTGACGACGTTAATCAGCAGGTTAAGGAATAAACTCAAGGAAATCTGTGGGGAGGAGATCATTCAGACGAAGAAAGGGCAGGGTTATTTTATTGCATAGCTATCTGAAAAAAAGGAAAAAAACGTTTATTTGCTGTTTTGTTCTGTGCCTTTGCTATAATCTCTATTTTTTATTTCTTTTGCCTGAGGTAAACATATCGTATTTGGTATATCTGGACGTTTTGCTGGCGTTTGCAGGCGGGTTATGCGTCGGGGCGGATGCGGCAAAGCATCATAGGGAAATGCAGAGGCAAAAGGGGCTTTTAAAGCTTCAAACGGTGATTTATCAGGAGTTTCCCAATATAGAAGGCTATGAGATTATAGAACACGACGTGGAGGCGCTGAAAAAACAATTAAATGAGCAATTTGAAATGAATTGTGATTTGCAGGATTATATTGCAAAGTGGTGCCATGAAGTGAAAATTCCTTTGTCGGCAAGCCTTCTGATGGCAGAAAAAATTGAGGACAGCAGGCTGCGCGCATCGTTAAAAGAACAGTTAGAACGGATCAATCAGCAGTTGAAGTCGGCTCTTTTTGGCTGTAAAGCGCAGAGCAGTTTATTTGACATTCAGATGAGGCCGACCCGTATTTTGGACTGTGTGAAAACGTCCGTGCATAACAACCAGTTCTTTTTAATTAAACAGCATTTCCAAATTGAGATTGATGTGGAGGACGGTTTGATTTATACGGATAAAAACTGGTTCGTCTATGTACTGGACCAATGTATCAGCAATGCAGTGAAATATGCCTGTGATTCGCCATTTTTAAAAATTTGGAGTGAGCAAAAGGACGCAAAACTTCTGCTTTTTGTGGAAGACCATGGGGAGGGGATAGACAGGCAGGATATCCGCAGGGTGTTTGAAAAGGGGTATACGGGGAGCGGCCATCATAATGGGAAATATAAATCGACGGGCATGGGGCTTTATATGTCGCAGAAGATTATGGAAAAACTGGGGCATGAGCTATCCGTGGAAAGTGAAAAGGGAAGGTTTACCAGATTTTTAATTGAGGCGCCACGGGCATAGTGTTCTGGAAAAGACAGGAAAGGAATTTTTCATAAAACAAAAATTTATTTTTATCTGGTATCATCAACAGTTGTAAATATGGAAAAAAACGTGTTAAAATAGAGTAATTCAATTTTAATGGAAAAGGAGAAAACGATGAAAAAATTTATCTGTACAATATGCGGTTATGTCTATGAAGGAGAACAGGCGCCAGACGATTGTCCGGTTTGCCATAATCCGAAAGAAAAGTTTAGAGAGGAGCCTACGGGACAGGCAAATGCGGCTTTTGAGGGAAGCAGTATGAAAACGGAACCGTCTTTGGACTTGAATTATGATAAAAATTTATACCGTGTCGATGAATCTTGCCGTTACATGGAAGAAATCCATCAAATGGCAGTGACAGGAAAGAGCATAAGCGGCGCAATGGGGACGAAAATGCCAATGCCAAACTGGGACGATATTCTCTTATTGGGCGCGCAGTTAAACCCGCCGCCATTAGAAGAAGATGAGCCTGTCACGACGATGACGGTGATTGGGAAACATGCGAAAAAGCCGATGATTTTGGATCAGCCGGTGTATATTTCGCATATGTCGTTTGGCGCATTATCTAAGGAAGTTAAAGTTGCGCTTGCAAAGGGAGCGGCAATGGCAAAGACGGCAATGTGCAGCGGCGAAGGCGGGATTTTGCCGGAGGAAAAGGCGGCTTCCTACAAATACATATTTGAATATATTCCGAATAAATACAGCGTTACGGACGAAAACTTACGCAGCGCGGATGCGATTGAAATTAAAATCGGGCAGGGGACGAAACCCGGAATGGGCGGGCATCTTCCCGGTGAAAAGGTAACTGCGGAAATTGCGGCCCTGCGTGGAAAGAAACAGGGTGAGGACGTACAAAGCCCGAGTAAATTTCCGGAGTTAAATTCAAAGGAAGATTTAAAAGAGATGGTTTCCATGCTTCGGGCTCGTTCTGACGGAAGGCCAATCGGCATTAAAATTGCCGCTGGGCGGATTGAACGGGATTTGGAATACTGCGTATATGCGGAGCCGGATTTTATTACGGTTGACGGCAGGGGCGGAGCGACGGGTTCAAGTCCGTTTTTCCTGCGTGAAGCGACAAGCGTCCCGACGATTTACGCATTATGCCGCGCCAGAAAATATCTGGATTCGGTAAACTCGGATATTTCCCTTATTATAACGGGAGGCTTAAGGGTGTCTTCAGATGTGGCAAAAGCGCTTGCCATGGGGGCGGATGCAGTCGCAGTTGCAAGCGCGGCTTTGATTGCCGCCGCGTGTCAGCAGTACCGCATTTGCGGAACGGGAAACTGTCCGGTGGGAATTGCGACGCAGGACCCAAAATTAAGAGAGCGGTTAAAGACAGAACAGGCGGCCAAAAGAGTGGCAAATTATCTAAATGTGACGAAAGAAGAATTGAAAACATTTGCGCGAATTACGGGGCATGCCAGTGTGCATGATTTAAATGTCTGCGATTTGGTTACAATAAATAGGGAAATTTCGGAATTTACAAATATTCCCCATGCGTAAATTAAGATGGGAGTTTTTGGTATTTGGCATATCGGGAAAGAGAAATGAGGGTGTAGTTTGAAGTTTTTAAAACAATTTGGGATTATTATGTTCTTGGCGTTTTTAGGGGAAGCGCTGCGCAGCCTGCTGCCGTTTCCGATTCCGGCAAGCATCTATGGCATTGCGCTGTTGTTTTTCTGTTTGGAATGGAAGATCCTTCCGGTTTCGTCCGTGAAGGAAGTGAGCGTGTTTTTAATTGAGCTTATGCCGGTGATGTTTATTCCGGCAGCAGTGGGGCTAATGGATTCTTGGGATATTTTAAAACCGGAATTGTTTTCATACATTGTCATAATAGCGCTGACGACAGTCGCGGTCATGGCGGCTTCGGGGAAAACAGCGCAGGCGCTTTTGCGCAGAAAAGAACGGAAAGGGAGAAATAAAAAATGAACGGTTTTTTTGAGACTTCTGTCTTTTTCGGTGTGTTTCTTTCCCTGCTTTCCTATGGAATAGGCGTTTCTATGAAACGAAAGTTTAAGCTTGCGATATGTAATCCGCTTTTAATAGCGTCCGTCTTGACTGTTTTGGTTTTACTGGTTTTTCAGGTAGATTATAAGGTATATAATGAAAGTGGGAAATATATCAGTTTTTTTCTGACTCCGGCTACGATTTGCCTTGCGGTTCCGCTGTAT
The DNA here is from genome assembly GCA_910589105.1 of uncultured Lachnospiraceae bacterium. GTDB lineage: Bacteria > Bacillota > Clostridia > Lachnospirales > Lachnospiraceae > Roseburia_B. The sequence continues at coordinate 95,246 of CAJUST010000002.1, forward strand.
GAACAGATGGAGCTATTGAAGAAAAATTATAAAGCCGTACTGATTGGCATTTGTTCTGGCGTGATAACAAGTTTTGTCAGTGTGTTTTTGCTTGCCGTATTGTTCCGTCTGGATCACGCTTCCTATGTGACGCTTCTGCCAAAGTCGATTACGACGGCGATAGGAATGGGCGTTTCGGAGGAATTGGGCGGCTATGTGGCGATAACGGTTGCGGTCATTATAGTGACGGGCATTTTTGGAGGCATGGCGGCGGAATGGGTCTTTCGGGCATTTCACATTGAAGATCCGGTTGCGAAAGGAATTGCGCTTGGGACTTCCGCTCATGCGGTAGGGACGGCAAAAGCGATGGAGCTTGGAGAAGTAGAAGGGGCGATGAGCAGCCTGTCCATCGTCGTTTCCGGCATCCTGACCGTAATTGGCGCGGGAGCGTTTGCAGGGCTTTTGTGAGACGGGGGTTAGTGTGCAGAAAAGAAAGCGGATAGAGGGTGTTCTCTATCTGCTTTTTATTTTGTTTTGGCTTAGGGAGATTTTGTTTGAGCTCTTTTTGTGTTATACTGTAAATGCTTTATTATTTATGTGGGAAATTAAAAATGAGTTTATGGCAATTTGGGCTAGTATGGGATCAGAAATGCTCGGGCTTTCGGTTTATAAAACTAGGAGGTTTATGATAATAACTTGACGACAAAGATATTATTGATTTTATTTTTGCTCATTTTTATATCCATTTTTTTAAAGACATAAGAGCTTGTTTTTATCATTGGCAAGCTATATTTTTTCTTTCATTTGGGTATTTTTATCTACAGAAATAAAGATTTATAAAGAATCATATAAAAGGAGACTAAAGAATATGAGTGATAAACCCATTGATCTTATGTGGGATGATGAGCCAGTCAATGTGACATCAGAAGTAAATTTCATCTGGAGTATTGCGAATAAGCTCCGTGGTCCATATAGAAGTGATAAATATAAAGATGTAATCATTCCAATGGTTATCATCAGAAGACTTGAGTGCGCATTGGAAGACACAAAAGAAAAAGTATTAGCAAGATTTGATATTGATCCAGATTTGCCGACGCAAGTTTTTTGTCGTACATCAGGATATGACTTTTACAATACAAGTAAGTACGATTTAGCAGAGCTTGTTAATGAACCAGATCATATTGCAGGAAATTTCAGAGAGTACATAAAAGGATTTTCTGCGAATGTACAGGATATTATAAGAAGTTTAGAATTTGATAAACAAATTGATAAGATGGAAGAAAACGATAGACTTTATAGTGTTGTAAAAGCTTTTTCAGAATTAGATTTATCACCAAAAACGATTGATAATGTGAAGATGGGATATATCTTTGAAGATTTGATTAGGAGATTTTCTGAAAATGCTGAAGCTGGTGATCACTACACAGGCAGAGACATTATAAAGACTATGGTATCTATTATTTTGGCAGAAGGCTGTGATGACATCTTCGATGATAATAAAGTAATTACTATTTTAGATCAAGCCGCAGGAACAGGCGGTATGCTTTCTACTGCTTATAATTATATTCATAGGTTTAATCCAACAGCAGACATTAGAATGTTTTCTCAAGAAGTAAATCCAGAAAGCTATGCGATTTGTTTGGCGGAAATGCTCATCAAAGGACAGAATGCAGAAAATGTCAGATACCAAGATACAATGAAAAAGGACTGTTTCCCTGATATAAAAATGCGTTTTGTTTTGGAAAATCCCCCATTTGGAACGCCATGGGCAGGAAAAGATTCCGCAGATGGAGTTGAAGATGCTGTAAGAGCTGAACATATAAAAATAGATAGCAGATGGGGCGTAGGACTTCCTGCGGGAAGCGATATGCAGTTGTTATTTATCCAGTCAGCCATTGATAAACTTGATGATGAATGTGGACGCGCTGCAATTATTGAAAATGGTTCTCCATTATTTACAGGAGGAACGTCATCGGGAGAAAGCCAGATTAGACGCTTTCTATTAGAAAACGATTTACTAGAAGCGATTATTGCGCTTCCAACAGATTTATTTTATAACACAGGAATTGCTACATATATCTGGGTAATATCAAAAAATAAAAGGGCAGAAAGAAAAGGAAAAATCCAGTTGATAGATGCTTCAAACATTTATCATAAATTACGAAAAGCTCTTAGCAATAAAAAGAATGAATTATCACCAGAAGATAGAGAGAAAATTACAAGGCTTTATGCCGACTTTAAAGAGAATGATCTTTGTAAAATTTATGATAATGAAGAATTTATGTATAGAGAATATTCTGTGATGCAGCCATTGCAGAGAAGCTATGGCATTACAGAAGAAAGAATGCAAAATATGCTTTCTTCTGGCGTATTAAATTCTCTTTATGATGAAGCAAAAGTATATGCGCTGGAAAATGCAGAATTTTTAACGGGTAAAGAGGAAAAGAAACTGGAAACTTATTATGAGAAGAAGCCTATTTATGATGCGATCATTCAAGCATTAAGGGAGAATATTTCAGATAGCATATATATGAATCCAGAATCTTTTATGCCTGTACTTACAGAGATTTTAGAAGGATTTGCTAATAAAAAACTCCTTGAAAGAATAGCCGATGGATTATCTGTTTTGGATAAAAAAGCAGATATTCAAAGAGATAAAAAAGGCAATATTATTTATGATAAGACTACAAAAGATACAGAGATTGTTAAATATCAGGAATCCATAGAAGATTATATGGCAAGAGAAGTTCTTCCCTATGTTCCAGATGCAAAATGGTTCTTTGAAGAAAATTTAGGAGCAAAAAATCCAGTTATTAAAACAGGCGCAGAGATTCCATTTACTAGATATTTTTATAAATATCAGCAGCCAGAGAGCAGTAAAGTTTTGGAACAAAAGTTTTTTGAACTTGAAAAGTCTGTAAATAAAAGAATTGCAAAGCTTTTTAAGGAGGACTGATGATGGCTAGGGAAATGAAAGATAGTGGGATTCAGTGGATTGGGGAAATACCTTCAGATTGGAAGCTTAATAGGATTCAGTATTGTCTTTTAGAAATAAAAGAAAAAAATTTACCAATACAGACATCACAAGTGTTATCACTTGTGAAAGATAAAGGTGTTATGCTTTATGAAGACAAAGGGAATATTGGAAATAAGGCAAAAGAAAATATTACTGATTATAAACTGGCATATCCTAACACTCTTATTGTGAATAGCATGAATATACTAATAGGTTCTGTAGGAATTTCGAATTACTTCGGATGCGTTAGCCCTGTTTATTATGTTTTTAAAGAAACAGATAATGTAGAGTTGCGTTTTATCAACTATATTTTTAATACAAGAGAGCTTCAAACGGAATTAAGAAAATATGCAAATGGTATTCTGGAAATTCGTTTGAGAGTTTCTGCTGATGACATATTTAAACGTAAAATTTCTTTACCATCAATTTATGAGCAGAAAAAAATTGCAAATTATCTTGATATAAAATGCAATGAAACTGATTCACTCGTATCAGATATTCAATCTCAGATTGATATATTAGAAGATTATAAAAAGTCTATTATTACAGAAGCAGTAACAAAAGGATTACATCTTAATGTGGAAATGAAAGATAGTGGAATTGGAGGTATTGGGAAGGTGCCAAAAGATTGGAAAATAACTCGATTTAAATATGTTGGAATTATAAAATCAAATTTGGTGAATGTGAATTTATACCAAGAGTATCCACAAATATCACCTGATAATATAGCGAAAGATTCAGGTGTCTTATTAGGATATAATACAGTTGCCGAGGCTGGAGTGATTAGCGATAATCATTTGTTTTATAAAGGGCAGATATTATATTCCAAGATTCGTCCCAAGTTAAACAAAGTAACAATAGCGCCTTTTGACGGACTATGTAGTGCAGACATGTATCCCATAGAAACTCAAGAATATACGAGATTTATTTTATACATGATGTTATCTCAGTATTTTTTAAACCAAGTTGCATTAGTGACAGAAGACAGAGTTAAAATGCCCAAAATAAACAAAGAAGAATTAGGTGAAATAAAGGTGGTATTTCCTATTCGGAACATACAAAAAGAAATCGTGAAATATCTTGATCAGAAGTGTTTGGAAATAGATGCTGTTATTGAAGATAAAAAGAAACAATTAGAAGTTCTTGAACAATATAAAAAATCTTTTATTTACGAATATGTGACAGGGAAAAAGGAGGTTCCAAAAAACAATGTCTAAAGATTTCAATGTAATTCACTACATACAATCTCAGATTGAAAAAATTTATAGTGATAAAAATTATCAGAATTGTGATTGGAATTTTATATATAGTACAGAAGAAGATAATGTATGTGTTTTATAATTGATTAAGATTTTGAAAAAACATTGAAAATAATAAATTAATACGCTATAGACTGTGTACCACGAAAAGATGATTAGAGTATCACTTTATGTGGTTTATAATTAGTGGATAATGTGTATTTAATTATGAATGGAAATATGCTGTTATAAGCGTTATTGAAAAAATGTCATTAAAATAATATATAATCGTATGTCGTGTTGATTTACAAAAGGAGAGGAACGAAACGGTGAATAACATATTATCTGAAAAAGAATATCAGCATTATATAATGAATGAACTAAAAAATAAGAATGGTTATATGATTCGTGATACAAAGAGTTTTGAAAGGCGCTTTGCTATGGATAAAGAATTATTATTCCAGTTCTTGAATGAGACACAGCCAGACGAAATGGAGTATTTGCGTAAAATATATAAAGCAAATTTAGAAGAAACGATTGTAAATTTTATCAATACAGAAACAACAAAAGATAGAGGAAGTCTTCTTAATGTGTTAAAGCATGGAATTGAAATATCAGGAAAAAAACTTGTTTTTTTATATGGAAAACCTTCAACTTCTTATAATACTGCTTTGAACAAAAAGTATAATCAAAATATCTTTTCTGTTATGGAAGAAGTGTGGGCAAGCGATAAAGAAAGAATTGATTTGGTAATCTTTTTAAATGGTCTTGCTATTATGTCATTTGAACTAAAATGCAATCCGGCAGGACAAAGTTATCAAGATGCAATTTATCAATATAGAACTGAACGAAATCCAAAAACAAGGTTATTCCTTTTTAAAGCAGGATGTCTTGTAAATTTTGCTATGGACTTAGAAGAAGTGTATATGGCAACACGTCTTTCTGGCGGTTCTACATATTTTTTGCCATTTAACATGGGCAATGGAGAAGGGGTATATGCAGGAAAAGGAAATCCTATTTATGAAGATAAATACAGTGTATCTTATATGTGGGAAGATATTCTAAAGAAAGAAACAGTGATACAGCTTATTACTAATTTCATGTTTATTGAGCAGATAGAGAAAAAAGATGAAGAAACAGGGAAAATTAGCAGAAGTGAAAATGTGATTTTTCCAAGATACCATCAGCTTGATGTAATAAGGCAAGTCTTATCAGATCTTACTGTTAATCGTACATCACAGAATTATTTAATACAACACTCGGCTGGGTCTGGAAAAACAAATTCTATTGCATGGCTTGCTCATAGATTAGTTTCTTTACATGATGAAGATGACAAAATTATTTTTGATAATATTGTTGTTGTAACAGATAGGGTTGTTGTAGACAGACAGCTTCAAGCCGCTATTGTAGGATTGGAGCATAAAAGTGGAATGATTCGTGTAATGAATGAAAAATGCAATTCTACAGATTTGGCAAAGGCTCTGACTGGAAATACTAAGATAATTGCAACCACAATACAAAAATTCCCTTATATCATTGAGAGCGTATCCGGACTGGAGAAAAAGCGTTTTGCAGTAATTATAGATGAAGCGCATTCCTCGACGGCGGGAAAAGATATGGAAGCCATTAGGCAGGCTCTAGGCTCTGATGAATCAGATAATGCAGATATGGAAGATGTGATTGTGGCGCAGGTAAAGAAATCAGGTAAAAGACCCAATGTTTCTATGTTTGCTTTTACAGCAACACCTAAACCGACAACGCTTGAGCTATTTGGAAAGTTGAATATAAAAGGTCAAAAAGAAGCTTTCCATATCTATTCCATGAAGCAGGCGATAGAAGAAGAATTTATTCTTGATGTTTTACAGAACTTTACGCCATATAAGACATTTTACAAAATCAATAAAGAGATTGCTGAAGATCCTTCAGTAAAAACAAATGAAGCTAAAAAGCAGATTGCCCGTTTTGTAAAACTGCACGAAACAAATATTGCTCAAAGAGTTGAAATTATTGTGGAGCATTTTAAAAATAATGTAATGATGGAGCTTGGAGGCGCTGCAAAAGCTATGGTAATTACAGATTCCAGAGAAAGCGCAGTAAAATATCGACAGGCATTTGAAGATTATGTGAAAAGAAAAGGTTATACAGGTATTCATGCGTTGGTTGCTTTTTCTGGTAAAGTAAAGCTAAAAGACGATGAAACAGAGTATACAGAAGCCAGTATGAATGGATTTGCAGAGAATAAACTTCCTGAGAAATTTGACACAGATGAATATCAAGTGCTTCTTGTTGCAAATAAATATCAAACAGGATTTGATCAGTCAAAACTTGCTGCTATGTATGTGCTAAAAAAATTAAAAGGAGTAAACGCTGTTCAGACATTTTCCAGATTAAACAGGATCTATCCGCCTTATAATAAAAAGACATTCATATTAGATTTTGTGAATGAGTTTGAAGACATTAAAAAGGCATTTGCTCCATATTACACAACAACCTTGCTATCAAACTCGATTACGCCAACAGCTATTTATGACTTAGAAGCAAAGATAGATGCTTATGCAATAATAGATCCAAGTGACATCGACCTTGCTAATATTCTTTTATGTAAAAATAAGAAAGATAGAAATTCAAAAGAAACTGTAAAACTGACTTTTTATTTTAAGAAGTGTAAAAAGAATGTTGAAAAGATGTCATTGGAAGATCAGCTTAAATTTGCGCAATTAGTTCGAAGCTTCATAAGATTTTATGAATTTTTGTTGCAAGTATCTTGTTTTGAGGATACAGAGCTGCATAAAAAATATCATTTTATTGTAGGGCTGAACGCTTACTTAGATGTTAAGCGTTCTGGGGGTGGATATAATCTTGATGGAAAAATTCAAGCTTCTGATTTTGTACAGAAAAAAGGAAAAGAAATTAAAGGAAAAAAAGTTACAAGTGATCCTATTTTAAAATTACCAACAGCAGAGGCATTTGGTCTTACGGAGGATAAGATTCAAAAACTATCTGAAATTATTGTTGAGATTAACAACAAGACTGGAAGATTTTATGATAGCGATGTAGCTGTAAAAGCTATGCTCCAGATTAAAGATATTCTTATGAAATCAGAGAAACTGAAAAATAGCGCAAAGAATAACAGCGAAGAAAATTTTGAATTTTCTTATTATGATGATATTGATGATGCATTGATAGAGGGATTAGAACAAAATAAGGACTTCTTCTCTTTGCTTTTGAAGAATCCAGAAATAAAAAAAGAAGTATTAGGAATCTTTTCATCTGAAATTTATCAAATATTAAGAGCTGCAAAGTAAAAAAGGAGGGGGCAATAACTACTGCCAAAAGAATGTTGGCAGATGGAATGTTGACGCTTAAAAAATTGAGGAGTATGCAGGACTTTCACTTGACGAAGTGAAAAAATTGAATGCAAAATGAACAGCCTAAATGGGACGGCAGACTGGGAATGTAAAAACAGGTTCCCAATCTTATTTTTTGTAAAGTAAATTATTTTAGAGTATAGTAAAAACTAACCTTACAAAACTGTAATCCAAATGTCAGGATTTTTGCCAAAAAATCCTCTATAATGCCATTCATAGGAGGGAACAGCCATGAATGAAAAAAAAGTAGTGGAAATTAGAAACTTGACAAAAAACTATGGATCAGGAGGGTTTTTGACTGCGGTGTTAAAAGGCGTCAATCTGGAAATTTACAAAAACGATTTTATAGCGGTGATGGGACCAAGCGGGTCTGGCAAAACAACATTGCTTAATATCCTTTCCACCATTGACAAGCCGACGCAGGGAATCGTTCAGTTGGACGGAAAAGACGTTACAAAATTGACGAACAAAGAATTATCCAAACTCAGGCGGGATAAAATTGGTTTCGTGTTTCAGGATTACAATCTTTTAGACACGATGACCCTTCAGGATAATATTGCGCTTCCATTGTCGTTAAACGGCGCGTCCAGCAGGGTGTGCATGGAAAAAACAATGGAACTAAGCCGTATGTTTGGCTTAAAAGATCATATTACAAAATATCCCTACCAGCTTTCCGGCGGACAAAAACAGCGAGGGGCGGCGTGCCGCGCATTAATTACGGAACCGGAAATTATTTTTGCAGACGAGCCGACGGGCGCTTTGGACTCCCGTTCCAGTAAAGAATTGTTAGAGTGTTTTAAAACAGTCAACGACAGCGGCAGGGCGGCGATTCTAATGGTGACGCATGATGCATACAGCGCATCATATGCGAAAGACGTTTACATTTTAAATGACGGGCAGATTCAATGCAGGTTAAGCCGCGGCGAGAGCCGGAAAGAATTTTACGACCGGATTATAGATATGCAGGCGGCCATGGGAGGTGATTTTGCATGAGCATGATACAGCTTGCAATGCAGAATTTTAAAAGCAATTTAAGGAATTATCTTGCCGTCGTGTTGTCAATGGCATTTACGATTTTGGCATTTGTCAATTTCCAGAATATTATATACTCCAATTTATTTGAAGGATTGGGCGGAAAAAATGCAGAGTACATCGATATTTTAGTTCAGATTATTTCAATTGTTTTAATTTGCTTTATGTTTTGTTTTCTCTGGTACGCGACCAATGTGTTTTTAACGAAACAAAAAAAAGAAATCGGGATCTATATTTTTATGGGTTTGACGAATCAGCAAATTGGAAAACTGTATTTCATCGAAACCGTAATGACCGGAATTTTTGCATGGATTTTAGGAATCTCGTCCGGTATGCTGACGACGCAGTTATTTCAAATGATACTCTTGGCAATTTCAGATATTACAGTAGAAATCGCCTTTCAGTTCCATATAGAGCCCCTAATCCTTCCAAGCATCGTATATTTACTGTTTTATCTGATTTTTTCCATCAAAGGATATGTGGAAATCGTAAGGAGCAGCGTGCTTGAACTGGTGTCAGCAACAAGGCAGAATGAATACGTCCGTCAAAATCCGGTCGTTTTAACAGTAAAAACCATTCTCGGTCTTATCATTCTTTTTTCCGGCTATTTCCTTGCCATAAAAGAAGGCGGGCAGGAAGTAATGGGAAATGTGCTTGCAGCCGTCGCGCTTGTCATTTTAGGCGTATACCTTTTATTTGGCGGGTTTTTGCCCATGCTGTTTCAGAAATTAGCAAAAAGAAAGACATTTTTATATCAAAAAGAGCGGACGCTTTGGGTAAATAATGTTATTTTCCGCATGAAAAAAAATTACCGCGCTTATGCAATGACCTGTGTGCTTATGCTATGTTCCGTGACTGCGCTTGCGACAGGATTTGCCATGAAATACCGTTATGAAGCAATGACGCATTTCCGGACGACTTACACTTACCAGATTATTGGAAGCCAAAGCGGACTTTCTGACATGATCCGCCCATTAATTGAAAAAAACAATCAAATCGAATATGAAACCGAAATAACCGTGCTGCATATTGACGATTCAGCATGGAAGACCGAGACGCATACATCAGATTATGCCGTAGTTTCTTATTCACAGATGAAACAGCTTGCGAAAGCGGCAGGGCTGGAATTTACATTAAAAAATCCAAAACAAGATGAAATTATAAAAATTTCACGTCTCTATCTATTGTCACTGCTGACAAACCGGTCAGACGTCATTTGTACAATTCACGGAAAAACGTATCAGCAGATCCAAGAGACAACAGTGCCATATCTGGGCTATCTTCAGGAAATGATGAGCCTGTATCTGGTCAATGATAAAGAATATAAGCGTCTTTTGCCGCTTGGGGAAGAACTGTATCTGTACAACTATAAAATTCAGGATCTTTCCAATTTTGCCGCGGCAAACGATGCTTTGGATTCACTTTCCCCAGAAATGGGAGTAATAAAAACAGACCCAAACAGCAGTGATATTGAGTGGGTGAAGGTTTTGTATACAATGTGCATTTTCATGTTTCTGGTGTTTATCTTAGCAAGCGGAAGCATACTGTTTATGAAACTGTACAACGATTCCTTTGAGGAAAAAGAGCGGATGCAGACACTCCGAAAAATTGGCATATCTGGAAAGATCTTAAAAAAGTCAGTTTCCAATGAACTGAAAGCCGCATATGGATTACCGTTTCTTGTGATGGCAGTTTCCGCTTATTTTTCCGTTCACGCCTTGGAAAAAATGATGTATGCAGACTTGCGTCTCATATACTTTGCCAGTATAGCCGTCGTTTTTGCCGTCTTTTTCTGCTTCTACCGCTTATCGGCTATGGCAGCCGCAAAAGAGTGACATAGACTTATGGAAGCGTAAAGAAAAGTTTATAGAGATGTAGATTAATGGGAGCGTAAAGATAAGTTCATAGAAAAGGAGCAAAATTAAATGTCTCAAACAGTTGAAAGCTTTCAGAAATTTTTTTGGAATTTGTACTAAGTAAGGAATCCAGACAGAAAAGAAAAAGCAGGGGAAGCAAAAAGAGGATATAAATGCCGCCGTCATCTCGCTTCCCCTGAATTATATTTAACAAGAAGTGAAAAAATACATAACATTGTCAGCAAAGCATCCCATCTGTACGCCAGATTGCTTTATTCTGCCTGAAAATAAGCGTCCACGCCGTCTGCAATTCCTTGGGCAATTTTGTACTGGTAATCGGGATTTGCCATATTAGAATCTTCCGTGGGATTAGTCATAAAGCCCATTTCGACAATCGTAACCGGCGTTTGGCACCAGTTAATCCCGGTCATAGTGTCCGTTTCCCAAACAGATTGTTTTTGGCATCCCGTTGCCGCGGAAAGAGCGTCTAATACATGAGAAGACAGACGTCTGCTGTCACTGTAAAGCGCGGCATTATAAGGATTGCCCGCCGTCTGGCAGATTGTCATAGCTCCGTTTGCCCCGCTGTTTTCCGAACCATTTGCATGGATACGCAAAAACGCGTCTGCCCCCGCCTGATTTGCAATTTCTGCGCGTTCTGCATTGCTGATATTGACATCATTGCTTTCCCGAATCATCAGCACCTCATATCCGCGGGCCGTAAGCTCGTCCCGCAATTTCAGAGAAACCTGCAGAGTAAGTTCATATTCGGCAAGCCCGCTTGAAACGCCTCTTGTGCCTCCAGCGACTTTCGCTTTCTGTTCAGATGCGCCAGGCCCGATGGGTTCCGTTTCACTGTTTCCCTTAGCCTGATGTCCAGCATCGATTGCAACAAGAAATCCTGTGCGTTCACCCGCGGCAGGCATATCTTTTACATAATCGCTTTTTACATAATAAAAAAAATTCTCCATTAAAATTTTAGTCCAGCCATCTGCTTCAGAAACCTTATTTAACACAGTCCGCCGCGCCGCTTTTTGGGCAACGTCAGCGTTTAAATCCGGAGCAATGCGGATATTCACAGTATCCGTTGTAATAATTTCCGTCGTGGAAATACTGTCTGGGTTTTCTGCCGCTTCCGGAAATGGTTCCGCCGCATTTGCATCCAAAATAAGTTCAGTTTCTGTAGGAATCTCCTCGTTATCCTGAATCATTTCACTGTCAGCATATTCAGAAGGAAGCATTTGCCCTGAACTAGTTTCTTCTGCCTCCTCCCGTTCCGGAACCGTTTTTTTCACAGGATCAGTTTTGCCACAGCCCAAGAAACCAACAGTAAAAAGAAACAGCAATATGGAAAACAGAGATATTCGTTTTTTTAAATTCATAATCAGCCCTCTTTCTTAATTTAAAATATTTGACATTTTAGTAAAAAGTCTTATTCGCTAAAAAATCCCCCATACTTCCAGATCTATGTGTCTCCATAAGACAAAGCCTAGGATTCATTCCGTGGATATTATAACATGAATCACACCTTAATAAAATATAGAAATTTTAACACATTATCAAAAAGCATTCTTAATTCAAATAGAAAAACATAAGTCCATAGAAACTTCATTCACCTTTTCATATTGTTTGGAATGCTTTTCCAAAGAAAATGCCAAATATTTTGAATTTAAGAAAAAATCAATAATTCATCAAATAGATTTATTAAAATAGATCTATACACTATATAGAGATAGAACTATTATATCATGAAAAGACGCGATAGTTTTTGAAACAAAAGGCAGATTATATCATATTAAATAAAGATATAATAAAGCAGACAATATCTATTAGAAAGATAAAACAGCTACAGAATCGCATTTTTGACATGCTTTCGTTAAAAAAGAAATTAACATACATAAAAGTCAAGGCAGGATATAATGTATATTATTGAAAATGCTTCATTGAATTAATTAAAAGTAAAATCAGCAAATAAAACTAATCACTCATAAATAAAAAGAAAACTAAAAATCCATTAAAAATCTCCCACACAAAATTTCTAGAAAATAAAAAACGAATACACAACATATTAATCCATAATATTAAAAAAATCGGAAATAATAAACTAACAAAACGAAACATTCCCCCTCCTTCCAAAAAATAAATTGGAAAGAAAACCTTAAACAACTTAACAGAAACAATGCGTCTCCCAAGAAGATAAAAAAACCAAAAAACAAATCATAAGAACAAACTACAAAACGAACTACGAAAATAAAATAAAAAAACAAGACACAAAAAACTCAAATAATAAATAACAAAAATAAATCAAAAATCAACAATAAAAAAATGAACAAAAAGAATCTGCTCCGAATCAAAAAGACAGAAAGAAAAACAAAAAATATAACTAAAACATCTACGAAGTCAAAAAGACAGCCCAAACAAAAAGATACAACAAAAAATAATATAAAATCCCCCAGAAACAAACCCATAATAAATCAAAAAAGTCCAACTTCCCACACTCCCTAACAAGCAAATTTAAAAATATTGATCCCCAAAGACGTTCCGCGGCAGACGCAAAACTATAGTTCAATGAAGACCGTTAGAAGCCTGTCGGTTCTTAGTGAGGTTTTTTCGAACTTAGAACCGCTACTGGCTTCTAAGAGCGAGAGCGTGTCTGAATGAACTATAGTTTTGCGTCTGCCGCCTCACTGCCTCACTGCCTCACCCCACCCCAATCAACATTTTTAAAATCATTTCCAACTTGAAATTCCCCGCCCTCTGTGACATAATAATACTATTAAGCCCCACTTGCAAAAGGAGGAATGACTTATGGCAGGAAGAGAATTACAGTTATATGGACAAGCAGGCCAAATCCATATCAAACCATACGAACATCATGCAAAATACTACGAGACTGATCAAATGGGCATAATCCACCACTCCAACTATATCCGTTGGATGGAAGAAGCCCGCATGGATCTCATGGAGCAGATCGGCCTATCCTATAAAGGCATGGAAAAGATGGAAATCATCAGCCCCGTACTGTCCATAGCCTGTGAATATAAAAGCATGGTTCATTTTGACGATACCGTTATAATCGAAACGAAAATCTCCGAATATAACGGAATAAAAATGAAAGTAGAATACCGTATGACCGACAAAAAAACAGGAGAGCTCCGCACCCTAGCGACAAGCGAGCACTGCTTTTTAAACCGAAGCGGCAAGCCAATTTCACTCAAGCGCTCCTATCCAGAGTTGGACACCAGATTTTTTGAATACTATGAGGAAACAGAAAATGAGTAACTCCACTCTGAAACGCCTGACAACGCTCAGAGGGCAAATGGCAAAACAAAACATCAATTATTATCTTATGACAAACTCCGATTATCACGGTTCCGAATATATCGGGGAGCATTTTCAGGCAATCCGGCATTTGACCGGATTTTCCGGTTCCAATGCGACAGCAGTCATCACGCAGACGCAGGCATACCTTTGGACAGACGGCAGATACTTCCTGCAAGCGGAAAAACAGCTCGAAGGAAGTTCAGTCACGCTTATGCGCATAGGAGAAGATGATGTTCCCACAGTCAAAGAATTTATCAAAAAAACCATAAAAAAAGGCGAGACGCTTGCCTATGACGGCAGAACTATAAATGCGGCAGACGGAGAAGATTACCGTAGCATCCTAAAACAAGCAGGCGCCATCTTAGATCCCAAACAAGATCTTTTGGATCAATTTTGGGCAGACCGCCCGCCTGCAGCCGCGAACCCGTTTTTCATATTAGACGAAACCTATTCCGGCAAAAGCGTAAAGGAAAAGATAGCAGAGATCCGCAAAGAAATGAAATCCGCAGGTGTAGATACGCATATCCTGTCGTCCTTAACGGACATAGCATGGACATTAAATATCCGTGGCGCCGACATCGCGCATGTTCCAGTTGTGATGTCATATCTTATCATATCACTGGAGACCTGCATTTGGTTTTTGCAGGAAGACGTCATTACACAGGATCAGCGGGCGTACCTGAAAGAAAACCAGATAGAAACCAGACCATATGAAGCAGTAGAAGCTTATACAGACAGCCTTTCTGGCGTATCCGTTCTTTATGATCCGGAAACGCTCAATGACAGAATTGTATCCGGTCTGTCAGCTTCCGTCCAAAGGCTTACACAGCCAAACCCCTCCGAATTGTTAAAAGCAGTGAAAAATCCGGTGGAAATCCGCAATACGGTTTGGGCGCACATCAAAGACGGTGTGGCATTTACGAAATTTATGTATTGGCTGAAAACAAAGATTGGTTTGGAGCCGGTGACGGAACTTTCCGCCGGTGAATATCTGGAGGATAGGCGGAGGGAACAGCCGAGCTATTTAGGGCCAAGTTTTGCCACTATCTGCGCTTACCGTGGGAACGCCGCCATGATGCACTATCAGGCGGCGCCAGATGAAAACGCAGTCTTAGAGCCGGAAGGTTTTCTTTTGGTGGATTCCGGCGGGCATTACCTAGAAGGGACGACGGACGTCACAAGAACCATCGCTCTGGGAAAAATCACACATCAAATGCGTCAGCATTTTACCGCTGTCCTGCGGGCAAACTTAGCGTTGGCGGACGCAAAGTTCTTAGAGGGATGCACCGGACAAAATCTGGATATTTTGGCTAGAGAGCCTCTTTGGGAATTGGGTCTGGACTATAAATGCGGAACGGGGCATGGAGTGGGGCATATTTTAAATGTGCACGAAGGGCCGAATGCGTTCCGTTGGAAAAAGCGTCAGGGAAAAGACGAAGATTTCGCGTTAAAAGCGGGCATGATTACAACAGATGAGCCGGGCGTATATTTGGCGGGCGAATATGGAATCCGCATTGAAAATGAGCTTCTCTGTAAAAAAGCCCAAAAAAATGAATACGGCCAGTTTTTATGTTTTGAAACGATCACATACGCGCCTGTGGATTTAGACGCGGTAGATGCAGAAAGCCTGACGGAAAAAGAAAAGATGCTGTTGAACCAATACCACGAAACCGTATATAAGACGCTTTCACCGTATCTGACAGCCGAAGAAACTCACTGGTTAAAGGAATATACGAGGAAAATATGAGTAAAAAAATAGTTTTAATCGACGGACACAGTATTTTAAACCGCGCGTTTTTCGGAGTGCGGGATTTGACCAATTCCGAGGGAATCCATACAAATGCAGTGTTTGGATTTTTAAATATTTTATTTAAAATATTAGACGAGGAGCAGCCGGAGTATTTGACGGTTGCTTTTGACGTGCATGAGCCGACGTTCCGCCATACGATGTATCCGGAATATAAAGGCACAAGAAAGCCGATGGCGGAAGAACTAAAAGAGCAGGTGCCCCTGATGAAAGAAATGCTGGCGGCAATGGGCATAAAAACCGTAGAGTTAGCAGGATTTGAAGCAGATGATTTGCTGGGGACGCTTTCAAAACGCGCAGAAAATGAGGGTTTTTTTGTGTCTGTCGTATCCGGCGACAGGGATTTGCTTCAGCTTGCCACGGACCGCGTAAAAATCAGAATCCCGAAAACGAAGAAAACGGGGACGGAAATTGAAGACTATTTTGCCAAAGACGTGAAGGAACGGTATCAGGTCACGCCGTCAGAATTTATAGACGTAAAGGCGCTGATGGGCGATGCGTCGGACAATATTCCGGGCGTGGCGGGAATCGGGGAAAAGACGGCGACGAATCTGATTGCCGCATACGGCAGCATAGAAAATGCGTATGCCCATGCAGATGAAATTAAGCCAAACCGCGCTAAAGAAAACTTAAAAAACCACTATGATATGGCGCAGCTTTCGAAAACGCTTGCGACGATTGACGTGAATGTCCCGATTGATTTTTCATTCGAAGATGCAATAGTAAAAGATTTTTATACGGAAGAAGCGTATCTTCTTTGCAAGAAGCTCGATTTTAAAAAGATGCTGGGCCGCTTTGATTTAGACGCGCCGAAAAACCAGATGGAAACGTATTTCCAAATAATCAGCGATTTTACGCAGGCGGAAGAATTTCTGGCGAATGCAAAAGAAAACGGGGCGCTTGGCATGGCGTGTTTTGTGGAAGACGGGGAGTTTCTTGGGGCTTCCATTTGCTATACGGAAGATAAGACGGCGTTTCTTTTGGTCGGAGGTTTTTTAACGGAGGCGTATTTAAAAGAGAAGCTAAAAGAAATCACAATGCAGGCAGACGTGTCTTTTTTGGATTTAAAGCCGCATATCAAATTTTTAGAGCTTCCCGAAGCGGACGGCGCGATCCGTAAGCGCTTGTTTGATTGCGGGATTGCAGCCTATTTGTTAAATCCACTGCAAAGCGAGTATACCTATGTAGAGATTGCAAAAGACGTCTGCGGCCTGATGCTGTTATCGCAGGCAGATTTATTGGGGAAATCAAGCTTAAAAGCGGCTGTGGAAGAACAGCAAGACGCATTTTTGACATTTGCCTGCTATATGGCGTATACAGCGTGGAACGCAAGAGGACGTTTAACCGAACGGCTGAAAGAAACGGATATGCTCAAATTATATGAAGAAATAGAGCTTCCGCTTGTCTATACGCTGTCTTCCATGGAACGTGAAGGCATTGCGGCGGACAGGGACGCCCTTGCCGAATATGGGAGGAGTTTGTCTGGAAAGATAGAAGCGTTAGAGAAAAGCATTTGCGCGCAGGCGGGAGAGACGTTTAATATTAATTCACCGAAACAGTTAGGCGTGATATTATTTGAAAAGTTAAAAATGCCAAACGGCAAAAAAACCAAAACAGGCTATTCCACGGCGGCGGACGTTTTGGAGAAACTTGCCGCAGAGCATCCTATCGTGGCGGATATTTTAGAATACCGCCAGCTTACGAAACTAAAATCCACATATGCGGACGGATTGGCAAACTTCATTGATGAAACAGGGCGGATTCACAGCGTGTTCCATCAGACGATTACGGCGACGGGAAGGATCAGCAGCGCGGACCCGAATTTACAGAATATCCCGATCCGCATGGAACTTGGCAGATCAATCCGAAAGGTGTTCCTTCCGGCCAAAGGCTGTGTCTTTGTCGATGCGGATTATTCCCAGATTGAACTGCGCGTGCTGGCGCATATGTCGGAAGATGAAACGCTGATTCAGGCTTACCGCCAGGCGGAGGACATTCATAGAATCACTGCATCGCAGGTATTCCATACGCCGTTTGAGGAAGTGACGGATTTACAGCGGCGAAACGCAAAAGCGGTTAATTTTGGCATTGTGTACGGGATCAGTTCTTTTGGCTTAAGCCAAGATTTAAGCATTAGCAAAAAAGAAGCCGCGGAATATATCGAACGTTATTTTGAATCGTATCCGAAGATAAAAACATTTCTGGACGGGCTGGTGGCATCGGCAAAAGAAAACGGATACTCCTTAACGATGTTTGGAAGAAGAAGGCCCCTGCCGGAGCTGGCGTCCGGCAATTTTATGCAGCGTTCGTTTGGCGAACGCGTCGCAATGAATGCGCCGATTCAGGGAACTGCGGCAGACATTATTAAAATCGCAATGATACGCGTCCATGACCGTCTGGCAAAGAGCGGGCTGAAATCCAAATTGATTTTACAGGTGCATGATGAACTGTTAATCGAAGCAAGAGAAGATGAGCTTGCGCAAGTCAAACAGATTCTAATGGAAGAAATGCAGGGCGCGGCAGATTTGTCGGTTGATTTAGAGATTGACATGCACACCGGAAAAAACTGGTACGAAGCCAAATAACAGGAGACAGTATGAAATTTATCGGAATCACAGGAGGCGCAGGAGCCGGAAAGTCGAAAATCCTGCGTTATATAGAACAGGAATATCCCGCAAAAATAGTTTTGGCAGACGAGCTTGCCCATGAGCTTATGCAGTCCGGCTCTGAATGTTTTGCGAAACTCAAAGACGCATTTGAAGGAGAGGACATTTATACTAAGGAAGGCGGCTTTGACTCCGCAAAACTTGCCGCAGTCATTTTTTCTGACAGCGGGAAACGGGAAACGCTAAACAAAATCGTCCACCCCGCAGTGAAGCAGGAAATTTTGCGTCTTGTCGAGAAAGAGCGAAAAGAGGAAATATATTCTTATTTTATTTTAGAAGCGGCTCTTTTAATTGAAGAAGGATATGATAAAATATGTGATGAGCTTTGGTTAATTGACGCAGCCGAACCAATCCGGCGGAAACGGCTAAAAGAAACGAGAGGATACTCTGATGAAAAAATTGACGATATATTAGGGAGCCAGCTTTCTGATTCAGAGTACCGCAGGCATTGCGCTGTCGTGATTGAAAATAACGGTACGTTAGAAGAAGCTTATGAAGAAATTCAAAAAGCATTTGCCAGACATGGTGAGGTAGGAGGCAGTGAGATGGAAAAAAGGCAGATAGGAGAAGATTTGGTATTCGGTCTTGACATCGGGACGCGTAATGTCGTCGGAACAGTCGGATACCGGATTGACAAAGAATTTATCGTGCTTGCGCAGCATTCAATCGAACATGAAACGCGCGCAATGTTAGATGGGCAGATTCATCACATTGGAAGGGTTGGAAATACGATTCGCCGTGTAAAAGAAGCATTAGAAGATCAGATCGGCCAGACGCTTACTTCTGTCTGCGTCGCAGCGGCAGGACGTGTCTTAAAGACTGTGACGACCCATATCGAATACGATTTTGAAGTGGAAAGCGTCGTGCTTGCAGAAGATATTCATACATTGGATTTGTTAGGGATTGAAAAAGCCCAAAAAGAGCTTCAGGAAAAAAATGATACGAACTACAAATTTTACTGTGTCGGGTATTCCGTTGTCAAATATTATTTGAATGGGGAAATTTTCCAAAGCATAGAAAGCCATAAGGCGGAAAAAATCGCGGAAGACATTATTGTCACATTTTTGCCGGAAGACGTAATAGACGGGCTTTATGCGGCAGTCGGCATAGCCGGTCTGTCCGTAGCGAACATGACATTAGAGCCGATTGCCGCGATTGACATTGCCATACCGGAAAACTTCCGTATGCTTAATATCGCCTTGATTGACGTGGGGGCGGGCACGTCCGATATTTCCGTGACAAGAGACGGAAGCATTATCGCATATGGCATGATTCCGCTTGCGGGAGATGAGATAACGGAAGTCATTGTCCAGAAGTATCTGGTCGATTTCCAAATGGCGGAATATATGAAACTGGCCTCTACGTTAGGGGGCGAGGTGGAATATACGGATATTATGATGTTAGACCATAAAATCAGCTCGGAAGAAGTCTGGGAGCTGACGGACGAAGTTGTAGAGCGGATTACGACAGAAGTTGCAGATAAAATTATCGAATTAAACGGCGGTGAGACAGTCAAGGCGGCGTTTATTGTCGGCGGCGGCGGAAAAGCGCATGGATTTGACACAAGGCTTGCGGATAAGCTGGAGCTTCCGTATGAGCGTGTGGCGCTGCGCGGGGAAGAAGTCCTGCGGCAAGTCACATTTGAACAGCCGGGAGTGAAGAAAGATCCTCTGCTCGTTACGCCGGTCGGCATTTGCTTAAATTATTTTGAACAGCGGAATAGCTTTATTATGGTGCATTTTAACGGTGAACGGATTAAATTGTATGACAATAACCGTTTGACAATCGTCGACGCCGCGCTACAGGCGGGCTTTCCAAATGAATATCTGTTCCCAAAACGGGGCAGGGAAATTAATTTTACGGTAAACGGAAGCCCGAGGATTGCAAGAGGGGAAGCCGGGGAATCTGCGGTTGTCAAAGTAAACGGGAAACTGACGAACATTAA
Source organism: uncultured Lachnospiraceae bacterium (assembly GCA_910589105.1). GTDB lineage: Bacteria > Bacillota > Clostridia > Lachnospirales > Lachnospiraceae > Roseburia_B. The sequence goes on from CAJUST010000002.1 coordinate 115,477, forward strand.
CGCGCCTTTGATTGCAAACAGTTATATTACAGTTGAGCCGTCAACGGCGGGAGACGCCGCAAAAGTGACGCTTGCAGATATAACGGATTATACCGAAGAATCTGTGACGTTTATTGTCAATGGAAAGACGATACGCTGTCCAAAATTTGTAGAAGTCAACGGCAGTATTGAACTTTCTTCCTATGAAGTCCATGAAGGGGACGTCATCGAGACGAGAAATTTCTATACAATCGCGCAGCTTGCAGAATTTATGGACGTGGAAATCGACATGGATTTTGAAATACTTGTGAATAACCGCCCTGCCGGATTTCAGACGTTAATTTATGAGAATTTTACAATAGACTGGGAAGTGTTAAACGTACAATATGAAGAAACGCTGCCCGTGATTGCCGTAAAACCAGAAGCGTCAGCGCAGATTGAGGATAAAAACACAGAGCCAGAGCTCTTACCTACGCCACAGCCGTCTGATGAATTAGAGAAAAAATCAGAAGAACCAAAAGAGAAGGGCGGACAGCCGGAAGAAGACGCCGGATATCCGCAAAACCCATGGGTCGCAATTCGGATTACGGTAAATGGGGAACCCGTGACGCTTACCGGAAAAATGGACTATATATTTGTCGATATTTTTGATTTTATAAACTTTGACCTGGCGGACTCAAGGGGGCGGGCGATTGTCACGACTGTCAATGGAGACTCCGCGGGCTATATGCAGCCGCTTTACAGTGGAGATGAAGTGGAAATTTATTGGAAAGAGACTTAAACAATGGAATTACTTAGCATTGCAAGCGGGAGCAGTGGAAACTGCATAATGGCGGGAAGCGCCAACAGCCACGTTTTAATAGACGCAGGGATCAGCGGAAGGAAAATTGAACAGGGCTTAAATGAATATGGGCATAAAACTTCTGAAATGAAGGGCGTATTAATTACCCATGAGCATATTGACCATATAGGCGGCCTTGGCGTAATTGCCAGAAGATACGGCGTTCCCATATATGCGACAGAGAATACGAAACAGGCAATTTTAAATACAAAGTCTGTCGGAAAAATTGACGAAAGCCTGTTCCATGTCATTGCGCCGGACGAACCGTTTACGGTGGGGGAACTTGAAATTGCTCCTTTTTCCATTTCCCACGATGCGGCAGATCCGGTTGCGTATGTGATAAGAAGCAGAGGGAAATCGGCGGGAGTTGTGACGGATCTTGGAAATTACAACTCTTATATTGTAGAAAAATTAAGGGGGATTCATCTTTTGCTGTTAGAAGCAAATCATGATATACATATGCTTCAAACGGGTTCATACCCCTATTATTTAAAACAGAGGATTTCCGGAGAACGGGGACATTTGTCCAATGAGCGGTGTGGGCAGCTTTTGGCGGAAATCCTCCATGATGACGTCCATGCGGTTATGCTGGGGCATTTAAGCAAGGAAAATAATTATCCTGAGCTTGCATATGAAACGGTAAAACTGGAAATCAGTATGGGGCTTTGCCCCTACAAAGGAGAGGACTTTCCCTTGTATGTTGCAAAGAGAAGCAGCGTTTCTAAGCTTTTAGAAGTTTGATTGGAAAAAAGTAAACCCCCTGAAACATATAACGTTTCAGGGGGTTTATATATGATAAATTAGTAAGGGGGCTTTTTAAACAGGCGGTTCTTTTAACCGCTGTTGCGCGTCCTTCCATGTTTCTTCGTCAAATTCTAAGTCCCGGAAATAAAATTTTTTATCTGCATCGGTAATGCTTCGGATTACGCGGCAGGGATTTCCGGCGGCGATGCTATAGTCAGGAATATCTCTCGTCACGACGCTTCCTGCGCCAATTACAGTATTGCTTCCAATATGCGCGCCGGGACAGATGACAGTGTTTCCACCAATCCAGACATTATCGCCAATCGTGATTTCTATGCCATATTCATATAATGTGTTGCGGGTAAGCGGATGTACAGGGTGGCCGGCTGTGTAAATCGCCACATTCGGGGCAAGCATACAGTTGTCGCCGATCATGACTTTTGCCACATCTAAAATGGTGCAGTTGTAATTTGCATAGAAGTTTTTGCCGACTTCAATGTTTTTTCCATAATCGCAGTAGAAGGGCGGATTGACAAAAGCGTTTTCCGATTTTCCAAATAATTCTTTGACTATGTTTTTTATAGCGTCAAAGTCCGAACGGTCAGTTGTGTTTAATATCTGCGTCAGCCTTCTGGCTGTTTTTTGTTCATTTAAAACGGAATCGTCCGTGATATAAGGCAGATTTAAGTCTCGTCTTTCGTTATTTGTCATAGGGGTTCTCCTTTGTTTGATAATCAGTAATAGAGTAGCCGAGCTTTACTTCTTTTGGAGCGGCGTCTTTTTGGTTTATTTGTTCTAAAAGCATCCGGACTGCAGTTTCGCCGCATGTCTCAAAGGAATAATGTACTGTAATAATCGGCGGAGATGTAACTCTCGCAATATCCGAGTCGTCTTGTCCCGTAACGAGTATTTGATCCGGTACGGTTATTCCATGTTCGGCAAGGAACTGCATAGCTCCTGCCGCCATGGAATCCGTGGCGCAGAGAATGGCGTCCAAACCAGGATACTGCGATAGGAGCTCTCTTGTTTTTTCATAGCCGGAAATTACGGTAAAGTCTGCGGTAATATGCTGGCCGGCAAGAGCTTCAAAGCCTCTGTCCCGCACAGCATCGCAGTATCCGCGGTAACGTTTTGCCCCTGCCGCTTCGTCAGAAAGGATTGCATTCATGTAGGCTAGGTTTCTCTTTCCTTTCTCTAAGACATATTCTGTGATGTCATAGGCGGCATGGTAGTCGTCATGGTAAACGCAAAACTGCCCGTGAAGCTTTTGTCCGGTGATGACGGCGGGCACAGTTAAGTGTTTGAGCAGGCGCTTATGTTCTTCCGAAAAAACGGTCGCTGCCAGTATCAGGCCGTCTACCTGTTTTCTGTTGAAGGATAACAGATATTCTAACTCTTTTTTCGGGTCGTTTTCCGTAACGGCAAGCAGCATTTGATAGTTGCTCTTATTTAGGACAGAAAGGATTCCTTCTACAATTTTTCCGATCGAAGCAGAAGCGATTTTCGGGACGATAACGCCTATCATATTTGTCTTTTTTGTCCGAAGGGTCTGCGCCTGTACGGAAGGGCGGTATCCGGTTTCCTCTACGACTTTGCGGATAGCTTCCCGTTTTTCTTGTGAGATGTATCCGTGATTAAAGTAGCGGGAAACAGCGGAATTAGATACGCCTGCTAATTTTGCAATGTCAGATACATTCATGAAAGTTTCCTCTTTTTCAGGTAGCAAAATTCATATGGCATAAGCCGGAGACAATCCGGGGTCTTATCCCCGCCTGAAATTAAGTCAGTATAAATGCCGTCCGGCGCGTTTAAACATGCTGTTTTTTCATCTTCGCTGAAATTAAATGCGCCGATAAGCGTTTCCCCGCCATAAGACCTCTCGATAGAAAGGATCGCGTTGTTTTGTGTTTCTACGGTTCTTGCGTCTGCCTCTGCGCAGAAGACGCGTTCCGTTTTCCTGATTTGCTCTAACAGCTCAAGCCCATGAAAAAGTTTCCCTTCCACTGTGTTTAAATCAGTTATGCGATTGGCAAGCGTCCAGTTCATGGCGCCCCGATGCAGATAACGCGAGTCGCCTGCTTTTTTTGGGTTCTCTTTGTAGGAATAGTCATTGACTTGGCCAATTTCGTCGCCACTGTAAAGCATCGGGATTCCTGACTGCATAAACATACAGGCGTGGAGCATGAGATCAAGTTGAATAGCCTTTGCCATGGCGTTATCATCTTGTTCAAATCCCGCTTTTTCTATGCCGCACATAGACGCGGTTGCGCCACAGAATCTTGCGTCTTTCGTCACGGGGTCGTCATTGTAGAGCTCTCCGCGGCTGACGCTGTTTCCCGCTAATCCTCTGAAATAGTCATTTAGGTATTGTTTGTGGGGAATTTCGGCAAATCCCTCTTTTTCTAAGGAAGGATAGTCAAGACCCCAGCCAATGTCATCATGGCATCTTAGGTAGTTTAAGAAAATATATTCTTTTGGCAGGGAATGGAGAATGTCAAGCTGGCGTTTCAGCAGGCGGACGTCTCTTGTGGCTACCGTATGCCATGTGGCGGCCATTGTCGTTACATTGTAGAGCATATGGCATTCGGGTTTTTCCACAGTCCCAAAATAGGGAACGACTTTTTCCGGTTCCATAACGACTTCACCAAGCAGCAAGACGCTCGGGCAGACAATTTCACTGATAATCCGCATTAAACGCACGATGGTATGCGCTTGTGGCAGGTTTCGGCAGTTTGTGTGTAATTCCTTCCATATATAAGGGACGGCGTCCAGACGGATAATGTCAATTCCCTTATTTGCCAGAAACAGGAAGTTGTAGATCATTTCGTTAAAAACTCTTGGATTTTTATAATTTAAGTCCCATTGGTAGGGATAAAAGCTTGTCATAACGTAATGTCTGCAGTCATCTAGCCATGTGAAGTTTCCGGGCGCCGTTGTCGGGAAGACTTGTGGGACAGTCTGCTCGTATTGGGACGGTATTTCATAGTTGTCATAAAAGAAGTAGCGGCTCATATATTCCCCGTCGCCCTGCCGCGCTTTTTTTGCCCATTCATGGTCTTCCGATGTATGGTTCATGACAAAGTCCATGCAGACATGGATTCCTTTTTTGTGACAGGCAAAAGTCAGGCGTTCCAAATCTTCCATGGTTCCAAGTTCTTTTTTTACAGTCCTAAAATCGGAAACGGCATAGCCGCCGTCAGAACGGCCGTCCGGCGTTTCTAAAAAGGGCATAAGGTGGATATAGTTGACGCTGCACTGCTCTATGTAATCCAGTTTTTTTTCCACGCCTGTCAGGTTTTGGGCAAAATTGTCGATGTAGAACATCATGCCCAACAGGTCGTTTTTTTTATACCAGCCGGGTTCCGTCTCACGCAGGGAATCACGCGCTTTTAATTCGCGCCTGCGTTCCTTGTAAAATTGAAACATATTGTCACAAAGTTCGGCAAACATGGAAGGGTTTCCATAGAGTTCCATATAGAGCCAGCGCAGTTCATCATGCCGGCAGGATAATCTTTTTTCGAATATCTGGTTTGTTTGCATAGGTTCACCTCCTTGGCGGGGATTTAATGGTTATTGGATTAGCGCTTGAATTTCCGTTTTGTCTGGCATAACGCGCAGGGCGCCTTTTTTTGTTGTAACGATAGAGGCGGCGGCATTTGCGAATTTTAGCATTTCAGTGAGCTGCTGGGCGGTAAATTCCACAAATCCATGTTCTAATATATAGTGTAAAATGCAGGCGCAGAACGTGTCTCCCGCTCCTGTAGTGTCTTTTACAAAAGGCTGTTCATAAGCGGGATATTCCACAAAGCAGTTTTTTGTATATGCGCGGCTTCCGTCTTTACCCATAGATAACAGGATAAGCGGTATATTATAGATTTTTTTCAGGGCAATAATGCCTTGGTCAAAGTTGCTTTCTCCTGTAAACCATTGGAGTTCATTGTCGGATATTTTCAAAATCTGGCAATGCGCCATACAAAAAGAGATTTGCTTTCTTGCTTCTTCCAGCGAGTTCCACAGGGGTTCTCTTAGGTTTGGGTCAAAGGAAAGCAGGGCGCCGCTTTCTTCCGCCAGCCTGATTGCTTTTTTTGTGGCGGCGCGGCAAGGCTCATGCGTCATGGACAGAGAGCCATAGTGGAATATTTTACAGTTTTTAATTAGATCTTCATCGAGGTCATCTTCATTTAACATCATATCGGCGCCCGGATTGCGGCAAAAAGAAAATTTTCTGTCGCCGTCTGGCGTTTTATGGACAAATGCCAAAGTAGTATGAGTTTTTTTATCCCGTACAAGTCCGTTTGCGCCGATGTGGCATTCTTCCAGCGTCTGTTTAAGCTGGGTTCCAAAAATGTCAGTTCCCACCTTGCCGATAAACGCGGTCTTTCGGCCTAGCTTTGCCAGCATGGCAAGCGCATTGCAGGGGGCGCCTCCGGGATTGGCTTCTAATAGCGGATTGCCTTGAGCGCTTAAGCCATGTTCCGTGAAGTCGATTAACAGTTCGCCTAGGGCGGTTACGTCATAGTATGCCATAGATAGATCCTCCATTTTAGTATTGTGTGATCGGTTTCATATTTTTATAGGATATATGGTATTCTTTAGATTGTAAATAGGCGTTTTTGATAAATTTGGCATAAGAATTTTGTGCAAACTATATGAAATTGATTTCAGCTTGTTTGCATTTTCGATGTGATCCGCTGACTGCTTTCTGTCTGTTTGGCTTATATTTTTTTGAAAAAATAATGTAAAAAAGTGGTTGTAAAATGGCAGGAAAGATTCTATAATGAGAATAACTGTACATTTTGTGAACAATTTTCAGAAGGAGGTCTTATTTGTTATGGGGTTTTTAAAAAAGAGTTGTGCAGTGGTTCTTGCATCTGCAATGGCGCTTGGCATAATGCCCGGTATGAATTTGAAAGCGGCGGAAGCGCCGGATACTGCAAAAACTGCAAATGAATCGGAAAATGGGTTTGATGCGTATCGGACGCCGTTTTTATCGGGAACTTTAAAGACTTGGATCTATCAGGGGGAAGAGTTCGACTATGAAAATAGCAGGAATATTGTTTTTGCAGATGATCAGGAAGATGGAGATTTAACGAAGAATATTGTCCAGACAGGATCGATCGATACGTCTAAGTTAGGCGATCAGACGGTTACATACCGGGTGACGGACTCGGACGGCAGAACAGCGGAACATACGCTTACGGTATCCGTTTTAGCAAAGGACAGTGGGGACACGGAGAAAAAGAATATCAAGAGGATCTTGTATACGCTTCCGGACGCGTCCCATTTGACGAATATCGGGTTTAACAGAGGATATAACCATGACAGGCAGAATCTGGGTTTTTGGCTGCCGGAAAATGAAACTATGAAAATCCGTCTGGTTAATCATACAGAGTTTACGAAAGAATTGAATTTAAAGCTTTTGAATATTGATGCAACTACGGAAAAACTGGTTGAAGTGAAGGGAGAGGAAGAGTCTGACCCGAAGGATTCTGTCCGCATTCCTGCTGGTGGGGAATGGATCACGGTAAAAAACCAGTGTATAGAAAATGAGAAGAAAAAGAGCGTGGACAGCGTGCCGTTTATTTATACGCCAAAGAATACGACGGTACAGCCGGTGGTTGAGGTGGAATGGAACGATGCTTACCGTGATATTCCTTATTACCGGTATGGAGATGATGAGTCGGCGTTCTTTTCTGATTGGGATAAAACAGAAGATTCGTTTGCGATTATAGAAGGGCAGGCGGCTACGTTTTTGGCGCCAAGGAAGAACAGGTATGAGATTATAGATCATCCGGATAAGAAAAACGATCCAGTCTACCAATTTCATACGATTGATGAGATGTTAGACTGGGCGGCGGCATTTGAAGAACAGTATGATGCGTATTCCGGATTGGATTTTTATACGGATAAGCCTTATAATCAAAACGTTCGGGCAAAATTCTTTATTAAAGCGAACGTAAATGGCGCAGGACTTGCATACTATTCCGGAGATCACAGCGCGTTCCACGGGGATAATCTTGGCTCCTATTTGTATAAAGACTGGACTTCCCTGCATGAGTTCGGGCATGGGTATGAAGGGGCGATTGCAAATCAGGAAAACTCTTTTGTAGAGACGACGAATAATATTATGGGATATTATTTTGAACCGACTTACCGTCCGGAGAAGGATTTTGGATGGCTTTTAGGCGGGTATGGAAGTACGAAACTGGAAGCGTATAATGCGCTCGGAAGGGAATCGGAGCAGACGCGTAATGCAGTGCCTGTATTTAATGACATCACTGCAGGACGGAAAATGTATAAGAACAGTCTGTTTATGTTTGTCAATATGCTCGACCGTCTGGGACCGGAAAAAACGACGGCGGCAATGCATACGACTTTCCGTAAATATAATTACGAGCATGGAAGCAATATGTCTTCTTCAGAGGCGATCGTAGAGAGTTTCAGCCAGACGGGCGGATATAATGTAATCCCTTATTTTGAAGGATGGCATATCCACGCATCGGAAGTTTTAGAAGATAAAATTTATGATCAGGATTTGCCGATGCTTTATTATCTGAGAAATCTCTATACAAACGATGAAGAAGCGGAAACAGTCCGTCAGGCGCTTGCAGAAAAAGGCAAGGTAATGAACGGCATTTACAGCCTTGTCAGCACAGACGATTTGGCGGAGCTTCAACGGAATGACACAAGCAATGTTACGTTGAATGTGTCGATTGATGACTTAGAAAAGATCCAGGGAAAATATGTCGTTATCAAAAACGGGTCAAAGATTGTTAAGCGGCTTCCGGTTGAAAACGCCCAGATTACGGCGACTCTCCCAGTGGGCATTTATGAAGTAGAGCTTCCAATGCCACGGGAAAAAAACTATCAGTATGGCAATGAGTATCTGGTAGCGGCAAAAGGAGCCGTTACGAAGGATTTGGAATATAAAAAAGTAACAGGCAACCTGCTGGCGGACGATATGCAGATCCGTATGACGGGCATGGGCGGCGAAATTATCGTTGTTTCGCAAAAAACAGGGGAAAATAAGATTAACGTCAGAATCAATAATGTAGAGCCGCATGTATATTTTGAGAATAAGTATGTCGCAGTCCGTGTGTATAATTCGTCTGGGACGAAAGTGTTTGACCGGACTTTAACTGGAAAAGATAAAGCGGATGCGTATAATGAGGATTTTGACTTTCCGGTTGGAACGAAAATAGAACTGGATCATGAAGAAATTGGAAAAATGTATTATACAAGCCAGTATACTAAAAAAGATATTCCGGCGTATTATATTGAAGGAAACAGCGGGATAAAAACTGTGACCTATGTGATGACAGACAGAGGGCTTATGCAGCAAGGCTGGAATGAAGCAAAGCAAAAAGACGTGTTTGTGTCCATGATGAACAGTTATTCCGATTATCTGTTGGAGCATATGGCAATGGACGATTTGGCTTCTGAAAGCAAGTTCCATAATGCAAAAATTGCGCTTGCAAAGGCATATGAGCTGTTAGATGATGAGGAAAAGGCGGCGTATGATGCGGTTTATGGCCGTATCCTGGGGCACGAGCAAACAATTTATGGTTATCACAAAATAGACTCAAGCGCGTTAAGCGCCGTGGCGGACAGCCAAAACAGCGTAGATGAAGGGGCGCAGAAAGCCCTTGACAAAGATTTAGGGACGATTTGGCATACGAAATATGATCAGGTTAATGTTCCGGGGAATTATACAATTACGCTTCCTGAAAATATAGACATTGGGAAATTGGATTATGTTCCAAGGCAAGGTAATAATAATAACGGAAGGATTCTTTCTTGTGAATTATATTACAGCGAGACGGAAAGCGGCGAGGATTTTAAAAAAATCACTTTACCGTCCATTACATGGGCGGATAATGCCAATACAAAGAGTTTGGAGTTTGACGCAAAAAATGCAAGAAGAATTAGAATCCGCGCGCTGACTACCGCAGGAGAGGGCGGGGCAAATAAATTTATTACGGCGGCAGAATTTTGTCTTTATGAGAAGTTTGAGAAAGCTTTGACAACCAGTTATCTCAGCGATTTGACATTAGGCAGTTGGGATGCCTCTGTCCAAAAAGATGAGACCTTAAAATCAGTTTCAATTCCGGCTGGGACTACGGTTACTGCGGATTTAATTGGAAAGGAATTTGACAAATTTACTTCTCAGATCGTCATAGAAGGAAGTTTGGGAAATAATGCGGCTGAGGTGAAAATTTATGGGGATGACAATCCACAGCCATTGTATCAATTTGACACTTCAGCAGGAGATTTGGAAACGTCGTTATCCCTTGATATTGAAGGGATTCGCAATCTAAAAATTGAAACGTCAGGCCCGTCCGGTTCAACTGCCGTATTTAAGGAAGCGGCATTTGGGAATCAGGATAATAAAGAGAATATTTATCTGGTTTCGGGTGACCGCGCTGCGATAGCGGAGAATTTGTCCCTTTTGCAGGATGATAGGGGAAAGGCAGTCTGGACTTCTTCGAATCCGGGAGCAGCGTCAGTGGACGAAAATGGCATTATTACGGCAGTTGGAGCAGGTGAAACAACAGTTACGGCGGCTTATGCTGATGAGGAGTCACAATCTTTTGCATGTAAAGTTGTTGTGAAAGAGAATCTGGCAGGGATAGTTACAGCGATTCAGACTTTAAAGAATGCAAAAAAGACGGAATTGAACGAATATACGAACGCGGACAACTATGGCGCTGAAAGCAAGACGAAAAGGGCGGAAGCGATTGCGGCAGGAGAAGCGGCGATTGACAAAGCGATGAATATATCCGGCATGAACGCCGCATTGCAGGAAGCGAAAGAAAATCTGGATTCGATTGAAACAAAAGAGCAGGCGGCAGAAAGAGAATTGGCGCAGGCAAAGGAGGAAGCGAAACAGAAACTTGACAATTATACGAATATCAATGAATATGACCAGAGAATTGAACTAAAGCGCGCAATCGCGGAAGGCAAAGCGAATATTGACAAAGCGTCGGATATTGCGGGAGTAAATGCTGCGCTGAAAGCGGCAAAAGCGGCAATTGACGCAATAAATCTGGAGAAAAAGACATTTACGGTGACTTTTATGAGTGACGGCGCCGAAGTGCATGCTTTAAGCCAGACGGTTGCATTAAATGGAAAAGCAGTAAAGCCGACGAAAGAAATGCTTTACGAAATGCCGGAAAAAGAAGGATATGAGTTTGTCAACTGGTATGCGGACAGTAAGTTTGAGAAAAAATATGATTTTAACGCAGTTGTAAAGAGCAATCTTATCCTATATGCAAAGTGGAAAGAAATTCCGCCTGAAATTTTGGAAGGAGAATGGATAGCTGACAGGAACCCGAATGGCGCGGTTGTTTCGTCTCAAAATGGAGTATTGGAGTTAACGGGCGGTTCATCCAGCTCTTACAGCTCTCCGACAACATTTGTAAGTAAACAGACATTTGATTTTACCCATGAGGGATTTTTCGAATTTGATTTGGAATATACCGGCAAGAACTGGATGGGCGTGTATATGGGTTATAAGAATGGAAGTGACAAAGCATTAGGCATGTTTTTCGGATTTGATGACTATGGCTGGTTTTGGCAAAAGTATTCAGAAGACAACTCCCCATGGTATCAAGGAGATAGAGAAGATAATCCGGGAGCGGACAATCTGAAAAGAGTCCGGATATCATGGACAAATGATCGGAAATTCAGCTTAGAGATTAATGGGGAAAAGATTTTTGAACAGGAAGATGCAGGCGGCTCAGTGAGCGCTGACACAGCAGGAAAAATTGCCTTTGCAGGCACACCGGAGACGACAATTAAAGTCAGCAATATTCTGCCGGCAACAGAAGAAACTGTGATCAGCCCATCAAATGTAGAAGTGGTTACTGCGAAAGATTCAGTCAAATTAAAAGCTGTTTTTAGAAACAGCAACGGGCAGAATCCAAGTATTTCTTGGAGCTCCAGTGATGAGGATGTTGCCCTTGTCGATAAGTATGGAAATGTATATTTTGTAGGAGTTGGCACGGCTACAATAACGGCAGAGGCTGTTTTTAGTGATGGGACGTCTGAGCGTGTGAGCGCTACTGTGACGCTGCCGGAACAGTATGAGGGAGATGAAGATCTCAGTGGAAAAGCGTGGGCGAATACCCAAGAGAATAACAAGAATGGAAATACTTATGGCGATGGCGTCGCAAATTTGGCAGTAGATGGAAAATTAAATACATACTGGCATTCACAGTATAGCGGATTTACAGTTTCAGAAACAAATCCGGCGGTGTTTACGGTTGAATTTCCAAGGGATTTATCAGAATATGATTCGATAGAAGCCTTACAAAAGCCGAGTGGAACCAATGGGTATATTCAGTCATATAAATTGGTTACAGGCGATGCCTATAATGAATCCACTTATCAGATAATGAACAATCCAGAAACGGGAATTAATAGAGTGGAAGGAGAGAAAGTTACAGATATAACCGGTACAGAAGAAGTTTTGGCGCTGCCGGAAACTACAAACAAAGATGGGAAATTTGGGCATTATTTACAAATTCAAGTATTTAGTGGACATGGAAACTATGCGGCGATAAAGGAAATTCTGGCGCATTTGGATATTGATTATTCCAGCAATCCTGTAGAGCAAGGATATATGGCGGCGAATCGGACGCTGGTAGACGGGATAGCGGATTTAGAATCGTTAATTAAAACTGCTGAAGGAAAAGAAGAAAGCGATTATTCAGAGAAAGGATGGCTCGCTTTAAGAGGAGCAATTACAAAAGCAAAAGCGATTTTAAAAGACGGCGTTACAGTTTCCAGCTTAAAAGCAGCGACGGACAGTTTAAACAGCGCATTGAATAACAGCGCATTGAATGAGATCACTGCAAAGAAAGAGCAGCTGCAGACTTTATACACGAAGTATATGAGCGCAGCATATCAGGCAGATGCCTATACTGCCGCAAGCTTTACAGCTTTTGATCATGCGCGTAAAAAAGCCGATGAAGTTTTAAACAAAGGGAACGCATCTTTATCAGAGATTGACGAAGCGTTAGAAAAATTAAACAGGACAGCGACTGCGCTGATAGAAGTCTATACGGTTACGTTCGATTGGAATTATTCTGGCTCAACGAACATCACGAATAAAGTGACAAGTGGATTTGCCGCGACAGAACCGGAGGAGACGCCAGAGAGAGAAGGGCAGATATTTACCGGAAAGTGGTATAAAGAAGCGGTTTGTAAGACGGAATACGATTTTAATACAGAGAAAGTTACGGAATCGATCACGCTTTATGCAGGCTGGAAAACAGAGAATGAAGAGGAGTTGGAAACAGCCAAAACGGAAATAAACCGGCTAATCCAAGAGGCGGAAAATCTGGAAAAAACGGATTTTTCAGAGGAAAGCTGGACAAAATTGCAGGCGGCGATTGCAGAAGCCCGTGAAATAGCGGCTGATTGTGACTCTACCGATCTGATCCGGCAGGTGAAAAGTAAGCTGGAAACGGCGATGTCATATACAAAAGATGTTGAACTATCGGATATAAAGGCTGATTTAGATAGTCTCTGCGAAGCGGCAGAATTTATAAAAGACGATGCAGAATTTTATAATCCGGTAAAATGGACAGCATATGTTGAGGCGTATGATCAGGCGAAAGCAGTGGCAGAAAAAGGAGATTCTGCGACATTTGATGAAATCAGGGAAGCAAAAAATGCGTTGTTGTCAGCATTAGAGGATTTGACAGATGGGACGTCCGTGGATAAATCTGTATTGGAAGATCTTTTAAAAGAAGCGGCAATTCATCTTTCAGGAAAATATACCGCTTCCAGTTTAGAGGCGTTAAGAACGGAAATAGCTTCGGCAGAAAAGATAAAAGACAGCGCGTACGTTGCGCAAAGCAGGGTAGACAGTGTGGCGGCGGATTTGCAAAATGCAATCGATGATCTTGTGCCTATTTATACGGTTACATTCCATTGGAATTATGAAAATGCATCAACTGAAAGAGTAGAAGCAGAGAAAGGCAGTGTAGTGACAGCTCCAGACACGGCTCCGAACAGGGAAGGCTATACCTTTACGGGAGAGTGGTATCGGGATGCAGACTGCGCTCAGAAATTTGACGTTGCTACAGAGAAGGTAACAGGCAATATGACGCTTTATGCAGGCTGGAATCAGGATAAAATTCCTGAACATAACGTGACATTTAATTGGAATTATGAGGGAGCTGACGTTGAGACGAAGACTGTGGAATCCGGCAGTCCGGCAGTGGCTCCGCTTACGGCTCCAAACAGGGAAGGTTATACGTTTACAGGAAAATGGTACCGTGATGCGGCATGTACGGAAGAATATGATTTTACGGAAAATGTAACAAGCGACCTCACATTGTATGCAGGCTGGCGGCAAGATGGAGTGGCGTCAAAAACCTATATCGTGACATTTAACTGGAATTATGAAGGCGCAACGACAATTCGGAAAGAAGTGGATGCCGGAAGCAGTGTGGCTTCGCCGGATGAAGCTCCGGAGCGGGAAGGCTATACGTTTACAGGAAAATGGTACCGTGATGCGGCATGTACGG
>CAJUST010000002.1:129679-218969 GCA_910589105.1 uncultured Lachnospiraceae bacterium
AAGACGGAGTGGCATCGGAAACTTATATCGTAACATTTAACTGGAATTATGAAGGCGCAACGACAATTCGGAAAGAAGTGGATGCTGGAAGCAGTGTGGCTTCGCCGGATGAAGCTCCAGAGCGGGAAGGCTATACGTTTACAGGAAAATGGTACCGTGATGCGGCATGTACGGAAGAATATAACTTTACGACAGAAAAAGTAACGGATAATTTGACGTTGTATGCAGGCTGGCGGCAAGACGGAGTGGCATCGGAAACTTATATCGTAACATTTAACTGGAATTATGAAGGTGGAAACACAGTTCGAAAAGAAGTGGATGCCGGAAGCAGTGTGGCTCCGCCGGATGAAGCTCCGGAGCGGGAAGGCTATACGTTTACAGGAAAATGGCACTTGAATAAGGCATGTACGGAAGAATATGACTTTACGACAGAAAAAGTAACGGATAACCTGACGCTTTATGCAGAATGGAATCAAAATGGGTCTGGCGCGCAGAAATGTACGGTGACATTTGACTGGAACTACGAAGGATCACAGCCGGAGACAAAAGAAGTGGAAGCGGGAAGTTTTGTGACCCCGCCGGAAACGGTTCCAAAAAGAAGCGGTTATACATTTACCGGCGTTTGGTATCGGGATAAAGGGCTTAGAGAAGATTTTGATTTTTCAGAAGAAGCGGTAACGGAAGACTTAACGCTTTATGCAGACTGGGAAAAAGATGAGGAAAATCAGAATAATGGCGGTTCCTCTACTCAGACAGACACGGCTAAGAAAAATGCAATTTCTAAATTTAAAAGTGAAAGGCAGACGTCAGCAAGAATCATTCAGGCGGGAAAGAAGAATTATACGGATAAAACATGGAATGCGTTTGTCAATGTTTATAACTCTGTGAAAAATATAACGGATAAACAATTAGCCGGATATTCAAAACAGCGTATTGAAACTTTAACGGCGAATCTTACGAAAGCTAGGATAGCTTTAGCAGAAAAGAAAGAAGAAACGAAAACAACGAAAGTAACTAGCTTGAAGTTTCAATCTTCCAAATATCAAATAGCAAAAGGAAAATCAATTAATTTGCTAAAAGAACTAACGATTCTGCCAGAAAGCGCAAAAAGTGAAAAGCTTACATGGAAAATTACTTCAAATAACAAGTATGCGCAGTTAAGTGGAAGCGGCAGCGTTAAGCTATCTGCGAAAGGAGCAAAACAGAAAGTTGTCGTTATGGCGTCAACGGCAGATGGCAAAGTGTCTGCAACGGCAACGATTCAGATTATGAAGGGAAGCGTGTCTAAAGTTACGGCAAGCGGGAAAAAGAACGTAACGGCGGCGCGGAATAAAACAGTCACATTAAAAGCAAAAGTAAAGACAAAAGGCGGTAAGCCCGTGAATAAGGCATTGAAGTGGACTTCTTCGAATCCTGCGATTGCCACTGTAAAAGGGAAAGGCAAGCAGGCGGCTTCTGCAAAAGTAAAAATTGCAAAAAATGCGAAGAAAGGCAAAACAGTGAAAATTACGGCGGCTGCGACAGATGGCACAGGTAAAAAAGTAGTATTTAAGGTAAAAGTAAAATAATCACGGATAATATGCGAAACGACGGAGTTCCGGTATGGGCTTCGTCGTTTTGTCAGACGAAAGGAGAGGAGATTGGAGTTTCGGCCTTGTATCGATATACACAATGGGAAAGTAAAACAAATTGTCGGGGGAAGTTTAAAAGATGAGGGGAATCAGGCAAAAGAGAATTTTGTTTCCGCTCAGGATGCTGCCTTTTACGCGGAGTTTTATAAAAAAGATCAAATCAAAGGCGGCCATGTCATACTGCTCAATCCTGCCACAAGCGCATATTATGGGGAAACGAAGCGGCAGGCAGTTGCCGCGTTACAAGCGTATCCAAACGGGCTTCAGGCAGGCGGCGGAATCCATGCCGGAAATGCGGAGGAATTTTTAAACGCGGGGGCGAGCCATGTCATAGTGACCTCCTATGTGTTTCAAAATGGACGGGTCAATTATGAAAATTTAAAAAAAATGAGGGATGCTGTAGGAAAAGAGCATCTAACGCTTGACTTAAGCTGCCGAAAACGGGAAGATTCTTATTATATTGTCACGGACCGCTGGCAGAAGTTTACGGAGGAAAAAATTACCGAAGAACTGTTAGACTGCCTTATGGAATATGCAGATGAATTTCTGGTACATGCCGCAGATGTAGAGGGAAAAGCTTCCGGCATAGAAACGGAGCTTGTCAGGCTGCTGGGACGGTGGGCGAAAATTCCGGTCACATACGCCGGCGGCGTGGGAAGCTTTGAAGATTTGCGGCAGTTAAAAAAAGAAGGAATGGGCAGGCTAAACGTGACAATCGGAAGCGCGCTGGATTTATTTGGCGGTGGAATGGAATATCGGATGGTTTTGGATTATCTGAAAAGAATGGAGGAATGAGAATGCGCTTTACGAAGATGCATGGATTGGGAAATGACTATATTTATGTCAACTGTCTGCATGAAACTGTGGAGAACCCTGCTAAACTGGCGGTAAAGCTTAGTGACAGGCATTTTGGCATAGGATCAGACGGGTTGATTTTGATTAAGCCATCGGCTTTGGCTGACTTTGAAATGGATATTTACAATGCCGACGGGTCGAGAGCGCAAATGTGCGGCAATGGCATCCGATGCGTTGGAAAATATGTGTATGACAAAGGGCTTACCAAGAAAAAAAGTCTGGATATTGAAACATTGGCGGGAATCAAACATTTAGAACTAACGGTTCAGGACGAAAAAACAGAACAGGTTATAGTGGAAATGGGCAGCCCGAAATTTCTGGCGTCCGAAATCCCGGTTAGGACAGAGGAAAGAGAAATGATAAACGCCCCCCTGACGGTAAACGGAAAGCAATATCCCGTTACATGTCTTTCCGTAGGAAATCCACATTGTGTTGTGTTTTTAAAAGAAGAAGTCAAAAATTTGGATTTGCCGTCCCTTGGCCCGGCGTTTGAGCGCCATGAGAAATTTCCAGAGCGGATTAATACGGAGTTTGTCAATATCCTTGACCGTAAGACAATCCGGATGCGCGTTTGGGAACGCGGTTCGGGCGAAACGCTTGCCTGTGGGACGGGAGCCTGCGCCGCCGCGGCAGCGGCGATGGCGAACCAGCTTACAGAAGATGAAGTGACGGCGCAGCTTTTGGGCGGAGATTTAACTGTCCGCTGGAACCAAAAGGAAAACCAAATTTATATGACGGGAAAAGCCGTTACAGTATTTGACGGTGAAATAGATATTTAAAGAGAAAAAGGAGATTAAACATGTTTCAGATTAATGAGAATTACCAGAAGTTACCGGGAAGTTATTTATTTAGCGCAATCGCGAAAAAAGTAGCCGCTTATTCCGAAAAAAATCCGGATAAGCCTTTAATCCGCCTTGGAATCGGCGATGTGACGCAGCCGATAGCGCCGGCGATTATTGAGGCAATGCACAAAGCGGTAGATGAAATGGGACAAGCGGAAACGTTTCATGGGTACGCGCCGGATCTTGGTTACGCTTTTTTGCGGAAAGCGATTGTAGAAAATGATTATAAAGCGCGCGGATGTGAGATTTCGGAAGATGAAATTTTTGTCTCGGACGGGGCAAAAAGCGATTCTGCAAATATTCAGGAAATTTTTGCAGTGGAAAATAAAATTGCGGTCTGCGATCCTGTCTATCCGGTGTATGTGGATTCGAATGTAATGGCAGGAAGGACAGGCGTATACGATCCGGACACAGAGCGTTGGAGCGACGTAATTTATATGCCTTGTACGGCAGAAAATAATTTTGCGCCGGAATTTCCAAAAGCAGCGCCAGATTTGATTTACTTGTGCCTGCCGAATAACCCGACAGGCACGACATTAACGAAAGCGCAGCTTCAGGAATGGGTGGATTATGCGAATAAAACAGGGGCGGTAATTCTCTATGACGGCGCATATGAAGCGTATATTTCGGAAGAAGATGTGGCGCATTCTATTTATGAATGTAAAGGCGCGCAGACTTGCGCCATTGAGTTAAAAAGTTTTTCTAAGAATGCAGGATTTACAGGCGTGCGGTTAGGGTATGCCGTCGTTCCGAAAGCATTACAATGCAATGGCGTATCACTGCATGATATGTGGGCAAGGCGCCATGGGACGAAATTTAACGGCGCCCCGTATATTGTACAGCGCGCCGGAGAAGCTGTGTATTCCCCAGAAGGAAAAGAACAGATTAAAAAACAGGTAGCGTATTACATGAAAAATGCATCTGCCATTAAGCAAGGGTTAAAAGAAAACGGCTATACGGTATTTGGAGGCGTCAATGCGCCTTATATCTGGCTGAAAACGCCGGAAGGAATGACTTCGTGGGAATTTTTTGATTTTCTTTTGGAACGCGCAAACGTAGTCGGAACGCCGGGGTCTGGGTTTGGGCCAAGCGGGGAAGGCTATTTTAGGCTGACTGCATTTGGAAGTTATGAAAATACGCTTGCCGCGTTAGAGAGAATTGCAAAATTATAAATGGATTGTCATTTAGGAGGAAGTTATGCTCTATATTGGAAGTCATATCTCAGCCGCAAAAGGCTATGAGGCAATGGGAAAACAGGCGTTAAAACTGGGCGCAAATACATTTGCGTTTTTTACAAGAAACCCCCGCGGCGGTAAGGCAAAAGAAATCGACGAAGAAGATGTGGGACGTTTTCTTGCATTGGCAAAGGAACATTCTTTTGGAAAACTGGTCGCGCACGCGCCCTATACAATGAATGCCTGCGCGGCAAAAGAGGATATACGCAGATTCGCAAGGGAAACCATGGCAGATGACCTTCGGCGCATGGAATATACGCCGGGCAATTACTACAATTTTCATCCCGGTTCCCATGTAGGGCAGGGCAGCGATGTGGGGATGGCATTGACGGCGGAAATATTAAACGAAACATTAAAGCCCGAACAGACGACGACTGTGCTGTTAGAAACAATGTCAGGCAAAGGAAGCGAAATAGGGCGAAACTTTGAAGAATTGCGGAAAATCCTTGATTTAGTGGAATTACAGGACAAAATGGGCGTTTGTCTGGACACCTGCCATGTCTGGGACGGCGGATACGATATTGTAAACGATTTAGACGGAACGCTTAAGAAGTTTGATGAGACAATCGGGTTAGACCGCTTAAAAGCGATTCATATGAATGACAGCATGAACCCATTAGGGAGCCACAAAGACCGCCATGAAAAAATCGGGCAGGGGAAAATTGGCTTAAAAGCTATGGAAGAAGTTTTAAACCACCCGAAACTTCAGGGTCTTCCGGTCATTTTAGAAACGCCAAACGATGACGCCGGCTGGGCAAAAGAAATTATGCTTTTAAGGAGTTTACACAGATAAGAAAACTTTCCTCTTTTCTTAAAGAAAAAATTAAGTTTTGTTAAAAAAGAAAACGATTCTTTGCGCTATACTGATACAGTAAAGTAAAAGTCTGGCATAAGGAGATTTGAAATGAAGACGAAAAAGATTTTAACAGTCATAGTTACAGTATTTTTTGTTCTTTTCATCAGTTTTATTTTAAAAGCATATTTCGATGGCAGATTTCAGTCTGTCGAAACATTTTCAGAATATATCAAAGGATTTGGCCTGCTTGCGCCGTTTGCGCTTGTTGTCGTGCAGGCGCTTCAGGTTATTTTCCCAGTGCTTCCGGGGCTTGCAGGCTGTGCCGCAGGGGCGGTGTTATTTGGGAGCGCAGGCGGGTTTTGGTGTAATTATATCGGCATTTCCGCCGGTTCGATTGCGGCATTTTTTCTGGCAAGGAAATATGGCGTGAAATTAGTCGAAAAGCTGTTTTCGAAAGAGAAATATGAGAAATATTCCCAGTGGGCGCAAAAAAGCAAATCCTACATTCTATTTTTGTTTTTAGGAATGGCGCTGCCCCTGTTTCCAGACGATTTCTTCTGCTACTTTTCCGGATTAACGAAAATGCAGGCGAAAAAATTTGCGGCTATTATCATTGTCGGCAAGCCATGGTGCATTTTAGCGTACAGCCTTGCCTTTGCAGCAATATAATAGAGTCACGACCCGTTTGCGTCAAAGCCAAAACGGGTTGTGATACCCCCTTATTACCTGTTTTCAGGTATTTTTAAAATCTGTCCAATCCTAAGTAAGTCACTTGACAGATTATTTAACTGCTTAATCGCATCTACCGTGGTATGGTATCTTTTTGCAAGCGACCAAAGCGTATCTCCCGACTGCACCGTATATTCGGTATAGGAGGGGGCGCTCTGGGAAACAGGCACTTTCAGCTTCTGTCCAATCCTCAGTAAATCGCTGTCTAATCCATTTAAACTTTTCAACACATCAACCGTCGTGCCGTATTTTCTGGCAATCGCCCAAAGCGTGTCACCTGCCTGAACGATATATTCAATCGTCCCTTGATCCGGTCCAAAAGACGGAATATTCTGCTCGATTCCCCGATAAGCCTCATAAAGCGCGTTCCAAGTCAAAGGCCCTACAATGCCGTCCGGATTTAAACGCATAATCCTTTGAAAAGCCGAAACAGCCTGAGCGGTCTGGCTTCCAAAGATGCCGTCCTGCGCAGGAGCTGGAACTCCGACATAATATTCAGAAATCACATTTAGCAAATACTGTAAAATAATTACGTCCTGACCCCTGCTTCCCTGACGGAGCAAAGAATCCGGCGGCACAGTCCCGATCCCAAGCGTTTCCCCTTCTCCATTTAATTCCGCAAGTCTGGTAACGGCAGTATAAAGGCTTGAAATCTTATACCATGTGCTTTTTCCAACAATCCCATCAGAAGCCAAGTGAAACACAGACTGGAATTTTTTCACTGCGTCCTGCGTGCTTTTCCCAAACACACCTGTCTCATCAGTAATCTTCGGGATAGCCGGATAATTTTTCCGTATCCTGTTTAAGTAAGTCTGGATCGTCTGCACATTCAAGCCGCGGCTTCCAAGCTTTAACGGCGTTTCCGGATAAGAAGAAAGCATACCCGTGATAATATCCGTTTGCGCGATTTCAATATCCTTTGGATAATAAGAACGGAGAATGCCAATCGGGGTCATGCCCTGTTCCGCCAAAGAAACCGTACCCCACTGCGAAAGCCCTTGGCAAGTGGCAGTCGTTCCATTACAAAACGAGGTAAAATATGGGTTGTTCTGACCTTTCCTGCGGACATATTCATTAAAAATTTCATCTACAATCCTGCTGATGGAATCATAAATCGGCCTTCCATAGACAAAATACTGGTCGTAGGCGGTATTATTTGTAATATCAAAATTATAGCCGCGGCTTCTGTACCATTCCGTATAAACGCGGTTTAAGGCAAACGTGATAATGGCGTAAATATTAGCTCTTAGAGAAGCTTCCGGCCATGTTGGGTAGATTTCACTGCTTGCAACGTTCTTAATATAGTCTGGAAACGAAACCCGCACATTAGAAGCGGACGAAGAAGGCGAGCCAAGATGCACAGTAATTGGATTTGGGATTACGACTTGCCTGAGCACATAATTTCCCTGTGGCATTCCTTCCTGATGGCGGGGTTTATCCATTGCGACTGCAGGTTTTCCGACAGAGATTTCCGTTTGCAGCGCATTGCGTCTGTTCGTTTCCATGGGAATCAGCGTAAGCGGCAGGATAGCGGTTTCGCCTTCATAGATGGGAATATCCGATACAAAAAGGGAATGGAAGCCGTCCGCGAGGGTGCGGACATTGTAACTGATATAGGGAAGTTCTGTAAAATAGGGGTTTAGGGAAAAATCTCTGCTTAAAGTTTCAAGGGGGATTTTCTGCGTTTCTCCGTTTTCATCTGTTGATAATTCATAGACATTGTTTCCGAGGGGATCTAAGATTTTAATCCTGACGCCGCTTAATGGGACGGCATCGTGCGCGGTACGGGCTTGTAGGATTAGATAACCGATAGCCATAGTGAAAAGTCTCCTTTTTTTCTATCTATATAATTTATGATGAAAGAGAAGAAAAGTTACAAAGGGGGCTGTGGGGGCGTCCGTCATCGGGTGGATGCAATAGGGCTGTCTTGTTCGTTGTTGTGTTCATGGATTAAGAGTTTCTAAACAATCCCGTTTTTTTATTGGCGCCGTACAGAACCGTCCTAAAAGCGCCGTCCATGGCGCATTAGGACTTCCGCGAACGTCCTGTTCGCGGATTCTTGTGACTGGAATGGGATTGTTAAGAAACTCTAAATCCAATCACAAGGCAACGAACAAGACAGCCCTATTGCATCCGCCCGATGACTACAGCGTTGGCAGACGGCGGAATATAGAGGTGGAGCGTAGTGGATGGAATAGATATAGAGATTTTCTGATAGATGGAGAGAGCCAGATAGAATTGCGTTAGATATAAGTGTCCTGATTTTTGAGGTTCTTTTTGGATCTCAAAGAAAGAATTTTTGCAGTCGTTAGCAGAAAAATATGGTTTTCGTGATGGTTGAGAGTATCAATGAATAGGAAGAAATCGTATTAGGAAATGATAGATCCAATGCAATGATTGATTCAAAAAAAGATTAGAACAAGCAAACGATACATGTGCCGCAGATGCAAGCGATCGCAATCATATAGGCGATTTCTGATGTTTTTTTGATTTCCTAGAAAGAATCTTAGAGAAGTCGTTAGCAAAAAAATATGGTTTGCGTGATGGTTGAAATTTTCAATGAACTGGAAGGAAATATATAGAAAATAATTATCAAAACGAAAAATTAAAATATAGAGAGATTCAAAGAAGAATAAAAGAACAATAGATTCGTAGAATGCGTCAAAGATGTTTGCAAAGTGTATGTCATTAGTGGTAAAAAACATATAAAAACAAAAATATCAAAATATTCAGATTACAACAACAAAAAATTTCTGCAAAAACTATTTGTCTAATATAGTAAGATAGAATAATTAAACATTACTATATAGAAAATCCACAACCAAACAATGAAAAAAGCTATAAGACGTAACTTTACAAACAAACTAAAATCAATGTATTGTATGTAAATTGAGCCATTAGTTATACAGAAAAATAGTATTTTATCAGAGAACCAAAATAGATACAATGGAACAACGCCACCCCAAATAATACTCTATATCAGCATCCATATAAATCACAGACATAAGAAACTATGTTCCAAAATTCCAACCCAACCCCAACCCCCTTATAGATGCAATCATATAAAAAACTTCCCAAAACTTCCTATCGATCGACGAAACGCCGTTTGAAGGAGAAGGGGCTTTCTAGCAAGGGCATTGTGATGGGATTTAGGGTTACTTAAGCTTTCCATACACAGTCAGCAATGCCCTGCCATGGAAGGCAGGGCAAACCGCAGCCACGCCATGGAAGGCGTGTTTGCGGTGGTTGCGTCCGTATTTAAAAGTGTATATGGAAGGCTTTAGTAACCCTTAATCCCTGAACACAGCCCTTGCTAGAAAGCCCCTTCTCCTTTAAACGTATTTTTGCCGCTTTTATTTCCCCGTATCTGCTCCCGTTACATACCAGATGTCATTATAAAGCTGTTCCATACGGAATATCACAGAGCCATCATCCCAGCTATATGTGATAAGCATTTCTTTTTCTTTATCTTTGTTGATGTCTGTTACAGTCCCATTTTTCAAATGGAAACGCTCTGTTAAGATTTTTTCCGGTTCTTCGTTTGCGCGGTTGTAATAGTATAGATTAGCAACTTCGTCTGGGTGTTCATTCAGCCAGTTTAGTTCTGTTTCTGCTTCTTTTTCAAAAGAATAGTATTGAAACTGCCAGTCAAATTCTTCGCGCGAGGCAATTTCATTATAACTTCCGTCTTGCCATTCTGTAACCTGTATTCCGCTGTCCGTCTCCTCTAGCGTCAGAAATCCTTCCCAAACGTCAGATGAATGAAATTTATCGTATTCTGGGAGCGGATAATTATCTGGCCGTTTGAATTTGTAATGGTATCCGGAATCTGTTTTTTCAATTACAGGCGTTTCTGTCGGGGTGAATGGGTTGATCCGCCTGTGTTTTTTTGGCTCGTTTAGAGTGATGTTAAATGAGTTGTTCATAAATGTGTCGGCTTCCGTTTTTAATTCCGGTGAAAGAACAGCGTAAATTTCTTCGGCGCGGCAGTTTGCTAAGTTATCTAAAAACGTATTTAGGAAGGCAAGTTTTTCTTCGTCTTCCGGTGTGGCAGGAAGTTCTGTTCCTTCGTTTTGCAGCTCAGTTTGTTTGGTTTGTTCGGTTTCTGGGACGCTTGTCTCGTTTTTTGGATTTCCCATGCAGCCATATATTGTAATGCAGATTAAAAGGATTGCGGCTGTGGAAGCGCCGAATTTCACAGGCCGGTAAGCCAGTATATTTTTGATGCGGATTTTCGTGTTCCCTTCGCTGAACGCAAGCGGCATCCCAGAGGAAATGCGGTTTGGCATTGCAAGGTCTAACAGGAGGGAACTGTAGTCAGCCCGTATTTGGGAACCAAGGTTGATAAGCACTTGTTCGTCGCAGGATAATTCCATATCTTTGTTTAAAAAATAAAAGCTGACCCACATAAGGGGATTGAACCAGTGCAGGGATAAAATAATCCATGCGGCCATTTTGATCTGGTGGTCATGGCGGCGGATATGCACAGATTCATGTTCCAGTATCATTTGTTTTTTTGACGAACCGAGACCTTTTGGTAGGTAGATGACGGGAGAGAAAAATCCTAAAATAAATGCGGTTTTGATCTGTCCGGATTCGTAAATGCGGCAGTTTGCAGATGCATGGGCTGTTTTGGACAGAGTGGAAAATTCTACTGTTTTACGGAGTTTTCGCATGGAATACAGGCTGTAAATCAGCATAACGGACATTCCAAGCGCCCAGACCGCCGCTATTATGATCCATGGGTTGAACAGGTTTTGCGTTGTGAAGGCCGCTTCTTTGGTTTGTGAAACAGCCGCTGCCGCGTCTCTTGGAAAAGCAAAGGGTTTTGAAATGGCTTTAAGCGTTTCTGCATTGGTGGCAGGCGCTGTTGTCTGATGTGTGGAAAAGAAAGATTGCATTAGGTTCCACAGGCTGTAGTCAGACGTGTAGGACGCCGGCATGATTGCGCGGATAAATACAAATATCCATAAAATATAGGTGTATGTTTTTGGGGCTTTTCTTAAGCAGAACCGTATGCCTAAGACAATAAGCGCCATAATAGAAGTGAGAAAACTTAATCTGGTTAAAGTCATAATTATGTTTGTCATAAAAATGCGCCTCCTTATTCTTTTTTCCGGTAAGTGTCAATTAGCTTTTGAAGTTCGTCTGCATCTTTTTGGCTTAGTTTCCGCTCTCCTAGGAAAGCGGCTACAAATTTTGGCAGGGAGCAGTTAAAGCGTGTTTCAACCACTTCTCTGCTGTCATAACGTTCAATTTCTTCTTTTTTGACGGAAGAAGTAACGATGGAATCTTGATTTAAAAGCAGGCCCCGTCCGCAAAGTTTGCGGAGCATGGTATAAGTCGTGGATTTTTTCCAGCCAAGGCGCGGCAGGCATACTTTGTGCAGTTCGGTAGAGCTAATGGGCTCTAGTTCCCATACAATTTCCATTAGATGGTATTCTCCGTCACATAATTTATAGTTCATGTAAGTCCCTCCTTTGGTTTATTTTAATAGACCGGTTTATTTATATAAACCTTAACATGGGATTGAAAAAATGTCAAGGGGCGAAGATTTACAATTTCTTTACAAAAGTGTGTAGTGTTTGGCGAAAAGATTGATTATAATGAAACTGGATTGACAATGAAAATAAAGGATAGGGATTTCTATGAAAAAAATACTGGTCATTGAAGATGAGGCGGCGATTAATGATTTAATTTGTATGAACTTGGAAATTGCGGGGTATTGTCCGGTTCCGTTTTTTGACGGGATAAAGGTCAGCCGTCATTTAGAGCGGGATTCAAAGTATGACCTTGCTCTTTTGGATATTATGCTGCCCGGAAAAGATGGGTTTGCGCTTTTAAAAGAATTAAAGTCGCATGAGATCCCTGTAATTTACCTTACGGCAAAAGGAGATTTGTCCAGTAAGGTGAAGGGGTTAAAAAGCGGCGCAGAGGATTATCTTGTAAAACCGTTTGAGATGCTGGAACTTTTGGCGCGTATGGAGAACGTGTTAAAACGGCATGGGGGAAAGGAGGACGAGGAAATCCATATTAAAGACGTGGTAATCTACGAGAAAAAACGGATTGTCACAAAGGGCGGCAAGGAAGTTTCGATGCAGCCAATGGAATTTGACTGCCTGATGGCGTTTTGGAAGCGCCGTGGCAGGGTTTTGACGAGAGATCAGATTTTAAATATGCTTTGGGGCGTGGATTTCGATGGAGAGAGCCGGACTGTGGACGTGCATGTGGCAAATATCCGCAAGAAGCTGGATTTTTTTGATGTGATTATTACGGCTCCGCGCGTGGGGTATCGAATGGAGGTTTGATAATGACAATGATACATAAGATTGCGTGGACTGCGGCGATGATGTTGTTTCTATTGGCGCAGTTTATTTCGGGTTATGTGATTTTTGCCAGCCATCAGGAAAAAATTGAGCTTTTGCAAGAAAAAGAGGGCAGGTATTTTGTCGATGCGGCGGGGCGCTGTATGGAGGAAATACAGAAATCCCATTCAGAAGATAAGTCACAGGAATATGTGATGACATATTTTTTCCGGGAGTATATGCCGGAAGACGTGGCTTTTTATAAAGATGGGAAAGAATTGTATAACGGGAGCCGTTATGTATTTGAAATTCCGGATGCCGGGTGGCAGAAATGGGAATATCCCTGCCGGTCAAAGTTAGAACAGATAAACGGGAGGTATCTTCTCGTTTTTTATTTGGAAAAGGATATGTTGGAGATTTCAGCCCAAACGCAAAAATACTCTTTTTTTTATGTACAGGATATTACGTCCGTTTATTTGGAAAGTTTTTCGCTTGTTATAAAGGAAGCGTTTTTTTCGTTACTGGCGTCGGTTGGCATGGCGGCGCTTTTGGTTTACCGGATAAAAAAAATCACGAAGCCTTTACAGGCGGTAAATGAAACACAGCGCCAGCTAATTGGCAGTATGTCGCATGAGTTAAAAACGCCGCTTACGGCGATACAGGGGTATTCGGAGACGCTGCTTGCAGTAAAATTGTCGAAAGAACAGGAAGATAAGGCGCTCCATTACATTCACAAGGAGAGCGCAAGGCTTTCAAGGCTGTCGGAAAAAATGATGGAATTGACGGAATTATATGATCCGGATTGTAAAATTGTAATGGAAGATGTTTTGGTGGAGGATCTGTTTTTGGCGGTGGCAAACAGCGTTCGCCATAGTTTAAAAGAAAAAGAGATTGTTTTGGAGCGGGAAGGAGAGTTTTTTGGAAAAAAGAAGCGAATGGACGCCGATTTAATGACAAGTTTTCTGATTAATTTGATCAATAATGCCAAAATGGCTTCAGAGACGGGCAGCCGCATTTTTCTGGGGGCGGATGCAAAGTCCCTGTGGGTAAGGGACACAGGATGCGGGATAGCGCCTGATGAATTAGAAAAGGTAAAAAAAGCGTTTTACCGGGTGGATCAGTCGCGGTCACGCAAAAGCGGGAATATGGGTCTGGGGCTTGCGTTATGCGATCAGATTGCGGCGGCGCATGGCGGACAAATGAAGATGGAAAGCAAAGTAAAGGCTGGGACAAAAGTATGGGTTGAGATAGAAGATGTTTGATAGATGGGGGTTACAGAGGGTTTTCTAGGCGAATGCAGTCAAACAGCCAGTTCTTTACATAATGTTTACAGTTACATGAATATTTGAAAAAAGCGCTTTGTTAAAATGGAACTATAAAACCAAAAGGAGGACATTATGAAAAGAAAAGTATTAGCGGCATGTTTTTGCATTTCTATTTTTTTGCTTGCAGGCTGTGAAAAAACGCCTGAAGAAACGATTGTCAGGGAGAAGAATGCGGGTAATGTGAAAAATTATAAAAGCGGGGAAGAATCAAAAAATTCGCTTCGGGAACGTCTTGCGGCGCCAAAGAACTATAAAAATCTCAAAACCTATGAAGACGGCAAGCTTGTAATTGATACAGATGCAAATGTGATTGTGCCGGATGCAAATGAGGTGAATACATATGCGGTATCGGCAATGGAGCTGGATCAGGATTTAATTGACACGGTGACAAATGCTTTTTTTGAAGGAGATAAAATTTACATGGGGTATCTGTATTCTATCCAGACAAAAGAGGATTTGCAAGAGAAGATTACGCTTCTGAAAAAGTATAAGGCGCAAGGCAATTTAGATCCATACATGTATGGGACTGATGAAAACGGAAACCTGCAGTTTGATATTGATAAGGTGATTGAAAACTATCAAGAGCAATTAAAGACGGCTCCTGATAAGCCCAAAAAGGTGGAAGTGAAGCCTGCTTTAAATTTAGAGTATGAGACTGAAAAAGGCAAGGAGATTGACGAGAGTCATTTTGAAGGCGTGGTGGAAACAGAACATGGAAATTATCATTATGTGTTTACGAATGCGTTAAAGCCGGATCTTTCTTTTAGGATTACAAAAATAAGAGATGACTTGCCAGATCCGATGGGATCTACAAATTGGACTGAGGGAAAATTTCTTTCGGAGGACGAAGAATCTGAAAATTATATACCAGAGGAAATGATAAAAGACAAGATCGGCATTTCTTTTGAAGAAGCGAAAAAAACTGCGCAGGAAAAAGTGGATAAGCTGGGACTTGGGCTTTCTCTGGCGGATTGGGATTACAGCGTATTTTACCAAGGAGAGACAGGGGCGTCTAAAGAAGGAATGTTGGATGCAGGGTATTTGTTTTGCTTTGCCAGAGAATTGGACGGTGTGCCGGTGACGTATACGATTTCGATGGGCGGCGGGCTTCCTGATATGGATAGTACGTTAGAGCCTTGGAGTTATGAGATCTGTAATATAATTGTGGGAGACGACGGGATTGAATCTATGGAATTGATGAGCCCTTATCAGATGGGCGGGGTAGTCACGGAGAATGTACAGCTTTTGGATTTTAACAGTATTATAAACATCTATGAACAGATGATGGAAGTGTCAAATGCGGATATTGTCAATTATGAGGCGCAGAGGACGTTCCATATCCGGACGATTAAGTTTGGTTATTCAAGGATTTATGACCCTGCGGCAGACAATGATACGGGACTTATGGTTCCGGTCTGGGATTTTTTTGGAGGGTTTGAATATGTAGCTTTAGATGGAGAAGTTTCTGAGAGAAACAGCGGGGAGCGTTCGTCACAGAGTTTTTTGACGATTAATGCGATTGACGGCACAGTGATTGACCGTGGATTGGGGTATTAAGAATGCGGCAGGCGGTTATTGCGGCGCGTTGGAATTTTCTGGGGTTTTTCAAAAACCCCAGAATGATACTCGCTTTTTTGTTTGCTTTTATTTTATGCTTTTTTCTAAGTGACAGGGCAATGTATGTGGCAGAATATTTTGATTCGCCCATGCAGGCGGCGGAGCCGGTTCTCTGGACGTTTGGGGATGCGACGTCGGTGTTGCTTGCTTCACTGCTATTGATTTTCATGTTTATGGATATGCCGAAACTTAGTCCGTTTACGCCATATGCGCTATTACGCATGACGAAGGGAAAATGGCTTTTGGGTCAGTTTTTTTATTTGTGTCTGGGGGTTATGATTTATCTGGGATATGTGTTTGCCGTGACCGGAATTTTATGTATGAAAAAAACATATATCGGGAATATCTGGAGCAAAACGGCGGCGCTGCTTGCATATTCGGATCTGGGGAAGAAAATGTCCGTTCCATCGACTGTAAAAGTGATGGAGAGCGCGGCGCCTTTGGAAGTTTGTTTCCAAATGCTTCTGCTTTTGTTTTTTTACGCATTGACACTTTGTTTTTTGATGCTGTTTGTCCAGTTGGCGGCAGGACGGCGGGCCGGGATTGCGGCAGGGCTTTGTTACAGCCTGTTTGGTTTTTTGCTGAAACCTGAAACGCTTGCGGCGTTCCTTCACAAAGAAGAATATGAGATGTACCGGATAAGAAGGATTACAGGCTGGATTAGTCCTTTAAACCATGCGACGTACGGGATGCATGATTTTGGATATGATTTTTTGCCTTCGATTGGGCAGTCGTGTAGTCTGTTTATTTGTATTTTGGCGCTGTTAGCGGCCGCTTCGTTTTTTGCGTTAAAAAAATATAATTTTACTTCATTTACGGGTGATATGGGATGAAAGAATTGATGCTTAAAAGAGGGATCTGGATATCGGCTTTCATCTGCGTCCTCGCGCTGCTTTTGGGAATGCCTTATGGGCAAATAGAGCCTCCGCTTGCAGCAGGAAGTTTCTTGAAGTTTTACCGCGCCGCATTACAGTCTCAAATTATGGTGTTTTTTCTGCCAGTGGCGGCGTCGCTTCCGGCGGGAGCGGTTTTTTTGCAGGAAAGCAAGAGCGGTTTTTTGAAGCTGTATTGCGTCCGCATGAACCGTATGGAATATCTTAAGCGGAAACTGTTTCAGGTTTATGTCAGCGGGGCATTCCCTTTTTTTCTTGCCGGTCTTTTGGCATTTCTGATTTGTTTTCTGTTTTTTTTTCCATTGGAGATTGTGGGCGAAATAAAAGGGGAGGAGATCTTGGAAGCTTTTTTGCTATTGATGCGCATTTGCCTGATCGGGGGGATGTTAGCGGAACTTTCAGGATTTTTTGCGGCCATTTTTTTGAATTATTATATGGCGTATGGGCTTCCGTTTGTCTGCTTTTATTTTTTGGTGATTTTAAAAGACCGCTATTTGCCGGATATGTACGCGATGTATCCGGCAGAGTGGATTTTGTGTGAAGAAAATTGGGGCGAAAGCGGAAATGGGATTTGGCTTTTTTTGCTGGCGTTTACGGCATTGGCTCTTATCCTGCATGGATTTTTGCTGGATCTTAGGTTAAAGGAGATTGTATGAAGTCTTATATTGAAGTGGATCATGTGTCGAAAAAATTTGGAAAAGATACTGCGCTTTATGACGTCTGTCTGGATATGGAACAGGGAAAGGCATATGGGATTTGCGGCAATAACGGTTCAGGGAAAACGGTGTTGATGAAGTGTATCTGTGGGTTTTTGCCAGTGACGGAAGGAAAAGTTTTTGTGGCGGGAAAACAAATCGGGGCGGAAATTGACTTTCCGGAAAGTATTGGCGTAATTATTGAAACGCCGGGGTTTTTGACAAACCTTTCTGGAAGAAAAAATTTGGAAATCCTTGCAGGTTTGCGGGGGAAAATTTCTAAAACGGAAATCTGCGCGGCTATGGAACGGGCGGGGTTAAATCCAAATTTGAAAAAGGCGGTTTCAAAGTATTCCCTTGGTATGCGACAGCGGCTGGGCATTGCGCAGGCGATTATGGAAAATCCGGATTTATTGGTTTTAGACGAGCCGTTTAACGGTCTGGATAAGCATGGCGTTTCGGACATTAGGAAAATTTTGTCAGGCTTAAAGGAGCAGGGAAAAACGATTCTGTTAGCGAGCCATAACAGTGAGGATATCCGGATTTTATGTGACAGGGTGTATGAGATGGACGGAGGGAGGCTTTTGGCGGTATGAGGGCGAAAGAAAAAAAGGGCGGCGCTTACATTTTGTTTGCGCTGTTTTGTTTCTGCTGTGGGTTAATGGCGGGAAGGCTCCGTGTGTCTGCAGGCGAGGTCATTTCGATTGACGCAAACCGGAGGTATCAGGGAATGAATGCGTCGTTTGCAAAAGGATATACGCCTTCTGTAAGAAAAGGGGAGATGGATCTTGTCGTGCCGTTTCAAACGGATCTTCCATTGAAAGAAGATTGCCTGTCAGTGAAAATTTCGTTTGAACGTGAGGAAAACAGCCCATTTCACTTTAAAAATTATTGGAAAAAGGTAAAACGTGGAAAACGGGGCATTTATTTGTACCGCTGTAAGGTGAAATTAAAAAAAGACAGGGTGAATGGGCAGTATCCTCTGCGGCTTATCGTTTCTGCGCAGACAGCAGGGGAAACGGTGGAACAGGAGTTTACGGTTTATGTGGAAATTACAGACGGCAGGGATTTCACGCCGCCGGAGGAAGGAGTGGATTTAAAGAAAGAGGAACAATGGGAAATGGAAACGGATTCTTTGGACAAAGAAGCGGAGACAGAGAAAAAAAGGCAGAAACCGAAAGTGAGGATAGAAGGGAATAGTTTAAATGGGGAGTTTCTTATGGCGGGCGAATCTGCGGCTTGGCGGCTTATGGCAAAGAATTGCAGTGAAAGCCAAGGGATATGGAATTTGAAAGTGACCTTGATTTCAGAGGACGCGGATCTTGTGTTTACAAATACTTCATGGTACTTTTCGCAGGTGAAGGCAGGCGGAGTAATGGATTTGTCCCAGAATATTTCGGTCGGGGCAAAGACGGCCAAAGAGACTGCCGTCGCGCAGTTTTTGTTTGACTATGAAGATGAAGGCGGGGAAAATTGCCAGATGACGGAAACGGTCACGCTTCGGATTGCCAGAAAGCAAAAAGCGGAGCTTACGAATATATCATTTCCAAAAAGCGTTTATGAAGGGGATACGGAGCCATTCTCGTTTCAGGCGACAAACGTAGGGCTTGCCGTGATTTATAATGCGAAAGTGCGTTTTGAAGGCAGGGGGCTGTTCGCGGCAAAGGAGATTTTTTTGGGGAATTTGGAAGCGGGCGAGGCGAAAGAGGGGGAAATTCCGGTTTTTGTGGGGACGCTTGATATGGAGGAAGGCATACAAGATGAGCCGGAACAGTCTGGGGATCAGTCAGGAGAGCATGGGGAAAAGTATGGGGAAACTTTGGGCGTGGCAGTGTTTACGTTTGAAAATGAGCAGGGAGAAGTGACGGAGCAGCGGCAGGAGATCATAACGGCGGTTCAGAAACCGGAAGTTGTGGAACTGAAGGTTCAGGAAGAAGCGCCGGAGACAAACCAATGGTGGGTGACGGTGTTTGTGTTGGTGATTTTGGGGCTCTTGGCGGTGATTTTATGGCTTATAGCAAGGGGGAGAAGGAAGTGAGAATGACAGATTAGAATGGAAAGGAAAGTGGCGGCTGGCATGAAGGAAAAGAATGTGTATCGGATCATTGTCTGGGCTGGAGTGGCCGGATTGGCTGTCTGGTTTTTTTGGGGGAAGTTGGAAGCGTATTGGATTGAGGAGAGAATATATGGAATGCGGGTGTTTGCTGAGAGGGATTTGACAGAGGAGATCTTGGAGGAGTTTCAGAAACTGCCGGGGCTTTGTTCATTTGAGCCTGTTTGGACAGTTACGGTTACAGTTGTTTTGGATTCTTTTTCGATGGAAGGAGTTTTGGAGGGAGTGGAGATGGAAAAAGAGGAGTTTCGTTTTTCCTCGTTTTCGAAAGAGGTTTGTTTTGGGAATACACTCATACTTTTGGTCGGAGAGGAGTTTTTTGATTCTTTGGCGGACAAGGACGGGAATCCACCGTTAAAAAGCCAATCCGATAGATGGAGGGCGAAATTTGAGGAGCTTGAAGTGACTGTGACAGATGAAAGCGGGGAGGAACGGAAAGCTAAAATTGGCGGAATTTTAGAGGAGCAGGGGAACCGGATTTTTGTGGACTGCGGGCAGATGCGGGAGGCGTTTGGAAAGAAGACGCGTGTGAAGGGCGGTTATATTCAGGTATTTGGGCAGAGAAATCTGAAAAAGACGAGGAAAGTTTTAGAAGGGGCGGGATTTTTAGCGGAGGAAGACGGAGCTGTTTTTTAGATAGAAAATAGATCAGAACTGTCCTCCTTGCCGCTGAAAATCCGCCGGAACATTATGAATTTCGTACCCTGATTTGTTTTACAGTAAAAGGATTCCATGCGCATTGCATTCTGCAAGAATGTCTTTGGGCCAAAGAGAGGATTGTACTTCTCCGATATGGGCTTTCCGCAGGAAAAACATACAAATGCGGGACTGGCCGATGCCTCCGCCAATCGTAAATGGAAGGCTGCCTTCAATTACGGCTTTTTGGAATGGCAGTTCTGCGCGATTCATGCAGCCTGATTTTTCCAACTGGGAAAGCAATGCGCGTTTATCCACGCGGATTCCCATAGACGAAAGTTCCAGCGCAATGTCGAGCACAGGATAGTAGACGACAATGTCAGCATTTAAAGCCCAGTCGTCGTAATCCGGCGCGCGGCCGTCGTGCGGCTTTCCATTTTTTAATTTATCGCCAATCTGCATAATGCAGACGGCGCCTTTTTCTTTGGCGATTTGATATTCCCGTTCTTTTGGCGTGGAATCGGGATATAAATCTTCCAGTTCGCTTGTCGTGGCAAAGAAAATGTCATGTGGAAGGATTTCTTCAATGTAATCATAACGGATCGACATATATTTTTCCGTTTTTCTCAGGCATTTATATACGGCGCGCACGGTTTCTTTTAGGAAATCCAATGTCCGGTCTTCTTTTGCAATGACTTTTTCCCAGTCCCATTGATCTACAAAGATAGAATGGATATTGTCCGTATCTTCGTCCCGCCGGATCGCGTTCATATCAGTATAGAGGCCTTCACCGATGGAAAATCCATATTTCTCAAGCGCAAAGCGTTTCCATTTTGCAAGGGAATGCACGACTTCGGCTTGTTTTTCGTTCTGTTCTTTAATGCCAAATGATACCGGGCGTTCCACGCCGTTTAGGTTGTCGTTTAATCCGGTGTCCGGATCGACGAACAGAGGAGCCGATACGCGGGCAAGGTTTAACCGTTCTGATAAAAGATTTTGGAAAAAATCTTTGACGGTTTTTATGGCAATCTGTGTATCGTGCAGGTTGAGCGTGGATTCATAGTTATCTGGAATAATCAGGTTTTTCATATCGGTCAGGGCTCCTTTCACTTAGATTAGTTCAGTTTTTTCGGTCAAAGAATCGGGTTTTACGCCGTTTGAAAGGGTTTCATAGGCGATATAACTGTCCGGTTCGGCTTGGGTTTTGTCCTCATCTTTTTCGTTAGATGAGGAAGTGATGGACAAGGAGAGGGCAAGGCCTGTTTTGTCTTGTCCGAGCAGGGATGAAAGATAGTTCATATAATCGTCATAGGAAAAAATTTCCGTCAGGATTTCTCCCGCTAAGTTGTTTAAATCCCGGTAGGAAACGGATGCGTCGCCTTTTATCTTGCTTTCTGCCGTATAGACTGTCTGTGAATCCGGTATGTCCACGCCTTCCGCAAGGTACTGCGTGATTTTCGCGACATAGTTTTGCGTTTCCGCAAAAGGCGGGATGCCGCCGTATTTGTCCACATTGTTGCTGCCTGCATTATAGGCGGCTAATGCAAGGGAAACGTTTCCGTTGTATTTATCTAACATTTTGCGTATGTACTGCGCCCCGCCCATAATATTTTGGTAAGGGTCATAGGCGTTTGTCACGCCAAGGCTTGCTGCGGTCGCCGGCATTAGCTGCATAAGGCCCTGCGCGCCGCTTCTGCTGGTGGCGTTCGGGTTAAAATTCGATTCCTGCCTTGTCATTGCTTTTAAAAGGTCAACGGATACGCCATAGGTCTGGGACGCTTCCGTGTAGATGTCTTCTAAGGTTTTTTCTGTTTTCAGAAAAGAGGAGAAATCTGCTTCGCTGGCGGAATTTCTCTGCATTTGATTGGAAGCGGACACCGCAGCGTTTAATGCTTCTAAAGCTGAAATAGCTGGCATAGTTTCATACATCCTTTCGTCTGTCATCGTGTTTTTATAGTATACCATATTTTTTGCGAAAATGAAGCGTTTTTTTTAGATTCAGGAAACTTTCCGGTTCTTTTTTAGAAACGAAGTCATATTTGCCTGTCAGACAGTGGCATTTTTACAGTATATGGAAAAGAAAAAACGCTTGAAAAAAAATATTGAATTTTCCTATTATATGGTGTAGAGTTACCATGTGAATTTTCTGGAAAGAGGGGGAGGAAATGGAACAAAAGAGGACGGGCGGATATGCAAAAGCGTTTCGCGCGGCATTTCCGTATACGATTCCGGTGTTTACCGGCTATCTGTTCATTGGAACGGCGTTTGGCGTAATGTTTCAGGAAAAAGGATATAATTTTTTGTGGGCGGTTTTTATGAGCATGGTAGTATACGCTGGGAGCGGGCAGTATCTTGCCGTAAATTTTTTTGCCCCGCAGGTTGGTTTCTGGGATATGATTTTTATGACATTTATGGTAAATGTGCGTCATATATTTTATGGCCTTTCCCTCTTGGAAAAGTTTGGCCGCATGGGCAAAAAAAGGCTTTATA
Source organism: uncultured Lachnospiraceae bacterium (assembly GCA_910589105.1). Lineage (GTDB taxonomy): Bacteria > Bacillota > Clostridia > Lachnospirales > Lachnospiraceae > Roseburia_B. The sequence goes on from CAJUST010000002.1 coordinate 151,842, forward strand.
TGATTTTTTCGCTGACAGATGAAACGTATTCGCTTCTTTGCGCGGCTAAGATCCCAAAGGACGTTCCAGAGGATAAATTTTTGTTTGCAGTCGCGTTGCTGGATCAGGGGTATTGGGTGTTAGGCTCTGCGATTGGCGCAATGGCGGGGGCGCTGATTCCGTTTGACGCGCAGGGCATTGAATTTGCAATGACGGCTCTGTTCCTTGTGATTTTTGTGGAGCAGTGGCTTTCCGGCGGCAAACGGATTCCGGCTGTGATTGGGGTTTTGTCGACGGTTTTGTTCCGTTTGGCGTTTGGGCGGGATAATTTTGTCCTTCCGTCTATGATTTGCATTATGGCCTGTCTGGTCTTTGGCAGGAGCCATATAGAAAAAAAGGGTGAAAGGGGGGAATAGGAATGCCAGTAAGCATAATGCGGTCCCTTTTGATTATTGCAGTTGTTTCGGTTACGACGTTTGCAACGCGGGCAATTCCGTTTCTTCTTTTTCCAAAGGGGAAAGAAATCCCTCCTTTGGTAAAGTATTTAGGAGCCGCGCTTCCGCCGGCTGTCATCGGGATGTTAGTGATTTATTGTTTGAAAGACATGAATCTAATGTCTGCGTCACACGCCGCGCCGGAATTGATTTCCACAGCCACAGTAATCATTTTGCATATCTGGAAAAGAAACAATCTGTTAAGCATTGGAGTGGGAACAGTATTGTATATGGTTTTGACGCAGATGGTCTTTTGACGACGCCATCTGCGTTTTTCTTTGGTATTTTACTTCGCATCACAAAAACCGGAACGGACAAGATAGGAGATTAGGGGTTTCGCATAAATGTCCGAAGAAATGTCATACGAGCTTTGGATTGCCTGTTCGAAAGCAAGGTCAGAAGCGTTTTTCTTCTTTTTCTTTTGAAGCATAAGAGACGCCGCTTTCATCATTAGCCTGTCCGCCAGAGGCATTTTTTCATAACACAATCCGCCCTGAAAATAAAAGTGGGGAAGATGTTTTTGCTCGTCAGCCGTCAGATTTTGTTTCCAAAATTCTAAAATGGAATCTTCTTCAGAATTTGGCGTAGCGCCAGTCACAAATAAAATCAGCCTGCCAGAGAAATTTCCCGCTAAAAGTTTCCGAAGTTTCCCCAATCCATCTATTCTTCCCGCATGCGCGCGGCTGCCAAAAATAATGCAGTCATATCCATGCAGCGTTTTTGGGTCCGCTTTTTTAAAATCAACCGCCGTTCCTCCGGTTTCTTTTGCGATAAAGTCTGCGTATTTTTTTGTAAATCCCGTAACGCTTTTATAAAGAATCAAAATTTTATGTTTCATGTCCATTCTCCTTTCTTTGATCCATGCTTGCTTTTAGAAAAGCCTTAAAAGCATATTCCTGCTGGGAAAAAATTTCCTCCGCGCAAATTTCGGAAGAAGCAAAAATTGTCCCAATTCCAATCGTGTAAATAAGTAAATTCAAATGAAGCTGTTTTGCCTGTTCTAAAGAAATGGAAAACGTATCTGCGATAAATCCGGCAACTGCCGGATTTGTCTCAGACTGGAGCAACTCATCTAATGAAGAAATTCCCTCTCTTTTATGTAAAAGAAACAATCGGAACAAATGCGGATTTTCTTTCGCAAGACGGACATACGCCTGTCCCGTACTGTGGAACAAGTCTTCTTTTACAATATGCTTTTCGATAAATGCGCGTATAACTTCACAAGCCTTCTTTTCCACTTCTTTCCGAAGACCTTCCATATTTGCGCAATAAGTGTAAACCGGCTGGACGGAACAGCCAATTTTCTTTGCGATGTTTTTAATTAAAACCTGTTCCATGCCTTCTGTTTTTGCTATTTCAAAAGCGGCGTCCACAATCATTTCTTTTGTAATCCTCTGTTTTGGCATATATACAGTCCTTTCTGTAAATTTAATATAAATTAGTTATATAAAATGTTTATGCAATGGCATTATAGCGTATGGGAAAAGGAAAATCAACCAGAAATTACAGTTGGCATGAGCTTGTCCGATGTGAAATTGTCCTTCAGCAAAAAAACGGCAAACCACTTTCATGCAGTATCTAAAAAAGATAAACTAAGATGCAGACAGGCGTAAAAATGAATGTGTGTCTGCCTATACGATCGTGCCAGTGTCTGTGATCGCTACTTGAATTTCCTGTTTTCATATGCTAAAATCAACCAAGATACCGCAAACGAAAAGGAGAAAGAAAGTGAAAAAAGAACCATTCGCAACCCAAGAAAAATTACAGGAAATCATAAAAGAATATCCGACCCCATTCCATTTATATGATGAAAAAGGAATCCGTGAAAATGCGAAAGCCGTCCAAGAAGCTTTTGCATGGAATGCGGGCTTCCGTGAATATTTTGCAGTAAAGGCAACCCCAAACCCATTTTTAATTCAAATCCTTAAGGAATATGGATGCGGCGTAGACTGTTCTTCCATGACAGAGCTTATGCTCTCTGAGGCGATTGGCTTCTCAGGCCATGACATTATGTTTTCTTCCAATGACACCCCCGCTGAAGAATTTGCTTTTGCGGATCAATTAGGGGCGGTCATTAACTTAGATGATTTTACCCATATTGATTTTTTAGAACAGACCATCGGGAAACTGCCGGAGACAATAAGCTGCCGCTATAATCCGGGCGGCGTGTTTAAAATCAGCAATGCCATTATGGACAACCCGCAAGATGCGAAGTATGGATTTACCAAACAACAGCTTATCGAAGGATTTAAAATACTAAAACAAAAAGGCGTTAAAAATTTCGGCGTGCACGCATTTTTAGCGAGCAACACCGTGACAAACGATTACTATCCGATTTTAGCGAAAACCCTGTTTGAAACAGTAGTGGAGTTAAAACGGGAGACGGGATGCGACATTCGTTTTATCAACTTATCTGGCGGAGTGGGCATTCCCTATTCCCCAGACCAAACCCCGAATGACATACGCGTAATCGGAGAAGGCGTAAGGAAAGTTTATGAAGAAACATTAGTTCCCGCCGGAATGGGAGATGTGGCGATTTATACAGAAATGGGGCGTTTTATGATGGGACCGTATGGATGCCTTGTGACGAAAGCAATCCATGAAAAACATACCTATAAAGAGTATATTGGCGTAGATGCCTGCGCGGTCAACCTTATGCGGCCGGCAATGTATGGCGCATACCACCATATTACTGTAATGGGAAAAGACAATTCCGTATGTAACCATAAATACGATATTACAGGTTCCCTCTGTGAAAATAACGACAAATTTGCAGTGGACCGGATGCTTCCTAAAATTGAGATTGGAGATCTTTTAGTAATCCATGATACAGGGGCCCATGGGTTTGCAATGGGCTATAACTACAATGGGAAACTTAAATCTGCTGAAATCCTCTTAAAGCAGGACGGAAGCTTTGAGCTGATCCGCCGCGCAGAAACCCCGAAAGATTACTTTTCGACCTTTGATTGTTTTAATATTTACGAAAAAATCAAAAAACACTTGTAATTTTAAAAAAAATATGATAGTATACTACTTGTCCGGTTAAAATGGACAAAGAGCCGGCGTGTCGGAATTGGCAGACGAGGCAGACTCAAAATCTGTTGGCGGCAACGTCGTATGGGTTCAAGTCCCATCGCCGGCATCCTAAGATAAGAAGCATAGAAAAATCTATGTTTCTTTTTTTATTCAAAGGAAAATTTCAAGTCTTTGCCATTTAACCGGTTTTCTACTATATTAAAAAAGAAAGGGTTTTTAACAATGCAGCCTGAAACAATCCCGAAATTAAACCATATTCCAATGCAAGACGCTAAAATGCTTCCTCTGTTTCAATTTCCACTTCTTACCGAGAGCGGAATTGTCAAACATGCTTTTACGACACGCCTTGGCGGAGTCAGCGAAGGGATTTTTGAAAGCTTGAATTTAAGTTTTTCCAGAGGCGATGATAACGCGCGCGTGGAAGAAAATTTTAAAAGGCTCTCTTTGGCGTTAGGGGTGGAATATGAAAGTTTTGTCTGTTTAAGCCAGACGCATACGGCAAATGTAGTCCGCATAAGCCACACGGACGCCGGAACCGGAATCCTCTATCCCCAACGGTTCCACGGTGTGGACGGAATGGTGGCAAACGATGTGGGCGTTACTCTTTTGACTTACCATGCGGACTGCGTTCCCCTTTATTTCGTCGATCCTGTTCATCGCGCGATTGGCTTAAGCCATTCCGGGTGGCGTGGGACAGCCGCAAAAATCGGGCAAAAAACGCTTAAAAAAATGCAGGAGGAATTTCATACAGATCCAAAAGACGTCCTTTGCGCCATAGGCCCTTCTATCTGCCCAAATTGCTATGAAGTGGGAGAAGATGTGGCGGAAGCGTTTTTGGAGGGATTTGGCGGGCGGGAACGTGAAATTTTTACCAAAAAAGAAAACGGGGCATATTTGCTTAATTTATGGAAAGCCAACGAAATAATATTAATAGAAGCCGGTATCCTCCCCGCGCATTTAGCAGTGACGAATGTCTGCACCTGCTGTAATCCGAAGTTATTGTTTTCCCACCGCGCATCTTGTGGCAGACGCGGCAACCTGGCGGCGGTTCTGGCATTATCTGAATAGGATAGGGAGGAAAAAGATGCAGGAAAAAATCTACGAATATGATTCGGAAATTTATGAAGCAAGCCAAAAAGGCGGCGCCTATGTAAAATTCCCCTATGACGTGAGGGAAGAATTTCAGGCGGGACGCGTAAAAGTCCATGTGGAATTTGATGGAGAGCCTTACGATGGGAGCGTGGTGAATATGGGAGTGAAAAATCCGGACGGCTCCATTTGTTATATCATTGGAATCCGGAAGGAGATTAGGGCAAAAATCAAAAAACAGACAGGCGATACTGTCCATATAAAAGTAACGCCACGTTTCTAAACGCTTCATTCCGAAAAATATGCTTGTAATTCTTCATTCATCTATGTATAATAACAATCGTATCTTGGGAACGCCAAAAAATACCAATGATGAGGAAAACAAATATGGGAATTACATCGATTTTATTGCTTTTGAGCGGCGTAGCGCTGTTTTTGTTTGGAATGTCACTGATGGGGGACGGCCTAAAGCGGGTAGCGGGAAATAAATTAGAGCCGGTTTTATACCGTCTGACAAACACGCCGCTCAAAGGAATACTTTTAGGGGCGGGGGTTACGGCAATTATCCAGTCATCTTCTGCTACGACAGTGATGGTGGTAGGATTTGTAAACTCCGGCATGATGAAAGTTTCGCAGGCAATCGGAATCATTATGGGCGCAAACATCGGCACAAGCATAACAGGCTGGATTCTCTGCCTGTCCTATGTGGAAGGATCAGAAGGCATTGCCCAGTTGTTATCCACGGCGACCATTTCCGCAATCGTCGCAATCATTGGCATTATATTTAAAATGTTTATCAAAAAAGCAGCCTACCGGAATGTCGGCGAAATCATGTTAGGGTTTTCTATTTTAATGACGGGTATGCAGACTATGAGCAGTTCCGTCGCAGTATTAAAAGAAAATCCGCGTTTTATTAACGGGCTGACGATGTTTTCCAATCCGGCAATGGGAATCTTAATTGGAATTTTAATTACGGCAGTCCTTCAAAGCGCATCCGCGTCCGTAGGAATCTTACAGGCATTGTCTGTGACGGGAACCATCAGTTTTGCCACTGCCCTTCCTGTCATTATGGGAATCGGCGTCGGCGCGGCGTGTCCGGTTCTATTGTCCGCCATCGGCACAAATAACAATGGCAGACGCACTGCCCTTATCTACCTGTTAAATGACTTGTTCGGCATGATATTCTGGTCAGTCGCCTTTTATTCCATACATGCGGCCGTCCATTTCAGTTTTATGGATATAAAAATGGGAGCTGTGCAGATTGCCCTTTTAAATACGGTATTCCGTACAGCGACGATACTTGTGCTTATGCCGTTTATCAAATGGATTGAGCGTTTTGTGTTCTGGCTGGTAAAGGATTCCGAAGAAGAACAGGAAGAACTTGCGGATTTTGAGCTGTTAGAAGAACGCTTCCTTGCATATCCCGCCATTGCGATTAACCAGAGCCATAAAGCCATGAACGGCATGGCGAAAAAAGCAAGGAAAAATATTTTTCGGGCTTTTTCCTTAATGGAACACTATTCGCAGGAAAAATATCAGAAAATTCAGGAAAAAGAAAACTTAATTGATAAATATGAAGATCGTCTTGGCGCATATTTAATGCAGCTTACCGGAAAAGAAATGAGCGTCGTACAGAGTATGCAGCTTTCTAAATTTTTACATACCATCAGTGATTTTGAGCGTTTAGGCGACCATGCGGTCAACGTGTCACAAGTGGCTCAGGAGCTTTACGAGAAAAAAATCTCTTTTTCTGAAGATGCCCAGTACGAACTGGAAGTGTTGGAAAACGCCCTTCAGGAAATTATGGATCTGACGGTATATGCGTTTTGCGAAGACAATTTAGAGAGCGCGGTAAAAGTGGAGCCTTTGCGTGAGCTGATCGCCATTTTATGCGACGAGTTAAAACTCCGCCATATTACACGTCTTAGAAATGGAGAATGTAAACTAAAGCAGGGCTTTGCCTTTAACGATTTATTAAATAACTTAGAGAGGATTGCCGCCCATTGCTCCAACATTGCGGTGGCCATGATAGAGTTAGAAGCGGAGGAGTTTGACACGCACGAATATTTAAGAAGCGTGAAAGGTTTAAAAAATGCCAACTATTCCGAGCAGTTTGAATTTTATGAAAATAAGTATGATATTAACAGCTATAAAAAAGTAAAAAAGAAAGCCTGAACCAGATCTTCACATTTGGTTATACATTTTTTATAATTTTTATGATTCTTTCATCTCAAAGACAAGATTTGTTCAAATTTATCTGCTATATTAATCTTATCACAGATGTGATACAAACTTTTTCATAAACTCTCCCCTTTAAAAGGGCTGCTGTTACCGACGGTTGGGAAGCCGGCGGTACAGCGGCTTTTTTTTGCCTAAATATACGTTTCTTGTTACCGCTTGCAGGAAGTTTTATGCTCTGTTATAATCAAATTATGAAGAACCGAATCGAATGCGACCGTCTGGACATATGTCCGCTTTCCATAGAAGAAATGAGGCGCTTACAAAAAGACAACCAAACAACCGCCGTAAAATCTGTCCTATCCGAAGTGATAAAGTCCGCGATTGCGCATAAAATAGAACGAATGGGAAAAGCTCCCATCGAAGCCCACCCATGGCTGACGTATTGGCTTGCAACGGAAAAAACAAGCGGCGCAGGCATTGGGCTGATTGGGACAAAAAGCCTTCCGGACTTAAAAGGCAGCGTGGAAATCGGCTATGCCATTGCAAGGGAATACAGGAATTGCGGATATATGACAGAAGCCCTTACCGGATTTTTAGACTGGCTGTATGAATGCCCTTTCTGCGAAAGCGCAACCCTTGCAATCCGAAGCGCCAACGCCCCGTCAGCGCGTGTGGCTGAAAAATGCGGTTTCCAATTTGAGGGGATGCGGGATATTTACAAAATATATCGTTATTGGCTGTAGAATCCTGACAATTCCTGTTGATAAAAAGTTCACAATATTATAAAATAAAAAGAAAAAGGAGAGAATGGAATGTACGCGGATGAGAACGTAATTAAAATTAAACATGAGGTGTTGTATGAAGTGGCGAAACTGGCGTTAGAAGGGACTTTGGCAGAAGAAAGGGATCATATCCCGAATAAGCTGATTCCGGGCCCTCTCCCGCAGTTTCGATGCTGTATTTATAAAGAAAGGGAAATTATCCGTCAGAGAATCCGCTTGGCGGAAGGCAAGGCGCCAGGTCCGGTAGATGACGGCAATATTATTCAGGTAATCAGCTCTGCCTGTGAAGACTGCCCAATTTCCCGTTATGTCGTAACGGACAACTGCCAGAACTGTATCGGGAAAGCATGTATCAACGCATGTAATTTTGAGGCGATTTCCATTGGGAATAACCGTTCCCACATTGACCCGTCCAAATGTAAAGAATGTGGGAAATGCGCGAAAGCCTGTCCATACCATGCGATTGCAGACTTGAAGCGTCCCTGTAAATTCAGTTGTCCCGTCAATGCTATTACAAACGATGAGAATGGAATCTCGGTAATAGACGAGAAGAAGTGCATTCGATGCGGGCTTTGCATACATAAATGCCCATTTGGCGCAATTGGCTCTAAAACGTTTATTGTAGATGTAATTGAAGCCCTAAAATCAGATAAGCCTGTTTATGCAATTTTGGCTCCGGCGACGGAAGGGCAGTTTGGGACAGAGATTACGATGCACAGTTGGCGTAACGCTATGCGTCTGCTTGGATTTAAAGATTTAGTGGAAGCAGGGCTTGGCGGCGATATGACGACAATGGCGGAAGCGGAAGAATGGTATGAGGCGTATCAAAAAGGCGAGAAAAAAACGACTTCCTGTTGTCCGGGATTTGTCAATATGATTCGTAAGCACTATCCGGAATTGGAAGATAAGATTTCCACGGCAGTTTCCCCGATGTGCGCAGTGTCCCGTATGATTAAGGCAAAAGAACCGGGAGCGGTTACTGTATTTATCGGGCCTTGCATTGCAAAGAAATCCGAAGCCAACGAGCATAAAATAGAAGGAAATGTTGATTTTGTCCTGACCTATAGTGAAGTCCGCGCCATTATGAAAGCAAAAGGCGTAGAATTACAGCCGTCAGACAATGACTATCAGGAATCTTCCACATTTGGAAAACGCTTCGGCAATTCCGGCGGCGTGACTGCTTCTGTATTGGAATATATGAAAGAAAAAGATTATGACTGCAATCCAAAAGTCTGCAAAGCAAACGGTTCTGCAGAATGTAAGAAAGCATTGCTGTTGTTAAAAGCCGGAAAACTGCCAGATGATTTTATTGAAGGCATGGCCTGCGTCGGCGGATGCGTTGGAGGCCCAAGCGCATTTAAAAACCAGCTTCAGGCAAAGAAAGACCGTGATACGTTAATTGGCAAAGCGGATGCGCGGACGATTACAGGCAATCTGGATCATTATGAAATGGATCGGTTTTCCATGCATCGCGTGGAGCATTCTACGGAAGCATAGGGCAAACCGCAATAGATTTTTATACGATGATGAATCCTCCGAAAGCGGGAACTGCGCTTTCGGGGGATTTTAGATTTATAGACGCGGGATTTGGACAGATTCGGTTTGTAAGAAAATTGTAAGAAATTCCCTGAATGATTTGTAAGGAATCTATTTTAAGATAGGATTAGGCGAAAAGGAGGACAGGCGATGGCAAACGAATGTATTTTAGTGGCGGACGATGATAGGGAGATTGTAAAGGCGATCGCGATTTTGCTGGAAAAGGAGGGATATAGGATATTAAAAGCATATGACGGAATGGAAGCGTTAGATCTGCTTATGCAAAATTCCACGCATTTAGTCATTATTGACGTAATGATGCCAAAGCTGGACGGGTTATCCGCCGTTATGAGGATTCGCCAGAAGCAAAATATCCCGATTATAGTCTTAAGCGCAAAGAGTGAAGAAACCGACAAAGTATTAGGGCTTTCCATGGGCGCAGACGACTATGTGGCAAAACCTTATAATCCCGCAGAGCTTGCGGCAAGGGTGAAAAGCCATTTACGCAGATATACCAGCCTTGGGGATATTCATGCAACGGCAAATAACCGCATTTCAAACGGGCGGCTTTGTTACCATACGGACGAGCGGATGCTCTATGCAGACGGGGAACCGGTTCGTTTAACTGCAACGGAAACGAAAATCGTAGAGCTTCTGATTCGGAATGCGGGACGCATTTTTCCAGCAGAGGAGATTTATGAACGTGTCTGGGACGAGCAGAAAGTGGTTTCAGAAAATACTGTCATGGTGCATATCCGCCGCATTCGTGAAAAAATCGAGCTGAATCCAAAAGAGCCGGAATACTTAAAGGTGGTGTGGGGAATTGGCTACAAAATGGAAAAAATTAAATAAAATAAGAATACTTGCATATGCGTTAGGCGTGAGCATGGCAATTTCCGGCGTAATAAAACTTCTAGGCGCCGGGGCGCCGTATGGGACGTGGGATATATCGTTTTTAGAACTGGTAGATGGGGATTTTCAAAATAGCGCTTCTTTTGCCAGATATATTTCTTGCCGTCTGGAAGATTTTTTGTACATGGCTTGTGGAGATTATGTCGGCGGGTACGGGAATTTTGTATATCAGGATACGGTATATTCGGGCTATCAGGAAACGGGGATGTTAGAATATTTTGCCGAGGCCGAAGAAAACGAGGCAGTTTATGAAGGGGGCATATCCGACCGTCAAACGCAGAATGTGGAGGAGAACGGGCTGTCTAAGACAGAGAAAGAGAAGATCGCAAAAAATTACCATAACAACATAAAAGACGACAAAAACCTTTTGTACTGCATTTCTTATCAGGGAAAAGAGCTTTATTCGAATATGGATGAAAATGAGTGGGAGGGAGGGTTAGACAAACTTCCTTCGGGCTATAATTTTGCGCTTCAGTTTGACGGCGAAAAAGCGAAAGTTTTAAAAGGCGGGAGAGAGGTGGATATTTACGGAGATGGCATTTACCATGAAGAAAACGACTGGAAAATTCCGGGCTATACGAATCTTCCTGTAAAAGAAAAATGGAAAGAGGCAGAGATAATCCTGTTTGCGGCAAAAGAACCGCTTTTATATACAGCAAACATTTATTGGGAAGACGGCTGGGCGTCCAACAATGAAACGTATGCGTTGTTCCAAGAATTTTTAAGCGCAAGGAAACAGTTTATGGAAGGCATTGCGTATAGCGTTGCAGGAATGGTTTTGCTTTTCTTTTATTTGATTAAGAAAAAAGAAAAACGGGAAGCCGGAAAGTTTATTGCAAACTATACAAGACGCATTTGGTTTGAGTGGAAAGCGCTTCTTTTTCTATTTGTGACAGTTGGCTGTTGTGTAATTTGTTTTGGGCGGAATGAGGAACTTGGGTTTTATGCGCAAGAAATGGCGGCGGAATTAGAATTGGGCGGCATTTCGTATAAAACATATGTTTTTTCCATGGCAGAATGGCTGTTTTCCAGAATGCAGGGAAATATTGCATTTGCGCTGTCTGTCTTTTGGGCATGGCATATCTTTATTTGTGATTTGCGTTATAATAAAGGCAGTTATAAAAACGGCTGGATAGGAAAAACAGCCGCGCTTTTAGAAGTAAAATCTTTACAGATGCCTTTTGCCAGACGTTTGGTAAAGCGGACATATGTCTGTTTCTATTTGACTTTGGCTTTATGCTTGCTGCTGTTCGCCTTGTTTCTTTGGACTTTGATCTTTGGCTGTCCGATCCAATATGTGGATTCCGGCGGGTGGATCGACACGGCAGGGGGAAACATTTGGATAACATTGCCGCTGTTTGCAGGAACTGCGTTAGCGGTTGCGCTTTTGTTAGCGGAATGCCGGTATTTGAAGAAATGTAAACAGATGGCGGCAGATTTGGATCTTTTGTCAGAACGCATTTCAGGCATCCGTCAGGGATCGTATACGCCTTCGGCATTTGAGGAAGATTCCGATATCCGTAAGATGGCAGAAGACCTTGACGAAATTAGTTTGGGATTGGAAACCGCAGTCGAAGAACGGATTCGAAGTGAGCGCATGAAAGTGGAGTTAATCGCAAATGTGTCCCATGACATTAAAACGCCTTTAACCTCTCTTATCAGTTACATTCAGTTATTGAAGCAGGAGGAGGGGCTTGCAGAACATATTGCGGATTATATCCGTATTTTAGATGAAAAATCAGATCGGCTGAAAAATATGGTTCAGGACGTGTTTACAGTCAGTCAGGCTGCGGGCGGACAACTTGAGGTAAATATGGAGAAATTGGATCTAGGGAAACTTCTGTATCAGACGCTTGCGGATATGGACGAGGTGATCAATAAAAGTCCGGTTACAATAAAAACGGAGATTCCAAATGATCCGGTAATGGTTCAGGCAGATGGACAGCGAATGTACCGCGTGTTCCAAAATATCATCGGAAATGCGGTAAAGTATTCATTGGCCGGATCACGGGTATACTTGACACTGAAAGAAGAAGGGGAATTTGCGGCGGCCTGTGTGAAAAATACGTCCAGCCATGAGCTGTTGCATGGTTTGGATTTTACAGAACGGTTTTTCCGTGGGGATAAAAGCCGCACCGATGGAGGAAGCGGGTTAGGGCTTTCAATAGCGAAAAGTTTTACGGAAGCTTGCGGCGGTGAGTTTTGCCTTGAGACGAATGCGGATTTGTTTGTAGTGACAGTGCGGGTGAGAAAGGGATAAACAGAATGTTTAGGGCTGTTGCAAAATATACGCTGTATACAGGATATGGAATGAAACCGGATAGGCCTTGTCCATAGTTTGTTGATAAGCGGTATTTTGCAGCGGTCTTTTTCTATGGTTACAAGTTTTAAAATACAGGAGGTAAAATGTAATGTTCTTTCCAGCGGCAATCGAAGGTTTCGCATCAGCGCTTTTGGCCAGTCATGTTTGGTGAAATGGAAGGATTGTTGTTATCCGCATGAGATTTATTTGCAAAATGAAGGCGTAAATGGTATTATTTTGTGTAATAAGAGGATCAAATGCCAGTTGGCTTTCAGGTGATGTTGTTTTATGCCGTCATCTGCGGCAGGAAGGTTGACAGAACGGGAGGGGTTTTGTATGGAACACATTCAGGCTTGCCGTATGCTTTGGCAGGAGCGGGAGAACGGCGGGGCGTGTCTGTATCGTTTGTATGGAGCTTCTCCGCAGATATGCCTGCCGTCACAGATTGCGGGGCGTCCCCTAGTGGAAGTCGCTCCGTATTGTTTTGCAAAAAATCCGCATATGCCACCGCCCCCTAAAATTAAAGAGACGATCGTGGGGGAAAAACAGGAAGTTTTCTTTTTAAAGGAATTATGCGGGACGGCAGTGGAGGAAGTGATTTTTCCGGATTCAGTGAAAAAAATAGGCGGTTACGCATTCTATAATTGTAAAAACTTGCGAAAAATACAGATGGGTCTGGCTTTGCGGGAAATTGGAAGCGATGCGTTTATGAATACGATTTCGTTTCATTCGTTGGAGCTTCGCTGTGGGGCTTTTGAGGAAAGCGGGATACGGCAGATTTTAAGCCGGATTTCTTCGGATATAAGCGTGAAGTTTCTTACGCAAGACAAGACGCAGGCTCTTTTGTTTTATCCTGAATATTATGAAACGTATGATGAGATAGCTCCGGCGCATTTGTTTGGCAGGCAGATCCGCGGGGAAGGCTTTCGGGCGAGACAGCGCATCAAGGACGGCTGTGTGGATTTTGACGGATACGACGCCATATTTCCTCAGGCCTGCGTGGAGGAGACAGAACGCGTTTTAGGGCAGATGGCGCTTGGGCGGCTGAGGTATCCGTGTGGATTACAGGAGAAATGCAAAAACAGGTATCGGGAATATGTCAAAGAGCATATAGGAGGAATTGCGGCGCGTCTGGTTAGGGAAAAATCTTTGGATACGATACAATTTCTATTGGAAGAAGAATTGCTTTCTTTGGCGGCGTTATCGGAATGCGCGCTTCTTGCCGCAGAAACAGGCTGGACGCAGGGCGCGGCATATATTTTGCAAATGGCGGCAAGGAAACGGGAGACAAAGAAAAACAGGTACGAATTTGACTTAGATTAGGCAGGCGGCATTTGATGTTTGGGCAAATTCCATGGAATGAGTTTTGTACACGCGGTTGGGAGGCAGAGTGATGGCGCATAAACAGACGCAGACAGAATGGGAAGAAGAAATGTCAAAAAAAATCCTGACATTTGTACGGCATGAGCTTTATCTGGATTTACGTTTTATGGAGCCGGCATTGTCGGCGTTTGCATACCGCAGGGCAGACGGGCTTTTGACCCTTGCGTCAAATGGCGTATGCCTGTTTTTTTCTGAGGAGCCGACGCTTCGGATTTTTGAGAAAAACAGCAGATTTTTAAACCGCGTGTATTTGCACAGCGCGCTTCACTGCCTGTTCCGCCATCTTTGGCAGACAGGCGGCCGCAACTTAAGCCTGTTTTATCTTGCGTGTGACATTGCGGTGGAATTTACGATTGATTCATTGGAAAAAGAAAGCGTGAAACGCGCGTTAAGCTGGCTTAGGCTTGATGTTTACAACAGTTTAAAATCCCAAAATACAGCAGTTTCCGCCGCCACTGTATACCGTTTTCTTCAAACCTGCAGCCAAGAAAAAATAGAAGCGTTAAAAAAGGAATTTTATACGGACGATCACAGGTTTTGGCCAAAAGAAAACGAAATGCAGACGCCATGTGTGATAGAAGCAAGGAAAAATTGGGATAAAATCGCGCGTCAGACGTCTTTGGAGAAAAAACGGAAAGGAGAGGACGCCGGCGATGGAGAAAAAGTATTTTCTGCGCAGATACGGGCAGGCGCCCAGAGGAGAAGTTATCGCAAGTTTCTCCGGAAATTTGCCGTTCTTTTGGAGGAAACGCAGTTGGACTTAGATGAATTTGATTTGGGCAGCTATTCTTACGGACTTCGTTTATATGGGAACCTTCCGTTCGTGGAGCCGTTAGAGACAAAAGAGACGCATAAGATTCGGGAATTTGTCGTTGTGATTGATACAAGCGATTCGACAAGCGGAGCGTTAGTGGAAGGGTTTTTGAAAGAAACGTATTCCATATTGACAGAGAGCCATAGTTTTTCTGGCCGTTTTACGATACGGATTCTGCAATGTGACGATAAAGTCAGGACGGACGATACGGTCCATAACCAAAAAGAACTGGCGCAGTGGATGGAAACAATGCAGATTACAGGCGGCGGCGGAACAAATTTTTGTCCGGCGTTTGCATATATCAATGAGCTGGCGGCCAAAGGAGCAGGCAGGCTGCCGGACGGGTTATTGTATTTTACGGACGGAAAGGGAATTTATCCGAAAACGAAACCAAAATACCGGACGGCGTTTTTGTATTTAGACGAGTATGACGACGCGGCGGCGCCGCCATGGGCAATGCGTCTGAAATTAAATATGGAGGAATTTCTGAATGAACATTAAAGAGGCAAAAGAAGAATTGAAACATACAGCAGACGCTTATTTAGCAAAAGATGAGCTGGGGGAATACCGGATTCCCCGTATCCGTCAGCGTCCCGTTTTTTTAATCGGCCCGCCGGGGATTGGGAAAACGCAGATTATGGAACAGGTGGCAAAAGAATGCAGAATTGGGCTTGTTTCCTATACGATTACGCATCATACGCGGCAGAGCGCCGTCGGGCTTCCGTATATCCGTGAAAAGACCTTTCAGGGGAAGGATTTTTCTGTTACGGAATATACGATGAGCGAAATTCTTGCAAGCATTTATCAGTATATGGAAGACACAGGGCTAAAGGAAGGGATTTTATTTATTGATGAAATCAACTGCGTTTCGGAAACGCTTGCGCCGACCATGCTTCAGTTTTTGCAGCGCAAAACATTTGGGAACCAAGCGGTTCCGGAAGGGTGGCTGATTATAGCGGCGGGCAATCCGCCGGAGTATAATAAATCGGTGCGTGAATTTGATATGGCGACATTAGATCGCGCGCGCTGCATTACGGTGGAAGCGGATTACCGCGTTTGGAAAGAATATGCGAAAAGCAGGAAGATACATGGCGCGCTGATGAGTTATTTAGAAATCCGGCAGAATAATTTTTACCGTGTGGAAGCGGACGTGGACGGGATACAATATGTGACGGCAAGGGGGTGGGAGGATTTTTCCCATCTTTTATATGCGTATGAAGAAAAACAATTACCGGTATCAGATGAAGTTGTCTATGAATATCTGCATCACAGAGAGGTGGCGGAGGACGTTGCGGCTTATCTGGATTTGTACCGGAAATATCAAGACGATTATGGAATTGGGGAAATCCTTAGAGGGAAAGTCAAACCTTCTGTGTTTGTAAGGATTAAAGGCGCAGCGTTTGACGAGCGCCTAAGTGTGGTAAATCTGCTTTTGGACGGTCTGGCGGCATATTTTCGGGCTGTTTTTTTGGAGCGGCGTCTGACCGACGGCTTTTTTGATTTTTTAAAGTCTTACCGTGTGGGTATGCAGCAGGGTGGCGAGCCGCTTTTGGAATATGAATCCCGTCTTTGCAAAATAGAGGAGACATTTCAGAAAGAAGATCGGGAGGGATTTTTGGACAGGGAAGGGCGGTTCCTGAAAAAACGTTTGATTTCCCTGTTAAAAAAAGGAAAACCAACGCAGGAAAATCTGTCTGAAAAAGAGGCGTTTGACTTTGCAAGAAACTGTTTTGAAGGGCAGAAAGGGAAACTGATACAGGCAGAAACGCAAGCGGCGCAGGCGTTAGAGTATGCGTTTGATTTTATGGAAGAAGCGTTTGGACAGGGGGAAGAACTGGTGGTGTTTGTTACGGAGCTTTCAGTCAGCAGGGAAGCGGCGGCGTTTTTGTCTGAGAATGTTTGTGAGCGGTATCTGGTGTATAACAGGCAGCTTTTAATTGGGAGCAGAAAACAGGAGCTGTTGTCAGAAATCCGCAGAGAGTGAGAAATATGGTTATTTAATGGAATTGTTTTATGAATAGAAAGGAAATGGAAGTTATGAAAAGAGCAGAAGATTTAAGGGAACTTTTGGGAAGGATAGACCGCAGGGGGTATCCGGCTTATAAGGATACGGCGGGCAGGTATCAGTTTCAGAAGTATACGCTGTCGATTGATCATGTTCAGGGAGATCCGTTTGCCGCGCCTTCAAAGGTAAGTGTGGCTGTCAGCGGCGATAAGTCGGGATTTTCAGAAGAATGCTATTGCAATGCGTGGAGGAAGGCGGCCATTCAAGATATGCTGATTAGGCGTTTTTATGAAAAGGCGGGTTCCTTTTCTTTTCAGGCGAAGGGGTCGGGAAAAAGCGGAATGATTGCTGTCAGCCGTCCGTCCCAGAAAGTTTTGGAACGGAGCGCCTGCCAGATAAACGGTAAAAATGGGGAGATTGTGTTCCGGCTGGAAATTGGTTTTCCGGCAAATGGAAGGACGGTTAATTCAAGGGAGCTGGAAAAGATATTATTCCGGTTTTTGCCGGAATGTGTGGAAGGGGCTTTGTTTGCCAAGGCGTATCAGAAAAAACAGGTGGATAGCGTGATTGCCTTGGCAGATGACCAGCAGTTTATCCGTGAGGAGTTGAAGAAACGGAATTTAGCGGCGTTTGTAGCAAATGGCGCAATACTGCCGCGGGCGTCGGGAGTGTCGGATAAGCCGATGAAAGGGGCGGTGAAGTTTATGGCTCCGCCGACGATGGAAGTTTCTATGAAGCTTCCGCATAAAGGGGAAATTTTAGGCATGGGGATTCGTCAGGGCATTACGCTTGTCGTCGGGGGCGGATATCATGGAAAATCTACGTTATTAAAAGCCTTAGAAGCCGGCGTGTATAATCATATTTCCGGAGATGGGCGAGAATATGTGGTGACAAATGACACGGCGGTGAAAATCCGGGCAGAGGACGGGCGAAGCGTGAAAAAGACGGATATTTCAATGTTTATCGGGACATTGCCGAATGGAAAGGATACGAAAGCGTTTTCGACGGAGGATGCGAGCGGGAGCACGTCTCAGGCGGCGAATATGGTGGAAGCGATGGAAGCGGGCGCGGAGGTGTTTTTAATTGATGAGGACACGTCGGCTACGAATTTTATGATCCGTGACGACTTAATGCAACGGGTGGTGCATCGGGATTCTGAGCCGATTACGCCGTTTATTGACCGCGTAAAGGAGCTGTATGGGCAATTTGGGATTTCAACGATTTTAGTGGCGGGAAGTTGTGGATCTTACTTCCATAAGGCAGATACAGTCATTCAGATGAACCAGTATGCCCCAGTAGACGTGACGGATTTTGCAAAACAGGAAGCGGCGCAATTTCCGCTTGGAAACGTCCCGCTTCAGGCGGCTGTAAAACCGGACTTTCAGCGGATGCTTTTTTCCCAGAAAAACGGGGGAAAGGACCGTGACAGAATGAAAGTGAAAACAATGGGGACGGACGCCGTTTCGATTGATCGGGAGACGATTGACTTGCGTTATGTTGAGCAGATAGCAGATACGGAACAGGTGGTTATGCTTGGGGCGATTGTGAAATTTATACTGTTAAATCCGGCGCTTGCCAAGAAGACGCTTGTGGAGCTGGTGGATTATATCAGTGAGACGCTTGAGAAAAAAGGCATGGAAGGGATTTATGGAGGAAGGTATCTTCCGACGGGGCTTGCGCTTCCAAGAAGGCAGGAAATTTTTGCCTGCTTAAACCGGTATCGGAAATAAGAAAAAGGAAGAAAATTTTCATCTTGCATTTATTCATTAATTCTCCATAACTTCTTGAGAAATTCTTAATTTCGCAAGTTTTTACGTATTTTAGAAAAAAATTATTTGAAAAATGGAAGCATTTGTATATAATAAGAATATATATGCAAAAATAAGATTAAACTCACAGTATGTGTTCAGAATAAATTGCAGAAGGATGAAAGGGGAACATTTTAATGGTTTCAACAGATATAGGGATTGATTTAGGTACAGCAAGTATTTTGGTATATATTAAAGGCAAAGGGGTTGTGTTAAAAGAACCATCGGTAGTTGCGTTTGACAGAGATACAAATAAAATTAAAGCGATTGGCGAAGAAGCGCGCCTGATGTTAGGCAGGACGCCGGGGAATATTGTGGCGGTACGGCCATTGCGGCAGGGCGTTATTTCAGATTATACCGTTACGGAAAAAATGATAAAATACTTTATTCAAAAAGCAATCGGCAAAAAGAACTTCAGGAAGCCCAGAATTAGCGTCTGCGTGCCAAGCGGCGTGACGGAAGTGGAGAAAAAGGCGGTGGAAGATGCGACGTACAATGCAGGCGCAAGGGAAGTTATGATTATCGAGGAGCCGATTGCGGCGGCGATTGGAGCAGGCATTGACATAGCGAGGCCTTGTGGGAATATGATTGTGGACATTGGGGGCGGCACGGCGGATATTGCCGTTATTTCGCTTGGAGGCTCTGTTGTCAGCACGTCAATTAAAATTGCAGGAGATGATTTTGACGAAGCGATTGTGCGTTATATGAGGAAAAAACATAACCTTTTAATTGGGGAAAGAACCGCGGAAGACATTAAAATAAAAATTGGCTCCTGTTTTCCAAACGGGCACAATGAAACAATGGACGTGCGTGGGCGGAATCTTGTGACAGGGCTTCCAAAGACGGTTTCCGTGTCATCAGAGGAGACGGAGGATGCGCTGCGCGAGCCTACTTTGCAGATTGTGGAAGCGGTTCACAGCGTATTGGAAAAAACCCCGCCGGAATTAGCGGCGGACGTTGCAGACCGTGGAATTGTACTGACCGGAGGCGGAGCCTTGCTTAGAGGCTTAGAAGAACTGTTAGAGGACAGGACGGGCATTAGCACCATTACCGCAGAACAGCCGATGACCTGCGTGGCAATCGGTACGGGCAAATTTGTAGAATTTTTGGCTGGAAAAAGAGATGATGACTAAACTATCGGTAAAAGATTGCCGATAATATACTATAAACTATTTTTGGGCATTCAAGGATGAAACACAGTTCAGGGATGAAGCAGACAGGAAGGAGAACTGTAAATGGTTAAAGGGTTATATACCGCTTATACCGGAATGGTAGAGGAACAGCGCCGCATGGACGTGATGACGAACAATCTTGCCAATGCCAGCACGACCGGATATAAGAAAGAAGGCACAGTGAATCAGTCGTTTGACGACCAGCTTGCCGTTAAGATTAAAGACACTTCGGAAATTATGTACGCAAAGCGGCTTGGCGACGTGAATTTAGGCGTAAAAGTCGGCGAGACGTACCGGGATTACACACAGGGTTCTTTTTATGTGACGGATAACACATATGACGTTGCATTGGACGGCAATGGTTTTTTTGCAGTGGAATTTCGGAGCAAGAATGGACAGACTTCCGTCAAATATACCAGAGACGGCAATTTTACCGTTGACAGGAATGGTTATCTGATGACGAAAGACGGAGATTATGTCTTAAACGCAAATGGGGCGAGAAACGGAGCTGGCGGACAGGCGAATTACGTCAGGGTGGACCCGAATCAGGACGTCAGGATTGAAGCGGACGGGACGATCTTTCAGGATAACGTCCAAGTTGGGCAGATAGGCGTTGTGGATTTTGCCGATTACAATTATCTGGAAAAATATGGTGAGAATTTATACGATATGGTTCAGGGAGGGCAGCGGATTGATTCCAATGCAAGAGTGGAACAGGGATGCCTTGAGATGTCAAATGTCAACATTGTTTCTGAGATGGTAAGCATGATTACAATCACAAGGGCATATGAAGCGAACCAGAAAATTATAACGACGATTGACGGCTCTTTGGATAAAGCGGTAAACACAGTAGGACAGGTATAGGAGGTTAATCCATTATGATGAGATCACTCTGGTCTGCGGCATCAGGTATGATTGCGCAGCAGACAAATGTAGATACGATTTCCCACAATCTTGCAAATGTAAATACGACTGGATATAAATCACAGCGGACAGAGTTTAAGTCTTTGCTCTACCAGAATCTCCAGACGAGGACGACGACGGCAAACGGAGAGAATAAACCGATTCCGGCGCAGGTGGGTTTGGGGACGCGTGTGGCGTCGACAAGCACATTTTATACACAGGGCGCAATGCAGGCAAGTGAAAACGATACGGATTTTGCCATTGAAGGCGATGGGTTCTTTTCCGTCCGTGGAGATGATGGCAATGTATACTATACGCGAAACGGCTGTTTCTTCTGGGCGATTGGCCCGACAGGGACGACCTTATGCAATACGGACGGCTATCCGGTTTTAGACTCCACAGGGAATCCTATCGTAGTCCCGAATGGCGTGACAAGCGCGAATATGCGGATTACGAGTGACGGCGTTGTAGGTTATGTGGGAGCGGACGGTACATATACGGCAATGAATCAGACGATTGGGCTATATCAGTTTACGAATCCGGCAGGGCTTCAGAAACTCTCAAGAAGCCTTTTGGCTGAGACGGCGGCTTCCGGTGAGGCGATGAATGAATTGACGACAAACGGCCTGACGAGAAGCAATGTGCGCCAGAATTATCTGGAAGGATCCAATGTTCAGGTTGCAGATGAGATGGTAAATCTGATTATTGCTCAAAGGGCATATGAATTAAACTCGAAGGCAATTCAGGCATCGGACGATATGCTTCAGCAGGCAAATAATCTGAGGCGGTAATTTTAGCCGGTGAGTGGTTTTGGACGGGAGGAGACAGATGAGTATTGGAATAGACGGCATAGCGGGGCTTGTGGATCAGACGGGCAAGTCGGCGGCTGACAGCAGAAGCAATGCGTTACAAAATAAACTTGGAGGAGATCTCACTTCGGCCTCCGATGAAAAATTAAAGGAAGTCTGCAAGGAATTTGAAGCTTATTTTGTGGAACAGGTGATGAAAGAAGTGGAAAAGACCATTCCAAAAAATGAAGAAGATGAGGATGCTTCCATGTCACAGTTACGGGATTTCT
Organism: uncultured Lachnospiraceae bacterium; assembly: GCA_910589105.1. Taxonomy (GTDB): domain Bacteria; phylum Bacillota; class Clostridia; order Lachnospirales; family Lachnospiraceae; genus Roseburia_B. Next base: position 173,316 of record CAJUST010000002.1, read on the forward strand.
ACAAGGAAGAAATGATTCAGACTCTTGCGGAAAATATTTGTGAACAGCAGAATTTAGGTTTGGCGCAGCAGATGTATGAACAAATGAAACGGAATTATTCATAGGAACGGAAAATATTGGATGTGAATGCATCCAATATTTTTATTCTATCGGACGTTTTTGGAGGAAAAGAAATTGGAGACAGTCAAAGGCTGCATAAGCCATATTATTTTTCGGAATCCCGAAAATGGATATACGGTTTTTGAGATGGAATGCGAGGGAAAAGAAATTACTTGCGTCGGTTCTTTTGCGGTAATTAGCGAAGGGGAATATATCAAGGCGTCCGGTGAATATACAAAGCATCCGACTTACGGCAAACAGTTTTCTATCCGCCAGATGGAAGAATGTGAGCCGGAAGATGAAGCTTCTATGGAACGGTATCTTGGTTCGGGCGCGATAAAAGGAATCGGGCTTGCATTGGCGGCGAGGATTGTCAAACGTTTTGGGAAGGACACATTTCGGATCATTGAAGAAGAACCGGAGCGCCTTGCAGAAATAAAAGGCATCAGCATGACGAAAGCAATGGAGATTTCCAGTCAGACAGCGGAAAAAAGAGATATGCGCCACGCGATGATTTTTCTTCAAAAATATGGGATTTCTTTGAATCTGGCGATGAAGATTTATCGGAACTACGGGCAGGAAGTCTATCGGATTATTAAGGAAAATCCCTATCAGTTAGCGGAAGATTTACAGGGCGTGGGGTTTAAAATTGCAGATGAGATTGCGGCAAAAGCGGGAATCCGCCCGGATTCGGATTTTCGGATTCGAAGCGGGATTTTGTACAGCCTGCTTTTGGCGGCGGCCGAGGGGCATACGTATTTGCCGAAAGATGAGCTGACTGCGCAGACGGCGAAGCTGCTTCAAATTGAAACTTCATTAATAGACAAGCATTATATGGATTTGGCAGTTGAAAAAAAAATTATGACGAAAGGAACCCGTATTTATGGCGCTTCTTATTACTATATGGAAGCTTCCTCAGCGGCTATGCTTTTGGAATTAAATATCAAATATGAAGTTTCAGAAGAAGCGTTTAAGGAGCGGATCGAAAGGATTGAAGAACGAAGCGGAATGGAACCGGATAAGATGCAGATCCTTGCGGTAAAAGAAGCGATAAAAAATGGTTTGTTAATTCTTACCGGAGGCCCGGGAACCGGAAAAACGACGACAATCAATGCCATTATCCATTATTTTGAATTGGAAGGCATGGATATATTTTTAGGCGCGCCAACCGGACGGGCGGCAAAACGAATGAGTGAGGCGACGGGGTATGAAGCGAGAACGATTCACCGTATGTTAGAACTTACGGGAAACGTAAACGGTGTGGGCGGGTTTGCCAGAAATGAAGAATCTCCTCTGGAAACTGACGTTGTGATTATTGATGAAATGTCTATGGTGGACATTCATCTTATGCACTCCCTGTTAAAAGCGCTTGCTTGCGGGACAAGGCTGATATTAGTCGGCGACGTCAGCCAGCTTCCAAGCGTAGGGCCGGGAAGCGTGCTGAAAGACTTAATTGAGTCCAATGCGTTTCCAGTTGTAAATCTTGAGAAGATTTTCAGGCAGGCGGCGAAAAGCGATATTATTTTAAATGCGCATAAAATCAATGCGGGGGAACATGTGGAACTGGACAATAAGAGCATGGATTTTTTCTTTTTAAAACGCTATGCCGCTGATCCGATTGTCAATGTCGTGTTACAGCTTGTCGCGCAGAAACTTCCGAAATATGTAAATGCCTCCCCTTATGATATTCAAGTCCTTACGCCGATGAAGAAAGGCCTTTTGGGTTCCATGCGGCTCAATGGGATTTTACAGCAGTGGTTAAACCCGAAAGCGGAACAGAAAAAAGAAAAAGAGCATGGCAGCCGTATCTTTAGGGAAGGCGATAAGGTGATGCAGATAAAGAATAACTATCAGTTGGAATGGGAAATCCGCAGTAAATATGGGATCGTTGTGGAACGGGGGCTTGGCGTTTTTAATGGAGATATGGGAATCATTAGGGAAATCAATGAGTTTGCGGAAACGATGTCTGTAGAATTTGAAGAAGCGAAAATGGTGGAATATTCATTTAAAAATTTAGAAGAATTAGAGCTTGCCTATGCCATTACGATTCATAAGTCTCAAGGTTCTGAATATCCGGCAGTTGTGATTCCGCTGTTGGGCGGGCCGAAAATGCTGATGAACCGCAATCTTATTTATACGGCTGTGACGAGAGCGAAAAAGTGCGTGACGCTTGTCGGGGACGAAAGGACATTTCTGGAAATGATACAAAACACGCAGCAGCAAAAACGTTACTGCGGCCTTGCCGATGAAATTAGAAAAGGAACGATGGAATGGGTTTAAAAAAGTATTTAAAAGCATGGAGGCGGTTTTTCCATTGGATAGACGGGAAATGTCTGGACTTACTCTATCCGCCCCGCTGTCCGGTATGCGATAAAGTGACTTTGCCAAAAGACGGCGTCTGCCGGCTATGCAGAAAAAAGATTACTGTCGTGAAAGAACCTTCTTGCATGAAATGCGGAAAACCCATTTCAAACGCAAGGAGGGAATTTTGTTCGGACTGTAAACGTCACGCGCATAGGTTTACACAGGGAAAAGCGCTATGGGTGTATGAAGCGGAAGTAAAGAAATCCATTTACCGTTTTAAATATCAAAATAAGCGTGAGTATGGAAGCGTTTATGCGGCAGAAATGGCAAAGGCATATGGAAGCTGGGTAAAGCAAAAACGGATACAGGCGGTTCTTCCAATTCCACTCTATTCTAAAAAGAAACGAAAGCGTGGGTATAACCAGTCGGAAATTTTAGCGAAAGAGCTTGGACGCCTGTTAAAGCTTCCGGTTTGTACGGATGCATTGATCCGGACGCAGGAAACTTTGCCCCAGAAAACGCTCAATTATGCAGAGAGGAAGCAGAATGTGAGGAATGCGTTTGCATCTGCCAAAAAGACAGGCTTTCAGAGGATTTTGCTTGTAGACGATATTTATACAACTGGGAGTACGTTAGATGCCGCCGCAGACGTACTTTTGCAGGCAGGCATGTCAGAGGTTTTTGCCTGCTGTATTAGCATAGGGCAGGATAGAGGTTAGGTAATTGGCAAAAATTCCATAACCGATTTATAAAATAATTTGAAAAAGTCTTTAAAAACAGAAAGAAATATTGTACAATAAAATATATCTCATCATTTATGATTTCTATGCAATGTGTATAGGCTGTTTGGATAAAGTAACCCAAAAGAGCATTCAAAATCGGCATACGGCATTGTTTAGGAGGACCGCAGATACGGCGGGCTGTCATAAGGGAAGATGACTAGGAGGAATGTGCAATGGATGTGAAAAGCTGTAGAACTTGCGGCAGGCTGTTCAATTATTTGTCTGGCCAGCCGATTTGCCCGGCGTGTAAAAAGAAGCTGGAGAACAAATTTATTGAGGTAAGGGACTATATCAGGGAGAATGATTCAGCCACTATGCAGCAGATTGCAGATGACAATGAAGTGTCTGTAAAACAGCTTAAGCAGTGGGTGCGTGAAGAACGCTTGACCTTTACGGAAAAATCTCCTGTGGGCATTGAATGTGAGTCTTGCGGCGCAATGATAAGGACAGGACGTTTCTGTGAGAAATGCAAGAACAATATGGCCACGAATTTAAAAGAGATGTATGCAATGCCGGTTGTGGAGCATGATACAAGCTCAAAGAAAAGAGACAAAGACCGTATGCGTTTTCTGGATAAGGCTTAATGTACATAAGAAAATATGACTGGTTTGTAATTATGTTTTATGACAGAAAGAAGGTTTGGAATGGACAGACGGCATACCCCAAGGGCAGGGGAGAAGTATCTCGATTTTAAAAACAAACCCTATCAGGTGCTTTGTATGGCGACGAATGCGGATACAAGGGAGCAAATGGTGGTGTATCAGGCGTTGTATGGAGATTTTGCGTGTTATGCGCGCCCTCTTTCAAAGTTTATGGAAAGGGCGGAGCGTGGAGAGCGTCCGGATGCGTCACGGGAGTATTGTTTTGAATTGGTGGACAGGATACCGGATTCTTATTCAAAAGACTGGGAATCCGATGACGCGAATGCAAAAGAAGAACAGGCGAATCCGGTATTATTGGAGTTTTTAGATGCGGATACGTTAGAGCGGAAGTATCAGATATTAAAATCTCTGAGGAATACAATTACGAACAGGCTGGTAGATGATTTTGCAGTCGCTCTGGATCTTGTGATACCGGAAGGAGAGGTTGACGTCCGTTATCAACAGCTTTTAAGCAGTGTGCGTACAATGCAGCAGTATGAAAGCAACAGGTTTCCAAGGTAAAAAATCAGGTGGATATTAAACGTCCACCTGATTTTTTTGGCTTAATGCGCTGTTATGGTATTTATTGGAAAACGTCACATCTTCCCCAAACCAATCCGGCGGGGTAAATTGTTTTGCTTCTTTTGTTGTGGGAAACTCCACTTCCGCAAGTATAAGAGGGGAAAGAGAGCCTGTAAAGACATCTAATTCTATCGTATAGCGTTCCTGATATGGGATCAGGTAGCGAATCTTAGTAATCAGCCTGCCGTCTGTTTTTTGGCGCAGATGGCAATATGCGTCTTTGGTTAAAGGCAGGTTATATTCTTCCCGAACCATAAGCCCAGAGCCTTTGTACGTTAAGTAATAAGAATCATTGGACTTGCGGATGCGCACGACTGGATTGACGCATAAATATCCCTGTTCGATTATTTTATGCGGATAATCCATGTAATTATCCGGAACGCGGGAGACTAGGTATTTTCGTTCAATTTCCATGGCAGCCGCCTTATGAATAGACTAATTTTTGTTTTAGATCGTCGACTGCTTCATCGCCTTTGAAATGTTTGACAATGGCGAGCCCGAATGCAATCGCGGTTCCCATGCCGCGGCTGGTAATGAGATTGCCGTCTGTAACGACAGGATCTTCAGAAATGACAGCTCCGGTCAATTTATCTTCAAATCCGGGATGGCAGGCGGCGTGGCGTTTTTCTAATATTCCGGCGGCGCCAAGCACAGACGGGGCAGCGCAGATTGCGCAAATTAATTTTTCATGGGATGCAAAATTTTTAATCTGCTGGCATACGCCTTCATGTTTGCCCAGATTTAATGTGCCCGGCATTCCGCCCGGTAAAACGATAGCATCGTATTCGTCAAAGTTTACGGAATCAAAAACGGCGTCGGCCAGAAATGTAATTCCATGGGAACCGGTAATGGAAGCAGTTTCGTTTATTGAAACCATAGTGACGTCTAGTCCGGCGCGGCGTAACAAATCGACAACGGTCAGCCCTTCGATTTCTTCACAGCCGTTTGCCATAAAAATAGCTGTTTTACTCATAGAAAACCTCCTGTTTCTTATTCATTTACTAACACAATAGCATAAATTAGAAAAAAAATCCATGGTGGAACTTTCCAAACATAAAATTTGTTTTTGGGATCATACTATTCTCAGGATAAACAAAACAGTGTTTATCCGCAAACAAAAACCGGCGCAGCCGGAGAAAAAACTATGGAGGTGTATACCATGGCAAGTTCAAACAGAACAAATAGAGTTGAGGTACCTGAAGCAAAAGAGGCATTAAACCGTTTCAAACAGGAAGTGGCTTCTGAAATTGGCGTTCCTTTAAAGGAAGGTTACAACGGTGATCTTACTTCTGCGCAGGCAGGCTCCATCGGCGGAGAAATGGTTCGTAAAATGATCCGCAGCCAGGAAGAAAAAATGTCTGCTTCCAAGTAATTCGGCTGAAATGAAAGTTCGGCGAATGCAATGAAAAAGGGCGGAGTACGAAGCGATGGGGTTTCGTATTCCGTCTTTTTGTTTGAGTGTTTGAAGAATACATAACAAAGACGCTCCTGCCAGGATATAGCATGAAGTGAGGCAAGAGGCAGTAGAGTTTTATTGAATTTTTCTTGAAATCTTACAGAAGTGAAATGGAGTTAAAATTGTAGAAATGAAACGGAGATAAAATTAATTTGTAAAAGTCAGGGCGCGTTGGTATAATGGATAAGATAGGATATTTTGGTTGGACGGGGGATGTTATGATTACGAGTATGGCGAATGCGCAGGTGAAACAGCTAGTTGTATTGGGAAAAAAAGGGAAGGAACGCGCTAAACAGGGGCTTTTTGTAGTGGAAGGCAAAAAGATGTTAAAAGAGGCGCCTAAAGAATGGATTAAAAAGATTTATATAGCGGAATCTTTCTCGCCGGAGACGGGTTTCCTTGAACAATTTGTGGGATTTGCGATGGAAACGCTTTCCGATGCGGTATTTCAGGCGGTAAGCGATACGAAAACGCCCCAAGGGATTTTGGGCGTTCTTGAAATGCCAAAATGGGATTTACAGAAAATGTTTTCGGATTCAAACGCCTGTTTCCTTTTGCTGGAGGGGATACAAGATCCGGGAAATTTAGGGACGATGCTTCGAATGGGGGAAGCGGCGGGAGTTACCGCTGTCATTGCAGATAAAACGACGGCAGACGTTTTTCATCCAAAGACGGTCCGTTCCACGATGGGAAGTGTGTACCGGATGCCTTTTTTTGCCGTAGAGGATTTTCATGAGATGCTTTTTAGTTTAAAACGGCAGGGAATTGCGATCTATGCGGCGTGTTTACAAGGTAAGAGAATGTATGATGAGCCGGATTATAAGGGAAATTGCGCGTTTTTAATTGGGAATGAGGGAAACGGGCTAAAAGGAGATACATTGGCGTTAGCGGACGAGTGGATTCGCATTCCAATGGAGGGAAGCGCGGAATCATTGAATGCGGCCGTTGCCGCGGCGGTTTTGGCATATGAAGCGAACAGGCAAAGAAGGAGAGAAAAAAATGTTTCGGTTATGGGCAAAAGAGATTAAGGGCAATCGTCTGGTAAGGGATATGACAGTGGAAAACGATTCCTGCGATACGAGGACGCATAAAGTGTTTGGGGCGTTAGAAGAAGTGTGCGGCGCCTTTGATTTAGGAAAGCCGATTTGGCTCAATGTCAATGTCAATGATTTTAAGCGCCATGCGAAAACGAGGTTTACGCAGGATTGTTTTATTGAGGAGATTGCGTTTGATTATTTAGAAATTCAGGTAATCGAGGAGGATTAGAGGCGGCGGCAACTATTAAGAATTTGTGAAATTCTTCCAAATAGTGACAATTTGCGTTTGGATTGCGCTATAATATAGAAATCAGGACGAATTTGAAATATAGATTTGGGAGGTTTTAAGAAATGAATCAACAGGCCCAAACATTTGGGATTGGAGAAGATGTAGATAGTTGGAAAACCGTTATGCTGATTTATAACAGCGCATTAAAAGAAGTCGGGACGAAATTGGAAATTTTAAACGATGAGTTTCAGCATGTGCATCAGTATAATCCGATTGAATATATTAAATCCAGAATTAAATCGCCAGAGAGCATCGTCAAGAAATTAAAGCGTCATGGATGTGAAAGCACCATATCTAATATGACGGAATATATCAATGACATAGCGGGCATCCGCATTGTCTGCTCGTTTATTTCCGATATTTACCGTATGGCGGAGATGATTGGCAGGCAGAATGATTTAACGGTTGTTTCCGTCAAAGATTATATTAAGCATCCAAAGAGGAGCGGTTATAAGAGTTACCATATGTTGGTGACAATCCCTATTTTTTTATCGGATCGGGTAATAGACACGAAAGTCGAGATACAGATTCGGACGATAGCGATGGATTTTTGGGCGAGTTTAGAACATAAGATTTATTATAAATTTGAGGGGAATGCGCCAGAGTATATCAGTCAGGAACTAAGGGAATGTTCCGGCATGATTTCTATGCTGGATGCAAAGATGTTAAGCTTAAATGAAGCCGTTGGCAAGACGAAAGATGAGAAAAAATAAAACAGCGGCAGAACCTGCCGCTGTTTTTGAATGCTTATTAAACTGTGTCTTTTTCCACTGTTTCCGTGTCGGTTTTTTCTGTTCCGTTTTTCCATTCGTCGAACTTTTTCATAACTGCATCGTAAGTTCTCTGGGAAATGTCTGGAAGTTTTTTGCCCCAGCTTCCAGTTGCCTGTTCGAAGCCTTTTTTGAACGCTTCAATCATCTTGTCTGCTTTAGCGGAATCGCCGCCGCTTAAAGCTTTAGCAAAATCCACGATACGGTCAGAAGTCTGTTCTACGCCCCAATAGCCGTCGTCTGCAATATCTTTCTGCGCCTGAGCTTTTACATCGGCAGAAACGGTAAAGTTGCCGCCTGCCAAAAACTTCCACATGCTGTCAGCTTTGCCGATGGCTGCGCCCTGCTTGGACATCATCTGTTCTACGATGCTCTTCATCTGGGAAATTCTCTTGTCAGAATCTTCTTTTAATTTCTGGATTAAAGCAGAATTTTTCTTGACATATTCCGTGTTTTTGGTGGAAGATCCTTTCTCGTAGACAACGCCTTCTGTTTTTGATGCGCTTTCTACCGCCTCTTTGGATGCTTCTTTTTCAGGAGCTTTGGCAGCAGTGTCTGTTTTAGACGCCGGATAATACGAAGAATTATTAATTGCGCTAATGCTACTCATAATACTTACCCTCCTTGGCATAATAGATTATATCCATATTTCTTGGTATCATTTTTTATATCGGCAAACTGGAAGAATAAGTAAAGTGGAATTGACCTTTTTTTTCAGAAATGGTAAAATTTTTTCATACAAAACATCGCGGCTTCAAAATAAATAATATGGAGGGAAAGCGAATGGAAAAGATAACGTTGAAAGCTCTGGCTAAGATTAATTTAGGGCTCGATGTGATCCGTAAAAGAGAGGACGGATACCATGAAGTCAGAATGATTATGCAGACAATTCATTTGTTTGATCAGCTTACGATTGCAAGAACGAAAGAACCGGGAATTAAAATTACGGCGAATTTAGATTTTCTGCCGACAGATGGGAGCAACCTAATTTATAAGGCGGCGAAACTTTTACAGGATTCCTGCGGGATAGAGGAAGGCGTCCGTGTGGATTTGCGGAAGTATATTCCAATCGCAGCCGGAATGGCTGGCGGGAGTACGGATGCGGCGGCTGTATTATATGGAATGAATGAATTGTTCCATTTGGGCATGAAACGCAGCCGGCTGATGGAGCTTGGCGTAAAGATAGGCGCAGACGTTCCATACTGTCTGATGCGGGGGACGGCATTAGCGGAAGGAATCGGGGAAAAATTAAAAAGCCTGCCGCCCATGCCAAAATGTCCGGTGCTGATAGCGAAACCTCCGGTCGGCGTTTCGACGAAGTTTGTCTATGAAAATTTGAAATTAGATGAACATACAAGGCACCCGAATATCCGCGCTCAGATAGCCGCAATTAAAAAACAAGATTTAAGGAAAACTGCAGAATATATGGGCAATGTGTTAGAGACCGTGACGATTCCAAAATATCCAGTGATTGCCGAGATTAAGCGCGCTATGATGGAAAACGGGGCGTTAGCTTCGATGATGAGCGGCAGCGGACCGACAGTTTTTGGGCTGTTTGAGCAAGAGGAGCAAGCCCGTATGGCATATGAGCAGATGCGTAAATCACAGCTTACGCGCCAGTTGTATTTGACAAGTATTTATAATAACAGAAGACGGTAAATTTAAGAAGCGACATGGAGGAGTTATGGAAAATTTAGAGTTGAAATCTGATACGTTTCTACCCCTTCGGGACGTGGTGTTCCATACGTTGCGTGAAGCCATTTTAAAAGGAGATTTAAAGCCGGGAGAACGTTTGATGGAATTGCAGCTCGCCGAACAGCTTGGCGTCAGCCGCACACCGATCCGTGAGGCGATCCGTATGCTGCAACAGGAAGGGCTGGCGGTTTCTATTCCAAGAAAAGGCGCAGAAGTTGCAAAAATGATGGAAAAAGACATGGAAGATGTGTTAAAAATCCGGGAAGCGTTGGAGATATTAGCGGCGCAGCTTGCGTGTGACACAATGACAGACGAACAGTTTGGCTATTTGGCAGAATTGGAAGACGTATTTGCGCGGGCAGTGAGATCAGATAATCTCAAACAGTTGGCGCAGGCGGATATTGATTTTCATGATTTCATCTGTCAGGCGGCAGGAAACAGGAGGCTGACAACGATGCTATCCCATTTGAGGGAACAGATCTACCGTTACCGTGTAGAATATCTGAAAGATAAAGAAAATTACCCATGTTTGATAGAAGAACACAAACAGATTCTTTCGGCTTTATTGGCAAAAGACAAGGAATTAGTGGCTGCCAGAATAAAAAAACATCTTGAAAATCAACAAAAGGCGGTGAAAGATATTATCCGCAGACAGGAATAAAAGGAAAGAAAATGAAAATACTAGAAATAGGAATAGAGACAGCTCTATTCCTATTTTTTGTATGGATGTGAAAAATATGGAAAAAGAATTGTACAAAAATAAACAGGCGTTTCTGTCCCTTTTGGGTGAGTCGGCAGATATTAAAAAGAAGTCGATGCAGCTTGGGAAAGATAAAGATATAGACTGTTTTATAGCTTATGTGGAAGTGACGGGCGGCAGTTTTTTATTTGAGAGCACCGTAATCGGAAAGTTGTTAAACCAGTTCTGCTTAATGTCAAAAAAAGAAATTTATGAAGCGCTTGAAAAAAATGCGCTTGGAATTTCCGATATGACGGCATTCGATACGGTGGAGGAAGCGGCGGATATGCTGTTTACCGGAGACGTTATTCTCTTTGTGGACGGATTTGATAAGGCGGTGAAAATACCGGACAAAGGATACCCCGCCATGCCTGTCCAAGAGCCGCAGTCAGAAAAAGTAATACGGGGTTCTAGGGAAGGGTTTGTCGATTCCATTAAAGTGAATACGGCGTTAATCCGCAAGCGGCTTCGGACGCCAAAAGTAAAAGTAAAAGAATTGAAAGCAGGGACAAGGTCAAAGACAAATGTCGATCTCGTCTATATGGAGGATTTAGTCTATCCAAGCTTGTTAAAAGAAATTGAGGACAGGATCAGCCGTTATGAAATTGACGGCGTGTTAGACAGCGGGATACTCGAACAATTATCAGAAGAAAAATGGTATTCGCCTTTTCCACAGTTTCAAACGACACAGAGGCCGGATCGCGCGTCTATGGCTATATTGGAAGGGCGTATTGTGCTGTTATCGGATAATTCGCCGACGGCTTTGATTTTGCCGACCGATTATAATTCATTTATCAAGACAAGCGACGATTATTATAACCGCTGGGAAATTGCATCGTTTGGGCGGCTGATCCGATATTTGGCGGCATTTTTTGCAATGACGGTTCCGGCGTTTTATCTGGCAGTGACAAATTTCCATACGCAGATTTTACCGACGACACTTCTGTTGTCATTTGCCGCAGCAAGACAGGGCGTCCCGTTTCCGGCAGTCGTGGAAGTTCTGCTTATGGAAATTGCGTTTGAGCTTCTGCGGGAAGCCGGTGTGCGGCTTCCGGGGGCGATGGGCAATACAATCGGGATTGTCGGAGGGCTTATTATCGGGCAGGCGGCAGTGGAAGCAAACATTGTAAGCCCGATTGTCGTAATCGTGGTAGCGTTTACGGCGTTATGTTCGTTTGCCATACCGAACGAAGAATTTGCGACGGCGTTCCGTTTACTGAAGTTTGGTTTTATCCTGCTTTGTTCTTGGCTGGGGTTTTACGGCCTTTTGTTTGGCCTGCTGTTACTTTTGGTGCATCTCTCCCATTTGAAAAGCTTCGGGATACCGTATCTTATGCCGTTTGTCGGGGCGGATTTAAACGGATATGAAGATGAGCGGGATTCTTTGATCCGTCTGCCGTTGTTTCTTATGCGGCGGCGGCCCATTTATTCAAAAAGAAACCAGAGAATACGTTTGAGAAAGAAGGGCGCAGATGTTTTCGAAAAATAATAAAATTTCCAAACGCCAGATGTTCCGCCTTCTGACATATGATTTGATGGGCATTGGGACGCTTTTGCTTCCTGCCGCGCTTGCAAAAGCGACAGAACGGAATGGGATGCTGTCCATTCTTACGGGCATAGCCGCGGGCTTGGGGTATTGTATGATAATCGGGTGGCAGGTTTCTCTGATGGAAGAAGGAGAGAGTTACCCGAAGTATTTAAAACGCTGTTTTGGAAAAGTGTTAGGCGCGGCGCTTCTTTTCTTTTATGTGTTGTATTATTTGTGTCTGGGAGGCTATACGTCTTATATTTTCGGCCATTTAATGGTGACAGATTTATTAAAAGAACAGTCCTTTTACTGGATTACGGCAGGGATACTTTTTCTTTGCGTGTATGGAATTTTGCAGGGGATTGAGGGAAGGGCCAGAATCTATGAAATCTTGTTTTGGTTTTTAATGGCGCCGCTTTTTCTTATGCTGTTTTTTGCGGCAAGGGATATTGAACTGCCGCGTTTATTTCCGTTGTTTACGAATGACGCAAATGAGATTTTAACAGGAAGTTATTTTTGTTTTGAGATGTTTTCCCTGACAGGCGTCGCTTTGTACCTTGTTCCGTTTGCCAAGAAAAAAGAGTCTATCCGCGGAGCCTGTGTAGGGGCTGTTTTATTCAGCGGCGCAGTTTTATTTGCCCTGTTTGTGGTTTTGCAGGGCATGTTTGGGACTTCCTCGATGGAAGCGTTGGAATATCCAGCTGTGACGCTGATGAGCATGATTCAGATTCCGGGCGGGTTTTTACAGCGTCAGGATGCGCTTATGGTGGCAATTTGGTTTTTTACCGTTTTTGCGTTATTAAGCAGCAGCATGTTTTACACAGCGGAAAATCTGAAGGAATTTTCTTCAGGAAAAAAGGAGAAATGGTGGATTGCTTTTGCGGCTTTTGCATTTTTCGGGATTGCAGTGTTTAGTTACCGTTCCGCAGATTTTACAAAAATACTCAATCGGTTATTTTTATACGCAGGGACGCCGCTTGCCGTTTTGATTCCTTTGTTTGCGGGCGTGGCGCAAAAACTGAAAGGGAAGGGGAAACATGCTGCGCTTGCATCTGTGCTGTTAGGGATTACGCTGTTGTTTTCCGGATGCAGTACGATGGAGCTTGAGAACCGGATTTTTCCGCTGGCAATGGGCTTAGATAAGCAAGAGGATTCCTGCCGGATTAGTTTTAAATTTCAGGATTTGTCAAAAGTGGCAGATGAAAATGCCGAAAGTTCAAGCAAAACAGATTTTTATATACAGGACAAAGACTTTTTCACGGGTGTGTCAAAGTATGCGAACAATACCAATAAAATTATGGATTATAACCATTTAAAGGCGCTTGTATTATCAAAAGAGTTTGTGGAAGATTTGCCGGCGCTCAAAACCTTTTTAGAGATTTGCGGAAAAGAGGATTTAATTGCGAGAAATACGCTTATCTTTATGTCGGAAAATGCGGCGGAAATTTTGGCGCTGGACGAAAACTTAGATACGGCGGTAGGCAGTTATTTAGAAGAAATGATGGAGAGCAGGGAAGATTACAAATTAAAAACGGCTGTGACGCTTGGGGACTTATACAACGAAGCGGCAAATAAAGAACAGCTTCTTCTTATTCCAGTTCTTGCAGAATCCGGCGGGCTTCCGGTTATCCGCAATTACTATGCGTTTTCTTATGGAGAGCCAAAAGGGGAAATTGGCGTTTCAGAGGCGGTGTTATCTTATCTTTGTCAGGGGAGCATTAAAAAACTGGCATTCTCTTTAGAAGACAAAACCCCTGTTTCAATTAACCGCATCCGCACGAAAGAGGATTTTTTGGGAAAAGAAAAATTGTTGTATTGCAATAAAATCCGTTTGGAAGCGGTCGTAGAACAGGATATGGACACAGGAAGCGGCGGGGGCGATAAAATCAAACGGCAGTTAGAAGAACTCTTTTTAACGGAATTGAACGAGAGCGCGAGAAGGCTTTTGAATGCGCCAAAGATTGATTTGACAAACAGTTTTTATAAGCTTGGAATGTATGACAGGGAAAAATATGAAATGTACCAGTCGGATACGCAGGCTTTTCTGGATAAACTGCAATTCCAATTTGAAGTGGAAGTAATTTTGGTAAATGAAAGAGGATAGTTGGTATAAAGATCCAAAATGTGGAAAGAATCTTCTTATCAGCGATAAGAAGGGAGCAGGATTATGAAAAAAATGAAACGGGCATTGGCAGGGATTTTAACAGTCGCAGTTTTGGCAGGGGCGTATCAATACCGCATCCATAGGCTTCAGGATAGCCTTTCACAGCAGGTTTTGCGGTTTCATGTGATTGCAAACAGCAATACAAAAGAGGATCAGGCGTTAAAATTAAAAGTCAGGGACGGAATCGGAGCCTATTTAAAAGAAAAACTATCTGGCGTAGACGGTTTAAAAGAATGTGAAATAGCCGTTACAGAGGAGTTAGGGCAGATCGAACAATGCGCCAGACAAATTATTGCGGCAGAGGGATATGAGTATTCAGTTGATGCAAAGGTGAAAACAGCGGACTTTCCAAAAAAAACATATGGGGCATTCACGTTCCCAAAAGGAAAGTACCGCGCGTTAAATGTCGTAATCGGGGACGGAGCAGGAGAAAACTGGTGGTGCGTTATGTATCCGAATTTGTGTTTTTCCGGGAGCGTCTATGAAGTCATAGATGAAAATTCCAAGGAAGAACTCCGCGCGGTTTTGACAGAAGACGAATATGAAGAAATTATGGCAGAGGGAACGATAAAAGTGAAATTTAAGTATCTGGATGCGTTTATGCGGATATTTCGGAAAGGATAATATATGACATCTATTTGGATGGGAGGCGTGGATATGCCGCATTTTCCGTCATTGCAGAAGGATATAAAGACAGACGTCCTGATTATTGGCGGAGGAATGGCAGGGATTTTATGCGCGTATTTTTTGAAGGAACAGGGCGTAGACTATACGCTTGTAGAAGGAAGGCGGATTTGTTCTGGCGTGACGAAAGACACGACAGCGAAAATCACGGCGCAGCATGGGCTGATCTATCACAAACTATTGCAATCTGCCGGATATGAGAAGGCAAAAAAATATCTGGATATAAATCAAACGGCAGTCCGGAAATATAAGCAGCTCTGCCAGAAAGCGGATTGTGAGTATGAAGAAAAAACGTCGTATGTCTATGCCATGGAAGACAGGAAAAAATTAGAAGATGAAATGAAAGCCCTTCTTAGGCTTGGCTGTCCTGCATATCTGCAAGAGCCGAAACGGCTGCCGTTTCAAACAGCGGGAGCTGTCTGCATGGAACATCAGGCGCAGTTCCACCCTTTAAAGTTTGCCGCGCAGATTGCGGCAGGGCTTAAGATTTACGAAAATACGTTTGTCAGGGAATTTCGGGAACACGCCGCAGTGACAGATCAGGGCGTGATTACGTTTCAAAAAGCGATTTTCGCTACGCATTTCCCAATTATAAATAAACATGGATTTTACTTTTTAAAAATGTACCAGCAGCGTTCTTATGTAATTGCGTTAGCAGACGCCGAAAACGTCGATGGATTGTATATTGATGAAGCGAAAGGCGGTTTTTCTTTTCGGAATTATAAAAATTTTCTTTTGATTGGCGGCGGGGAGCACAGGACGGGAAAGTGTGGCGGCAAGTGGGAAAAACTGCGTGAATTTGCGGCAAAGCATTATCCGGAACGGGACATTAAGTATACATGGGCGACGCAGGATTGCATGACGTTAGACGACATTCCCTACATTGGCAGATATGCAAAACATTTGCCATATTGTTTTGTGGCGACAGGATTTCGGAAATGGGGCATGACTTCTTCGATGGTTTCGGCTATGATTTTAACGGACTTGGCAATGGGGCAGGAGAATCCTTACAGTGAAGTGTTTTTGCCTTCCCGCGGCATAGTAAAAAAACAACTTTTGGTCAATGGCTGGGAAGCGGTTTCAAATCTTTTGGCTCCTTCGAAAAAAAGATGCCCGCATTTGGGATGCCGCCTGAAATGGAATGGCGCGGAGGAAAGCTGGGACTGCGCCTGCCATGGATCGCGGTTTGATGAAAAGGGGAAATTGCTGGATAATCCGGCGAATGGCGATTTAAAGCATTAAGATCAATTTGCCGTGGCTTATTGGGCTATGTTTCGTTTATTTTACAAATACGGTTAGACGCTCTTTTGTTCCGTCTTCTTTGGCATAGATAAACGCCTTTCCAACGGCTTTTGCATAAATGACGCCATTTTCGTCCACAGTGGCGACAGATGTGTTTGAGCTGGAATAAACGGGTTTATTTTTGGAAGAAACAGTGGCCTTGGCGCGGTATTTTTCTTTGACGTTTAAGGTCACGCTTTCTTTTTCAAATGTAATGACTGGTTTTTTTACTGTGATTTCGCAGGTTTTAAAGACTCCGTCGATTGTGACGGTAATGACGGCCGTCCCATTTTTGACGGCGGTGACAGTTCCGTTGTCATCTACGGTGGCAACGCTTTTTTTATTGCTTTTCCATTTTGGCGCAGTTTTGGACGTAGAGGTAACGGAAAGATGGACGCGTTCCTTACGGAATAGTTTCACAGATGTTTTGTTTAAAGAGACAGACGGTTTTTTTACGGTCACTTTGCATGTGGCGGAAGTTTTGTCTGCCGTTGCCGTAATTGTGGCGGTTCCCGGTTTTTTGGCAAGGATAACGCCGTTTTCGTCTATGGATGCGACGCCGGATTTGCTGGACTTAAATTTCACCGGATGCCCAGTGGAAACAGCGGCTTTTAAAAGTTTGCTTTCCCCGTTTTCCAGCGTAATTTTTGTATCGCTTAACCGGACTGTTGTTTTTTTGACGGTCACTTTACAGCTTGCTTCCCCGTTTTTGATTTTGGCTCGTATAACGGCGGTTCCGGCTTTTTTTGCGGTAATTTTGCCATAAGCGCTGACAGAGGCTACCGAAGGGACACTGGAAGAAAAGCTGGGCTTTTTGCCCGTTGAGGTGACAGCGATTAAATAAACCTCGTCCCCAATGGCAAGGGTTTTAGAATATGCGTTTAACACGACAAATTCATAGCCGTTTGCGGCATATAAGTTGTTTGGGGTGGAAAGAAACAGCATGGAAACCATGCAGAACACAGCGATGGCTGTTGTTAAGAATTTTTTATGTGGCATAGACTTCCTCCTTTTGGATTTTTGGCATGCCACGGCAAATTGATCTTTTCTATCTTATCATAAAAAAAATAAATTGTAAACCCATATTTCATCTCTGTTAAGAAATGTTTAAAAACTTGTAAATTCTAAGATTCTATCATATAATAGTACAGTGCAGCTTTAAGATCTTCTGTTTTTTGAAAAGAGAGGTACAGAATGAAACAATTAAAACAACTGCTAGAGCGCATGGACTATATATGTATTCAAGGGGATTTGAATCAGGAAATTTCAGACCTTGTCTATGATTCCAGAAAAATCACAAAAAACTCCCTTTTCGTATGTATCAAAGGAACAGTGGCAGACGGGCATACATTTGTGGCAGACGCGGTCAAACTGGGAGCCTCTGTCCTTGTCGTGTCTGAACCGGTGGACGCGCCGGATGCGGTTACAGTGATAAAGACAAAGGATACCCGTTATGCTTTGGCGCTTTTGTCCGCCGCATATTTCGACTATCCGGCAAAACAGTTGAAAGTAATCGGCATAACCGGGACAAAGGGCAAGACTACGACGGCTTATATGGTAAAATCCATACTTGAGGGAGCCGGATATAAAACAGGGTTAATCGGCACGATTGAAACCATTATCGGGGAGGAAACAATTCCGTCTGCAAACACTACGCCCGAGTCTTATCTGATTCAGAGTTATTTCCGTAAAATGGCGGATTGTTCCTGTGAATGCTGTGTGATGGAAGTTTCCTCTCAGGGGCTTATGATGCATAGGACTGCGGGGTTTTTGTTTGAAATTGGGATTTTCACGAATATTGAGCCGGATCACATCGGCCCGAATGAACATGCCTCTTTTGAAGAATATCTGGAATGTAAAAGCAGGCTCTTTCGCCAATGCAGGATAGGCATTTTAAATGCAGACGATGCCCATTTCAGAGATCTGTTAAAACGCCACACTTGCGAAGTGGAAACGTTTGGCTTTTCAGAACACGCTGATTTGCGGGCGGAAAATGTAAAGCTTTTGCAGAAAGCGGGCAGCCTTGGCGTGTCCTACCATATTTCCGGCAAGCTGGATTTTGATGTGGAAATTAACGTCCCCGGTAAATTCAGCGTATACAATTCCCTGACTGCGATAGCGGTATGCCGTCATTTTGGCATAGGCGCCGGCATTATGAAGCAGGCATTGCGTCAGGCGAAGACAAAGGGCAGGATAGAAATGGTAAAAGTATCCGATGCATTTACGCTGATGATAGACTATGCCCATAATGCAATGAGCTTAAAAAGTCTGTTATCGACCATAAGGGAATATGAACCGAAACGTTTAGTCTGTCTCTTTGGCTGTGGCGGCAACCGCGCGAGGGCAAGGCGTTTTGAGATGGGGGAAGCATCGGGGGAGCTTTCGGATCTTACGATTATTACTTCGGATAATCCGAGATTTGAAGATCCGCAGGCGATTATCGAAGATATTAAAACGGGGATTTTGAAAACAAACGGCGCGTATATAGAAATAATTGACAGGAAAGAAGCGATCCGTTATGCAATTACGCATGGCGAGCCAGGCGATGTAATCGTGTTAGCGGGAAAAGGCCATGAAGATTATCAAGAGATCAAAGGGAAAAAATATCCCATGGACGAACGCATCTTGATTGCGGAAATTTTAAAAGAGGAACGGATAAAGGAGTAACGGCAGGTGATAGCATGGCGCTGTATGCCAGTGTAATTATAGATATATCCCATGAAAAATTAGACCGCGCGTTCCAATACCGGATACCGGAAGAATTGAGCGGGCAGATTTACGCAGGCGTACAAGTTTCTGTTCCGTTTGGGAATGGAAACCATATCCGGCAGGGATTTGTGATAGAGGTGACGGACAAAGCGGAGTTTGACGAGAGGAAAATCAAAGCCGTCGCATCCGTCGTCAAAGACAGTATTGCGGTTGAAACGCAGCTCATCGCTTTGGCGCACTGGATGCGGAAAAATTATGGCGGCACAATGAATCAGGCGTTAAAAACGGTAATTCCGGTCCGGCAGAAAATAAAAGCCAGAGAAAAACGCATCCTCTGCCTGAATTTAGATGAGGAAAAGGCAAGGGAACAGCTTAGCGTCTTTCATAAAAAGCATCATACGGCGAGGGCAAGGCTTTTAGAGGAGCTTTTACGCCACCCACAGCTTTCCTATGAAATTGTGATGCAAAAGCTGAATGTGACGGCGGCGGCCATACGCGCTTTAGAAGAAAAAAAGATCATTACGGTTTTGCGTGAAATAGATTACCGTACCCCGACGGCAAAGTTAAAACAGGAAGAAAGCCAAATTACGTTAAACGCCATGCAGAGGCAGGCGGCAGACGCTGTGCGCCAAAATTTGAGAAAAGGCATAAATAAAACGTATCTTTTGCATGGCGTGACCGGAAGTGGGAAAACGGAAGTCTATATGGAACTGATTGCGGAAGTGATCCGTCAGGGCAGGCAGGCAATCGTTTTGATACCGGAAATCGCTTTAACGTACCAGACTGTGATGCGGTTTTATGCAAAATTTGGAGCGCGCGTTTCTATTATGAATTCCCGTCTGTCGAAAGGGGAGCGCTATGATCAGTTTCTCAGGGCGAAAAAAGGGGAAATTGACATTATGATAGGTCCGCGTTCGGCATTGTTTACCCCTTTTTTGCGGTTAGGGCTGATTATTATAGATGAAGAACATGAAGGGACGTATAAGAGCGAATCCCTTCCGAAATATCATGCTAGGGAAACAGCGGTTGAGCGGGCGGCAATGGCGGGGGCTTCTGTCGTTTTGGGTTCTGCCACGCCTTCCGTTGACAGTTATTATAAGGCAAAAAAAGGTGAGTACCAGTTGATAGAGCTGACTGGGCGCGCCGCATCCCAGCCGCTTCCGGTCTGTGATGTAGTCGATTTGCGGCAAGAGCTGCAAAGCGGCAACCGCTCAATTTTAAGCCGGAAACTTCAGGATTGCATGGAAGACTGTTTAGCGAAAAAACAGCAGATTATGCTGTTTTTAAACCGCAGGGGCCTGTCCGGCTTTGTCTCTTGCCGCGCATGTGGGCATGTGATGAAATGCCCGCATTGTGATGTGGCGTTAAGCCTGCATAAAAACGGGAGGCTGATGTGCCATTATTGCGGATATGGGGAGACGGCCCCGTCTGTGTGCCCAAACTGCGCATCCCGTTATATCAGCGGCTTTAAAGCTGGAACGCAGAAGATAGAAGAAGTAGTCAAACAGCGGTTTCCAATGGCGCGCACCCTCCGCATGGATTTTGACACGACAAGGGGCAAAGACAGTTATGAACAGATTTTATCGGCTTTTTGGGGGCAGGAAGCGGATATTTTAATCGGCACGCAGATGATTGTCAAGGGGCATGACTTTCCAAACGTGACGTTAGTCGGCATCCTTGCGGCGGATATGTCGATGTATGCGGCAGATTACAGGGCGTGTGAGCGTACATTTGAGCTTTTAACTCAGGCGGCGGGAAGGGCCGGACGGGGGACAAAAACCGGAGAAGTGATTATACAGACGTACAATCCCGATCATTACAGTATTCAGACGGCGAAAAATCAGGATTATAAAGCGTTTTATCGGGAAGAAATCTCTATTAGGAAATTAATGGGCTATCCTCCGGTTTCAAACCTGCTTTTGGTCTTGTTTACCGCAAAAGAGGAGAAAGCGGCAGAGTGGGCGGCGGCGTACCTTGCGGCGTTGATTCGGAAGGCAAAGGTAGAAGGCTTAAAAATGATAGGCCCGGCCAGCGCTTCCATTGGAAAAGTAAATGATATTTACCGCAGAGTGATTTACTTAAAACATGGCGAATATGGAAAGCTTGTAGAGCTAAAAGACAGGCTGGAGTTATTTTTAAAGGACAGGGCGGATTTTAAGCGGATTTATATTTCATTCGATTTTAATCCGATGAACAGTGTATAACGAAAAAAGAGAACGAACAAGGAGGACATTATGGCGCTTCGGACGATAAGGATGCATGGAGACCCGGTATTGGGCAAAGTGTGCAGGGAGGTTATGGAAATTACGCCAAAAGTGAAAATGCTAATTGAAGATATGCTTGATACGATGTATGAAGCGCAGGGAGTGGGGCTTGCGGCGCCACAAGTTGGGATTTTAAAACGGATTGTGACGATTGACATTGGCGACGGCCCGATAGTCATGATAAATCCGATGATTTTAAAGTCGGACGGAGAGCAGACGGGAGGAGAAGGATGCCTTAGCCTGCCGGGGAAAGCCGGAAAGGTGACGCGTCCCAATCATGTAGTGGCAAAAGCCTATGATATAAATATGGAAGAATTTGAAATTGAGGGGACGGAACTTTTAGCAAGGGCAATCTGCCATGAAATTGACCACCTCGAAGGCCATATGTATACGGAATTTGTAGAAGGCGACATTTACGATGTAGAGGAGGAGGAATGAGTTTGCGTGTAGTTTTTATGGGGACGCCGGACTTTGCGGTCGGGACGTTGATGGAACTCCTTGCGGCAGGGCATGAGGTGGCTCTTGTCGTGACACAGCCGGATAAGCCGAAAGGAAGGGGAAAAGCCGTAGGCTATTCTCCGGTAAAAGAGTGCGCGTTATCGCATGGGATAGAAGTTTACCAGCCAAAGAAAATCCGCGAAGCGGATTGCATTGCGTATATAAAGAGCATTTCTCCGGATATTATTGTAGTGGCGGCGTTTGGACAGATTCTTCCGGCAGAGCTTTTAAATCTGCCAAGATTTGGCTGTGTGAATGTGCATGCATCGCTTCTGCCGAAATACCGCGGCGCGGCGCCGATCCAATGGGCAATAATCAATGGGGACGCCGTGGCGGGCGTAACGACAATGCGCATGGATGCGGGGCTTGATACTGGGGATATGATTGAAAAATCTATCCTGACGCTTGCGGAAGATGAGACAGGCGGGAGTTTGTTTGAGCGGCTGGCAAAGGAAGGCGCAAAGCTTTGCGCGCATACGATTCAGGAAATTGAAAATGGAACGGCGGTTTATACAAAGCAGGACGAATCGGAAGCGACGCATGTAGGAATGATTTCAAAGCAGATGGGAAATATTGATTGGGAGATGCCTGCGGCGCAGATTGAGCGTCTCATACGGGGCCTAAACCCTTGGCCAAGCGCATATACGAAATTAGACGGAAAAACGTTGAAAATCTGGCGCGCGAAAGTAGAAAGCGGCGGAGATAAAAGGGATGCTGGGAAAGTAATTTCTGTTGGGAAAAAAGAGCTCAAGGCGCAGACTGGCGATGGAATCCTCTCTTTGCTGGAAGTGCAGCTTGAAGGAAGGAAACGTATGGAAATTGAAGCGTTTTTGCGTGGATATGAGGTGGCGGAAGGAACAGTGTTTTCATAGTTCCTATATCGGGCATGAAACGTTTTTTTATAAGGGTAGAAAGATAGAGAAATGGAGGCTGATATTATGAGATATGGTTATTATGGCGGGTGGGATTCCACATATTTTCTGGTTGTCATTGGGGCGGTTATCTGCCTGATTGCTTCAGCGAGGGTAAAGAGTACGTTCCATAAATATTCCGGCAGACGAAACGCCAGCAATTTAACAGGGGCTCAGGCGGCGGAACGCGTGCTTTACCGGGCGGGGATTTTTGACGTTTCAATCCGTCATGTCTCCGGAAATCTGACGGATCATTACGATCCAAGGAATAAGACCTTGAATTTATCAGACAGTGTGTATGGTTCGGCTTCCGTTGCGGCAGTAGGCGTAGCGGCGCATGAGTGCGGACATGCGATCCAGCATCAGCAAAAATACGCTCCTTTGACCTTGCGGAGCGCGATTGTGCCGGTTGCGAATTTAGGATCTACTTTGGCATGGCCCCTTATTGTGTTAGGGCTTTTGTTTTCAAGCAGTACAGGATCGCTTTTGTTGAATCTTGGGATTCTTTGCTTTTCTTTTGCAGTGCTTTTTCAGCTTGTCACGCTTCCGGTGGAATTTAACGCTTCCAGAAGGGCGCTAGCAATTTTAGAGGATACCGGGATTTTAAATTCGAGTGAGCTTCCAATGACGCGAAAAGTGCTTCGGGCGGCGGCTTTGACTTATGTAGCGGGCGCGGCGGCTTCGATTTTGCAGTTAATCCGTTTGTTGATTTTATCAGGAGGAAGAAATGACGACTGAGGCGGTTTCTGTCCGGGCAATTTCATTAGAGCTTTTGCTTTCCATTCTAAAAGAGGGAGAGTACAGCCATCTTGAGCTCTCTGCCGCATTGGAGAAATACCAATATCTTTCCAAACAGGAAAGGGGGTTTCTAACGCGTCTGACGCAAGGCGTATTGGAACGGCAGATTGAATTGGATTATATCCTAAACCAGTTTTCCAATACCAAAACGAATAAAATGAAGCCTGTGATCCGCTGTATTTTGCAGATGGGCGTGTATCAGTTAAAGTATATGGATTCCGTTCCGCCGTCTGCCGCCTGTAATGAGGCGGTGCGGCTGACGGCTAAAAAAGGATTTTCACAGCTTAAGGGGTTTGTCAACGGAGTGTTGCGCAATATCAGCCGGAACTTAGATAAAATTGTGTATCCCGATGAAAACAAATCGCCGATCCTTGCCGCTTCCGTCCGTTATTCCATTCCAGAGTGGATGCTTTTGCAGTGGAGCCGGGATTATGGGGAGCAGAAAGCCAAATCGGTAGCGGCGGCGTTTTTGAAAAAAGAAAGGACATGCGTCCGCGTCAACCGAATGAAAACAACGCCGGAAGCATTGATTCAGGCGTTAAAACGTCAGGGGATCGCCGCTGAACGCGTCGTGTTTTCAGAGTTTCCGAAGCTTGATTATGCGCTTTATCTTTCCGGTTATGACTATCTTGCCAAAATACCGGAATTTGCAGACGGGCAGTTTACCGTCCAAGATCTAAGCTCCATGCTTGTCACGCATATTGCGGCTCCAAAAAAAGGAGATTACGTCATAGACGTTTGCGGCGCGCCCGGCGGAAAAAGCCTTCATGCGGCGGAGCTTCTTTTGGGAGAAGGGTTTGTGGAAGCAAGGGATTTGACGGATTATAAAGTAAGCCTTATCGAAGAAAACATAAAAAGGAGCGGTTTAAAACAGATTTGCGCCCGCCGGATCGACGCCAAAATCCTTGATAAAGACTCCGTCGAAAAGGCAGATCTTGTCCTTGCGGATTTGCCTTGTTCTGGTCTTGGCACATTACGCAAAAAACCGGAAATCCGTTACCGCATAACAAAAGAAGATGAAGTAAGCCTTGTAAAATTGCAGCGGGAGATTCTTTCCGTCGTTTGGCAGTATGTGAAGCCAAACGGGTTTTTGATGTATTCTACATGTACCATGGACCGTATGGAAAACGAAGAAAATACAGCATGGTTTTTAAAACAAAATCCACAGTTTTCCCTTGTGTATGAACGGCAGTTTTTTCCGGACGAGGGAGAAATGGACGGGTTTTATATGGCGTGTTTTAAGCGGACAGGCTAGTTTATAGAATTGCTAGAAAAAATAGAGAAGAATAGAGGAAATTATGATAGAAAAACCAGAAATCAAATCCATGAATCTGACAGAGCTGACGGAGTTTGTCGTGGGATTGGGAGAAAAACCATTTCGGGCAAAACAGATTTATCAATGGATGCATCAGAAATTAGTGGAATCCATTGATGAAATGACGAATTTGTCCATTGGTTTCCGTGAGACTTTAAAACAGGAATGCGTTTATACCGTTTTAAAACAGGCAGATGCACAGACTTCGGCGTTAGATGGCACGAAAAAATATTTGTTTTTATTAGAAGATGGAAATGTTGTGGAAAGCGTCCTTATGCGTTATAAATATGGAAATTCCGTCTGCATTTCTTCACAGGCGGGATGCCGCATGGGCTGTAAATTCTGCGCTTCCGCGATTGGCGGTTTGAAAAGGAACCTTCTGCCTTCTGAAATGTTAGAGCAGGTTTACCGGATACAAAAAGAAACGGGGGAACGCGTTTCTAATGTTGTCGTAATGGGAACGGGGGAGCCGCTTGACAATTATGACAATCTGCTGCGGTTTCTTACCTTAATCAGTGATGAACGTGGGTTAAATATCGGACAGAGAAATCTAACTGTATCCACCTGCGGAATTGCGCCGAATATACATAAACTGGCGGAGGAAAAATTACAGATTACGCTTGCATTGTCGCTTCACGCATCTTCTCAGGCAAAGCGAAAAGAGCTTATGCCCATTGCGGCAGAGTATGACATTTATGAGGTGATCGGGGCATGCCAAAGCTATTTTGAGCAGACGGGACGGCGGATTACGTTTGAATACAGTTTGGCGGCGGGAGTAAATGACACGCAAGAAGACGCAAATGATCTTGCAGAATTAATTTCCGGCATGAACTGCCATGTCAATCTGATTCCGATGAATCCGGTAAGGGAACGTGACTATACGGCGACGGATCAGGCTTCGGCAAATGCGTTCCGGCAGAAGTTGGAGCAAAAGGGGATAACGGTGACAGTCCGAAGGGAACTGGGCAGGGATATTGACGCGGCGTGTGGGCAGTTAAGGAGAAGGCATTTGGGAAATGAAGGATAAAATCCGGTTTATTGATTTATTTTGCGGGATCGGCGGATTCCAGTATATAATTATCTTCTGGTAGACGGAGAACGGCGGCTTACCCCAAGAGAAATGCCGCGTCTTCAGGGATTTCCAGATGAGTTTTAGATTGTAGTGTCGGATACCCAGATAAGCAGGCAGGCGGGATGCGCCATTCCGGTCAGTATGTTTGCGAAGGTGATCGAAACATTTATTCCATTAGGTTTTTAAGGGCGGGGCAGGAGAATGGCAAGGGAGAAAGAAGTCGTTACGAAAACGATGAAGCGCGTGAAAAGCAAAGACACTTCGATTGAATTGAAGTTAAGGAAAGCTTTGTGGGAAAAAGGATACCGTTACCGGAAGAATTATGCGGCATTGCCCGGAAAGCCGGATATTGTTTTGACAAAATACAAAATAGCAATTTTCTGTGACAGTGAATTTTTTCACGGCAAAGACTGGGAGAAACTAAAACTTCAGCTTCAAAGAGGAAATCATGCGGAGTATTGGATTAAAAAAATTGAAAGAAACCGCCAAAGGGACAGGGAACACGAGAAAAAACTTCTATTTCTGGGCTTTCATGTACTGCGGTTTTGGGGAAAGGATATTTTAAGAGACGTAGATGAGTGCGTCAAAGTAATTGAGGAATTGATTTTTGACCTCAATACAAATTCTGTCAATATAGATTATGACGGGAATGCCTGTGATATACATTAGATTCCTATTTGAACCAGCTATGTGGTTATTCTGCAAAGGCGGCTCAAATGGGAATTTTTTTATAGATTCGTTTGATGTGGGATTTATTAATAAAAGATTAAGAAAAGCAGTTGATTTGGGAAAGCCAGTTGATTATTTAGAAATCTTCCTTTACCATATGAAGTATAGAATGCAGTTGAAAAGACAGGGAGGAGGAACTGTGTGGAAGCATTGATTGAAGTAAAGAATCTAATGAAGATATACAATCCGGGGGAAAATGAAGTGCGGGCGCTAAATGATGTTTCGCTTCGCATTGAGCGGGGGGAATTTGTTGCGATTATCGGGCAGTCAGGTTCTGGGAAATCTACGTTTATGAATATGTTAGGCTGTCTTGACGCGCCAACGTCTGGAAGTTATTTTTTAAATGGAAAAGACGTAGCGGGACTGTCAGACGATGAGCTTTCAGAAATCCGCAATCAGGAAATCGGCTTTATTTTTCAGGGATTTAACCTAATCCCCAATTTGACGGCGTTAGAAAACGTGGAATTGCCCTTAATTTACCGGAATGTCCCAGCGGCAAAGCGCCATGAGCTTTCCGTGAGTTCTTTAGAGAAAGTAGGGCTTTCAAACCGAATGGAGCATAAGCCTTCGGAAATGTCAGGCGGCCAGCAGCAGAGAGTGGCAATTGCAAGGGCATTAGCGGCGGCTCCTCCGGTTATTTTGGCAGACGAGCCGACGGGAAACCTTGACAGCGCATCGAGCAAAGAAATTATGCGGATTTTAAAAGATCTGCATAAGGAGGGACACACTGTGATTTTAATTACGCATGACGATCAAATTGCCGCAAGCGCAAAACGCGTAATTCGGGTTATGGACGGGAAAATTGTCTCGGACACAAGTTGTCAGGAAACGGAAAATGGGAAAAAGAAGGAGCAGGACGATGTTAAAAAAGAAAAAAATTAAAGTATGGAAAATCGCAGCGGCGGCAGTTGTGGCGGTTCTCATTATCCGCTTTGCGGCAGGCTTATTTTTGGGCGGCGATGAGGAATTTATCCCGACGGTGGAGACGAAGGAAGCCGTGGAGGGGACAATTACGTCTACATTAGACACGAGCGGGACAATCGCCAGTGAAGTGACAAGAGTGTACGCATCCCCAGTTAATGCGTTAGTCGGTGAGGTGCCAGTTGTTTTAGGGCAGACGGTGCATAAAGGCGAATATCTTTTGACGTATGACACAGCTTCATTGCAGAGAAGTTATGACATAGCGGAATTGCAGGCAAAAGCGGAAAATGCAGCGGGAAACGATACGCTCTCAAAAAGCAGAGAAAGCGCGGGGGAATTAGCTGCAAGCGCAAAAGACATTGCCACTTTACAGGCGCAGGCAGATGCGATTCAGGCGGAACTTTCGGCATTGCAGGCTCAGGCCACGGAAAACGAAATACAGACAAACAATAATACGCAGGTGAATGGTGAAATCGGCGCGCTGACAGCGGAAGTGGAAACGTTTACTGCGCAAATTGCGGAGTTAGAGGCAAAAAAAGAGCAGAAAACTTTGAGTGAAAAAGAAAAAGAGCGTCTCAAACAGTTGTATAAAGAGAAAAAATCAAAGGAACAAATGATTGAGAAAAAGCAGGGAAGCATAAAAAGCGCGGCGGATCTTGCGAATACGATGACGAATATTCAAGCGCAGATTGCCCAGAAAAACAGCCAGCTTGCGGAAGTGCAAAGTAAATTAGGGGAAGCCCAATCAAAAAATGCATCAGCGGAAGCAGGCATCTTATCAGAAGCGGCAAGAGCCAATATCAGCTATACGCAGCAGGCGGGCAAACTGACATTAGAGCAGTCGGCTGACGATCTTTCCCGCGCAAAAGCCGGAGTGACTGCGGATTTTGAGGGGATTGTAACGGAAGTGACTGCGGCCGCGGGTACGGCTGCCGCTGAGGGAAGCCCATTAATTACCCTTGCAAGCGCGGATCATATGTGTTTAGACGTATTAGTTTCGAAGTACAATTTGGCGCATCTGGCTGAAAATCAGACAGCGTCCATTACGTTTGGGGAAAAAGAATATAGCGGCTTTGTTTCTTACATCAGTAAACTTGCCCAGAAAGGCGAATCGGGCGCCGCGATGGTAACGGTAAAAGTCCACATTGACAATCCGGACGATAATCTGATTTTAGGGTTAGATGCGAAAGCCAGCATCTGTCTTGGAACAGCGGACAACGTTTTGACTGTGCCAATTTCGGCTGTAAACTCTGACTCGGAAGGGGATTTTGTCTACACCGTAAATGAACAGATTGTCACGAAAAAGTATGTGACAACCGGACTTGCTTCTACGGAAGAAATCGAGATCAAAAAGGGAATAGAAACAGGGGAAAAAGTCATTACAACAGTAGATTCGACGATAACGGAAGGCATGAAAGTGACAGAGGTTCTGTCGCAGGATTTAGAAGACGTTCCGGCAACACAAGCCGAGGAATAGGAGGGGCCATGTCGCAGATTTATGAATATCTAAAAATGGCAGTCTCCAATATCAAGGCAAATAAAATGCGATCTTTCTTAACCATGCTTGGCATTATTATAGGCATATCGTCTGTTATTTTAATTATGTCTTTGGGAAACGGCGCAAAAAACGTGATTACGGAAGAAATGGCGGGAATTGCCGCAGGCCAGATTGCGCTTTATACATATGATGACACGGGTTCCTATCAAATCACAAATGAGGACATTGAAGCCATTGAGGCGGAAGTGGGAGGGCTGAAGGGAGTAAATGCCTATATGAGCGCAGACGGTGTGACCAGTACGAAAAAGGGTGAATTTCAAGTGATGGCAAGCGGTCAGCGCGCTTCTTATAAAGTGTTTTCGACAACGGAAATTTTAACAGGAAGATATTTTAATGAACAGGAATACTTGTCTGCCGCCCCAGTCTGCGTAATTGGAGAGGAAGATGCGATCCGTTTATTTGGCTCCGCGGATATTTTGGGTAAAACGATTGACGTGACGATCTGGGGGACGGAAATTTCGTTTCGGATCATTGGCGTGGAACAGGCGGAAAAGGAATCCATGTTTACGTTTACCTATGATAATTCTCCGGTATCCATTTACTTCCCGCTGACGGTGTTTGCGCAGATTTATGGCGTGGGTTTTGACACTTACTATCAAATATATCTTATGGCGGAAGATGGGGCGGATACGGCGGCCATTACAACACAGGTAGTGGATTTATTGGAACGGCGCCATCAATGTTATGGAGAGGACATTTATCAGTATGAAAGTTTCAGTGATTATATGGGGACAGTGAATACGGTAATCAATACCGTTACAATGCTGATTTCGCTTGTTGCCGCCATCTCGCTTGTGGTAGGCGGAATCGGCGTAATGAATATTATGCTGGTTTCGGTAACGGAACGGACGAGAGAGATTGGAATCCGAAAAGCGTTGGGGGCGAAAACCCGTTCAATTATGCTGCAGTTTTTATCGGAATCGGCGATTATAACGATGATTGGCGGATTAATTGGAATCGTCAGTGGCATAGCGGGCGCATTTCTGGTGGCAAAGATTGTGGCAAGCGTGAATCCGAAATTGGCGTTTACGCCATCTGTCAGCATCGTGACGGTCCTTGCTACGACGTTATTTTCGTCGGCGATTGGGCTGTTTTTTGGGATTTATCCGGCGAAAAAGGCGGCAAAGATGAGCCCGATTGAAGCTTTGCGCAGGAATTAAGGGGCAGGGGAAGTGATTGTTCAATCAATCGGAATGGATAGAGAAGGGAATGCGGCACAGGGAACAAGGGTTGAATAAAGCATGGGTTTGCCGCTTCATTAGCAAATAGCTGGACAGGAATGATAAGGACAGCAGACAGCATGGCAGGAGCTTTGCCGCTCTAAAAAGAAGAATCCCCTGACTGTATAAAAGATTTCCATTTCCTCTGTTGTATTTCCTAAAAATGCTGTTATAATAGAATGGGAAATAAATAAAAAGAAACGGCAGAGGAGGAATTAAAATCATGTATGGGAAAAACAGAAAGGTACATAAGCTTGGAAGGAAAGTGGGACTTTTAACGGCCTTTTTGCTTATACTCACGAGCGTAGCGGCAGTTGCATTGTGCGTGCGGATGTTTTATACGCTTACGATGAATTTATTGAGAGATGAATGTGTGAATGGAACGAATATTCTAGGCTACCAGCTTTCTCATTCTTCCGAACAAGTGGATATGACAGAGTTGTTAGACGATCTGAAAGAACAGCTTGGCTGTGAATTTACGGTTTTTCAGGGAAATGTCCGCGCGTATACCACGATTATACAGGACGGGGAACGCGTAGTTGGCACGGAACTTTCGGAAGATCTTACTGAGATTGTGTTAGGGCGTGGGGAATCTTATGTAGGAAACGCGGACGTACTAGGCGTGCATCATCTTTGCTCCTACGCTCCGGTTTTTGATGAATCCGGACAGGCGACTGGCCTTATTTTTGCAGGAATTTCCCTTGTTGAAGCAGAAGAACAGATTAATCATACAATTTGGCTTGTAATTTTGGTGGGGACAGCGTTTGTCATATTCAGTCTGTGCATTATGACGATTTTTATCAGAAGGGCAGTGTCAAGGCCTCTTTCGAAACTTACGCAAATGGCTCAGACAATGGAGCAGGGGCGTCTTGGCATTTCAGAAAGCGATGCGTACCAGAATTTAGATATTGATTCTAATGATGAAATCGGTCTTTTAGCGGATATTTTTACGCATACAATAGAGCGTCTTAGAGGCTATATCGGGGAAATTTCAACTATTTTACAGGACATTTCAAAAGGAAGCCTTTCAAGTGAAACGACGCAGGATTATGTGGGGGATTTTGTTGCCATTCGAACTTCGCTTGACAATATTTTAGATAAATTAAACGATACGCTTTCCCAGATTGTGGACAGTTCCGCAAGCGTGTCTAACGGCGCAGGGCAGATGTCTATCGGGGCGCAGGCGTTAAGCCAAGGCGCAGTGGAACAGGCGAGCGCAGTGGAGGAGGTCGACGGGACAGTGCGTTCTATTTCCCAGCAGGTGGAGCAGACAGCGGAAAACGCGGAACGCGCCAGTGAGAAAGTCGGCTTAGTCAGCGGCCAGATTTTAGAGAGCAATAATAAGATGCATGAAATGATCCGCGCGATGGAGGAAATTAATGCCAGCTCGAATGAAATCTCAAAAATCATAAAGACGATTGAAAGCATTGCCAGCCAGACGAATATTTTGGCGTTAAACGCAGCGGTGGAAGCCGCAAGGGCAGGCGAAGTGGGCAAAGGTTTTGCGGTCGTTGCGCAGGAAGTGCGTGAATTGGCAGGCAAGAGCGCGGAAGCTTCGAAGTCGACGACGGAACTTATTGAGCGATCCATTGGGGCTGTTCAGGAAGGGTCGAAAATTGCCCATGCGACTGCAAAACAGCTTGAATTAGTGGTTTCAGGAACGAAAGAAGTCGTGGAGACGACTGTCTGGATCGCGGAAGCGGCGCGTTCTCAGGCGGATTCCGTAAGTGAAGTTCAGGAACGCATCAGCCAGATTTCAGATGTGGTGCAGACCAATTCCGCAACAGCGGAGGAAAGCGCGGCGACAAGCCAGCAGCTTAGCTCTCAGGCAGAATTGTTAAAACGGCTAGTTGCAATGTTCCACCTGAAACGGCAGGGATAAGAATAAGATCCGGTAAGTTTCCAAAATTTCAATAACACGCTGACAAGATTGGCGGCAGAGACGAATTTACATTTCCATAAAGCTTCACGCATACGCTTGGATTGGACAGTGAGTTCGTTTCTGCCGCCCTATAAACTTAAAAGATGGAACCACAGGAAAAATGTGGCATATACTAAAGTAATAATGAATATGGAGCCAATGCAGTGAATCAGTTCGAGGAGTCTTATTTGCGGATGCCGGATGAGTATTCTGGCAGAATGCCATTTTATTTAACCTATCCGATGACAAATGTGTACCAGACAGAAAAAGAATACGAACGTGATATGGATCTAATCAAAGAGCTTTATCCGAAACGTATGAAGAAACTGCTTGCATATGTTGAGGAAGAATGTGATAAAATGGAATACGAGGGAAGTTTGATGTATGATGAATATCCGGATAAAGTTCTTTTGTACCGGACAGCCGTAAATATCTATGATAAAGCTGTTCCCATGCAGGGGACAGAGCGCCGCAGGGAGCCAAGGGACAGAGATTACATGGACGTCATACAGGCGCTTTTATTCGATGAAATATACCGCCGGAGGGGCAGGCGCAGACGATGCTGCCGCCGGTGGTGGTAAAGTATTTGACAAAACAGAACAGCCATGGTTTTAGCGTTGTCTAAAACCATGGTGGAAAGGTGGGCGTTTGCCATGAAAAAAGGCATTTTGAAAGCAGTCGTGTTAATTGCTGTCTTTTGCTCCGGCATTTTGGGATTTGGACAACTTACAAATCATACAAATCAGGATTTGACTGCGGAAATGGCGGATGCGACGCTTCCGGTGGTTTCTTTTTCTGTAAAAAACGCAGACTCAAAAGAAATGACTGCATTAAATGAGCTTCGCGGGTATACTTCGCAGATGAACGGCATATATATGAGAGATACGATTACGCCAATCCATGAAGATCGGGTTCTTCCGGTTCAAGTGGATTTATATGAGACGAAAGTGGATGGCATATCGTATGAAATCCGAAGCCTTGACATGGAGCGGCTGATTGTAGATACGGAAGTAGAAAATTATGAACAGAAAGATGGCAGGATTACTGCCAACCTTCAGATTCAGAATCTTCTTGAGCCAAACGAGGAATATCTTTTTATTTTAAAACTTCTCTCAAAAAAAGACACAATTTATTATTATACGAGGATTATCGAGGAGCAGAGCTGCTATTCAGGCGAATGCGCCGCATTTACTCTGGATTTCCACAAAAAGACGTTTGACAAGGAAGGGTCAAAAAGCCTAGCCGTTTACTTAGAGCCAAATGCTTCCGGCGATAATTCCACTCTCCATAAAGTGGACATACATTCCAGTTTAAAACAGGTGGCGTGGGCGCAATTAGACGCAAAGCCCCTTACGTCCCCGATCCCTTCCATCAAGGAAACGAATAGTTCCTATACAGTTGTCATGTTGAACTTTTTAGTTGCAGCGGAAGGCATAAAGGGGGAGATGGAGTATTATAATGTAGAGGAGTATTACCGGGTCCGCTATACCAAAGAGAGAATGTACCTGTTGAACTATGAAAGGACGATGGAGCAAATGTTTAGGGCGGAAAATGTGGAGACATATGAAAATTATCTCCAGCTTGGAATCCGCAGTGAAGATGTGGAATTTGCCTCAAATGAAAAAGGGACGGTGGTAAGCTTCGTACAGGGCGGAGAACTTTGGTCTTACAATGAGACAAGCAGCCAGTTAGCGAGAGTTTTTAGTTTTATCGGCAATGAAGGCGTAGATACAAGGGAAAATTACGGTGAACACGATATTAGGATTATCAGCGTAGATGAGACGGGAAGCGTGGATTTTGTCGTATATGGCTATATGAACTGTGGCAGGCATGAGGGAAAAGTGGGAATCAGCGTTTACCATTATGACAGCGTGGCAAATACGGTGGAAGAAGAACTGTTTATTCCCTCTGAGGAATCCTATCAGGTAATGAAAGCGGATTTGGGGCAGTTGATGTATGAAAATTCGCAAGGCATCTTTTTTATTATGTTGGAAGGGACAGTCTATCGGATTGATCTTTCGAATATGAAAGTAAAAGAATACATTACTGGTTTAAAAGAGGGGCTGTATGCCATTTCGGATTCCCACAAATATTTTGCGTGGACGGACGGGCAGGAGAAGAACAGATCGGAAAAGATACATTTTGTAAATTTAGACACGGAGGAGCAAAAAGAGATTTCGGCAAAAGGAGATGAATATTTAAAACCGCTTGGATTTATGGAAGAAGATTTTGTCTATGGGGCGGCGGATGCATCGGATCTTTTTTTGGATCTGGCAGGCAATCAAATTGTCCCGATGCGAAAAATACGGATTGTGGAAGCGGATTCTTTGGACGTATTGAAATCTTACGAAAAAGAAGGTTACTTCGTGGAGGATATTGTAATTGAAGATTATATTATGTATCTGAACCGGATACAGTTTAACGGGGTGGCTTATGTGGAAGCGCCTCAGGACACAATTATGGACAGGGAAGGCGATAAGGCGGCTATTGTGGGGACGCATACAACAGTGACGGAAGTGAAAGAAACTCAGGTACAGTTATTTTTAGCAGAAGGGATTACGCAGACGGAGCCGAAAATTTTAACGCCGAAAGAGGTTGTTTTGGATAAAAACAGGGAGGTGGCTTTAAACCGCTCCGGAAAAGAAAGCAATTATTATGCGTATGCAAGAGGAGACGTGCTGCGTGTAACGGACGATTTAAAAGAGGCAATTTCAGTGGCAAATGAACAGATGGGAGTTGTGATTGGGAAAAAACAGCAATATATCTGGAAACGGGCGAGAAAATTCAATGCGCCTGCGATTGAAGTTGCAGTTGGGGAACAGGACGCCAATGCATCTTCCCTTGCAAGATGCATAAGCGCAATGTTAGAACGGGCGTCGATCAATATTAATGTGACGGCGTTGATTGAGCAGGGAAAGACGCCAAAAGAGATTTTAGAAACGACGATGGAAGATGTGACGGCGCTGGATTTAACGGGATGCAGCATTGAAGAAGTGTTGTATTATATTAACTTAGGCGCTCCAGTGTTAGCCATAAAGAGCGGCACACAGGCTGTATTGCTTACAGGCTACGACTCCTCTGGCGTTATCTTATTTGATCCGCTTGCCAATTCGTCTTCTAAGATGAGCTTAAGCGATGCGGAAGAACTGTTTTTGGAAGCGGGGAATGTGTTTTTTGGCTATACGGTAGAGAAGTAGAAGGGGGAAAAGATGGGGCAGTTTGAAAAAATAGTAAGTATCATTGATGACTTTGTGTGGGGACCGGTTATGCTGGCCTTGCTTGTGGGAACCGGAATTTTTCTGACGATCCGGTTACGGTTTGCGACATGGCGGAATTTACCCTATGCGATCCGGATGACGCTTAGTAAAGAAGCGAGGCAAAAGGGAGAAGGGGAAGGCGATATTTCTCCGTTTTCTGCCCTTACGACGGCTCTTGCGGCTACGATTGGCACAGGCAATATCGTCGGCGTGGCGACGGCAATGGTATCCGGCGGCCCGGGGGCTTTGGTCTGGATGTGGGCGTCGGCGGCATTTGGCTTAAGTTCAAAATTCAGTGAATGTATGCTGGCGATTAAATATCGGGAAACGAATGAAAAAAATGAAATGTCGGGCGGGCCGATGTATACGATGAAAAAAGCATTCCGCAACAAAAAGCTTGGGTCTGTGTTAGGCTGGTTTTTTGCTTTATTTGCAGTAGCGGCTTCGTTTGGCATTGGAAATTTAACGCAGGCGAATTCCATATCGGATGCGCTTTTTGGGGCGTTTCAAATTCCGGTGGGCGTTACGGGCGCGGTTTTAACTGTAGTGACGCTTGGGATAATTGTAGGCGGGATTAAGGCAATATCGAAAGTGTCTTCAGTAGTTGTGCCTCTTATGGCGCTTTTGTATATTGTATGCGGGCTTTGCGCCATACTGGGCAATATCCGTTCGCTTCCGGCAGGGATTGCCATGATTTTTCAAATGGCGTTTTCAGTAAAGGCAGTTGGCGGAGGGCTTTGCGGCGCGATTACCGCGACAATGATGAGCGGTATGCGGTATGGCGTGGCAAGGGGCGTATTTTCAAATGAAGCGGGGATGGGTTCCGCGGCGATTACTGCTGCGGCGGCTCGGACAAACGATCCGGTGAAACAGGGATATGTCAACATGACGGGAACTTTCTGGGATACAATCGTCGTTTGTACGATTACAGGGCTTTGCATTGCAAGTTCCGGCGTTTTAGGGACGACGGAACAGAAAGCGTCGGGGACATATGCGGTAAATGGCGGCAATGTTGCCATTATAGAAGAAACGGCGGAAAGAGAAACGGTTTCAGGAACATATCAGTTTCAAATAAAAGATGGCTGCCTGAAGCTTACCGATGCGTCAGGAAAAAAAGAGATGGAACTTTACGCGGCTAAAGATGCGGCGGCAGATACGCTTATAGGCGAATGGCGCGATGCGCAGGGCAGCCGTTACATATTTGATGAAAATGGCAGGTATAACCGGGCGGAGCTTGTCAAAGGGGCAAGGCTTACCATGCTTGCGTTTGAGAGCGTGTTTGGGCGGTTTGGAAGCATTTTGATCAGCATAAGCATTACATTATTTGCATTTTCTACCATATTAGGCTGGGAATACCACGGGGAAAAAGCGTTTGAATATTTATTAAATACGCATAAATATAATATGGCATACAGAATCTTTTTTTCATTGATGGTTTATGCGGGAGCGACAACGGCTCTGGATTTAGTCTGGAATCTTTCCGATATTGCAAACGCGCTGATGGCAGTGCCGAATCTTATCTGCCTTTTGGCTTTAAGCGGAGAGATTGCAAATGATGTGAAAAAATTTAGGAAAAGTTAATCTTTCTAATTATTGGTAAAGTGCATAATTTTTCGGAATCTGCCCCTTAGCTTTCGGTAATTTTAATGATTTTCGAAAAAGATGTTGTAAATTTGGGAATTATAGTATATATTAAGATGTATACTTTAGGAGGAAATGAAAACATGAGCGAAAAGGAAGTTATAGTATCAAATGTTTCAAAGAAACATGAGAATCCGATTGCTGAGTTGGTACAGGTTGCCTGTCAGTTTGACAGCAACATTATCTTGGAGAGTGAGAACCGGAAAATTAATGCCAAAAGCATTATGGGAATCATGGCATTCAATCCCTCTAAGGGAATGAAAGTAAACATCATCACGGAAGGCAGTGATGAAGTGGAAGCACGGCTTGCAATGGAAAAATTTTTACTGTGCGAATAGCTTTATAATCAGGGAGGTCAATTATGGCGAAAGAGTCAAAAAGCACAACAACTGAGGCGGACATTAAAGTAGACAAGAAGGATACAAAACAGGCTGCGGCAGAAGTGAAAGAAACGAAAGCTGCGGAAACTGTAAAGGCAGATTCAAAACAAGAAGAACCGAAAAAGGAAGAGCCGAAGAAAACACAGGCGAAACCAAAAAAGGCAGTGAAAGAGAAAACGAACAATGTGAAAAAAGAACCTGTCGTTGCAGAGCTGTTTGTTCAGTATGACGATGATTCCGCAGGCGCGCAGGAAGCGAAAGTAGCTGACATTGTAGCAAAAGTGAAAGCGGAATATATCGCGCAGGGACATCGGGAATCTTCGATTAAATCCCTTCAGATTTACATGAAGCCGCAGATGTGGAAAGCTTATTATGTGATTAACAATAAAATAGAAGGAAATATCGATTTGTTTTAAGAAAATAGAAAAATCCCTCTGGTTTAACCAGAGGGATTTTCTTTACGGTATTTATCCAAAAGACGATGGATTCTGTCGTATGGGTCAAGTAAATCGCTGATGGAAACGTCATGGTTTAAGGTGTCGATAATATAGGCGATATATTTGCTCATATCACAATTAATATAGTAAGGTTTCTCTAAAAGCTCATCTTCCTGACAGGTCAGGTTTGTCGTCAAAAGACGGTAGATAATGCCTTCTTCATACGCCTTGTCAAATTTCTGAAGGCCGTTTGTGAACAACCCGAATGTCGCCATCATAAAGATTCTGTTTGCTTTGCGTTTTTTTAGTTCGGTCGCTACATCAATCATGCTGTCGCCTGACGAGATCATATCATCAATAATCAATACGTCTTTTCCTTCCACTGAGGCGCCTAAAAATTCATGCGCGACAATGGGGTTGCGTCCGTCGATCACTTTGCTGTAATCGCGGCGTTTGTAGAACATTCCCATATCAAGGCCAAGGACATTGGCAAGGTATATGGCGCGGTTTGTGCCGCCTTCGTCCGGGCTGATTACCATCATATGGTCATTGTCAATTTTCAAATCTTTTACATTGCTTAAAATGCCTTTAATAAACTGGTAAGAAGGCTGCACCGTGTCAAACCCCTTCAAGGGAATTGCATTCTGGACTTTTGGGTCATGGGCGTCAAATGTAATGATATTGTCCACGCCCATATTAATTAGATCCTGAAGCGCAAGCGCGCAGTCTAGGGATTCTCTGGAAGTGCGTTTGTGCTGGCGGCTTTCATATAGGAAAGGAATGATAACGGTAATCCGTCTTGCCTTTCCGCCTACAGCGGCAATGATACGTTTTAAGTCTGAAAAATGATCGTCCGGTGACATCATATTCTGATGTCCGCATAAGGAATAGGTAAGATGATGGTTTGTAACGTCTACCATAAGGTATAAGTCGTAGCCACGGACAGAATCTTTGATTACGCCTTTGGCTTCGCCGCTTCCAAACCGTGGGCAGGAAGCTTCTACAATATAGGTGTCACGTTTGTAGCTGTTAAGCGTCATCGTGTCGCAGAGTTTGTGTTCCCGTTTCGCCCGCCATTTCACCAGATACTTGTCCACCTGCGCCCCCATGGTCTGGCAGCTCTCAAGCGGTATCAGGCCAAGAGCCCCTGCGGGAGTCGTTTTTAGTAATCGTTCATCGTTTGCCATGTTCAATCCTCCATGAAAAATATATATGTTTTAATTGTTTCTCAGCTTTTTTTGGATTCGGATATCGTCTCCGAACAGTTTGAGCATTACATATCTGCTCGAAATTCTGGAAAATGTGCGTTCGGAGTAAAGTTCCGCTACCTGATTGATAGTCAGGTTCGTCGATATAATGGTAGACCTTTTGCGGAGAATCCGTTCATTTAAGCACAGAAATAATTGCGATGCCGTAAACGAATTAGGCAGTTCCGTACCCAGATCGTCAATGATCAACAGGTCGCAGTCGAAAATATTCTGGTGCGCGGCGATAATGTCGTCGTCCGCGGCTTTAGAAAACGTATTTTTACTTAATATATCAAACAATTGAAATGCTGTAAAGTAGATGACTGAATGGCTTGTATCTAACAGTTCTTTTGCAACACAGTTTGAGAGAAACGTTTTGCCAACGCCCGTATCTCCATAAAAAAAGAGATTGGAAAAGGAAGTGTCAAATTCATTTAGGAATTTCTTGCATTCTTGTACGGCATTTTGCATTGTCTCGTAGGAAGTCATTCCGGTAGCCGGATTACAGTCCGTTTTCGAGTAGTATTCATAGGTAAAATTTTCAAAGTTTTCATCTTTTAAAATGCTTCTGATATTTGACTGGGTATAAACTAAATCAATGGCGCGCTGTTTGAAACAGTGGCAGCGTTCGTTATTGATGTAGCCGGTATCCTTACAGTCGGGACATTCATACACGGGCTCTAAGTATTGCTCGGAATAACCAAGTTCTTTTAAAATATTTAGGCGCTGTTGTTTGTAATCCATAAGCTGGCTTCTCAAATTGACAAGAGCAGTGACGTCGCCGTTTAGCAGTTTCCTTGCCTGCGCCAAGGAGCAGGAAGAAATGGCGTCGTCGATTGCTTTGAGGCGTTCGTCCTTGCCGTATACCTCTTTGACTCTTGTATCGACTATATGTTGGTTTTTAATCTGTTTTGCATTATATTCCCGTATAATAATGTCATATTGGGCGTTGCTAAGTGACATATATATCTCCTGTCTGTGTTTAACGTGTAGTGTTTAAAAGCTGTTTTTCAAGCTGATCGTAATTGTAAGTCCGTTGTGGGAAATTATTAAAACGGCCGCCGGGAGAAACCGTTTTAGAAGCCCCTGAGCTTTTGGCGGCTGTGCGGGCTTTTTTATGGGCGGAATCTAATTTGACAATATCGCTTAAGGTATGCACCTGCTGTTTCAGCCAATTTGCAAGAATGGAATCCGCATATTCAAAACTCGGTTTTCCCGTTGCCTGAATGGTGCGGCGGCAGGCTTCTTTGATAATGTCCATGGAAAAGGCGTAGGAGCCTGTCCATTTCTGAATGGTCTGGATTTCCGATGAAATTAAGTTCCGTCCGTTTATGCCAAAAGCGTTCATAACGGCATAAGCGTCCTTTTGATGTGTCATACGGTCCTTTTTGGCTTCCTCTACTGTGTGGATATTTTTTTCTGCCCATGAAAGCGCAATCTTTTCCATATACCTTAAGCTGGTATGCCCGTTGCTTATGCAGGTTTCAATCAGGTATTCAATTAAATCCGTTGAAAAATGAAGTTCATCATACCAGTAAAGGATCGTGCGGATATCCGTCGGGTTTAAGGTCCTGCCCAGATAGTTTTCCGTTATGAATAAGATTTCCTGAACGGATTCTTCGTCTAAGAAGCGGTCAAGCTGGTCTAGCGTGTACTGTTCTTTGGAATGCGTTTCGGAAAACGTTTCCGCTACATCTTCTTTTAGTTTTTCTTCGTGGTCGGGATCGTATGTTTTTATCGCCTTATATTCCGGTAAGTTTAAGGATATGCCGGTAACTTCATGGCCGGCATTATATTCTAAATGCAGTAACTGCACTTTTTCCCAGTATAACAGCGCGCGCAGCACATCTTTTTCCGTGTGTTCAAAGATGTCCGCAAGCTCTGAAATCGAGCAGGCGGGTTTATTCTGATCCATGCATCGCAGCAAGTACAGATAAATTTTTATGTATTCTCCGTTTGCGCTTGTCATATACTTGTCTATGAAGATATTTGGAACACAGGTAGAAGAAAGTAATCCACTGCCATTTAATGTAATGTCTGCCATAAAAATTTCCCTTTCCTTTCACAAGTATGTACCCGATTATAGCATGGGTTTTCTGTTTTGAAAAGAGCAAATTTTGCGGCAAACGCAGTAATACCAAGCGTTTCGGAAATGTGGATAATGTGGATAAATATATTTGGAAAAGCATGGGGCATGGAAAAATCAGGGGTTATGCGTTGTGGAAAAAATAATAAAATCCACATTCCAAATGTTAGTAAAAAAGCATTCAGAATGTGGATAAAGTGGATAACTCAGTGCATAAGTAGCGTTTCCCCGATTTTTACAACGTCTCCGGCTCCCATAGTTATCAACAAATCACCGTGTAAACATTTTTTTTCAAGAA
Organism: uncultured Lachnospiraceae bacterium; assembly: GCA_910589105.1. GTDB lineage: Bacteria > Bacillota > Clostridia > Lachnospirales > Lachnospiraceae > Roseburia_B. Next base: position 214,629 of record CAJUST010000002.1, read on the forward strand.
ATGTTTCAATTTCAGAAAAAGTGTGGAAATAGTATGTTTCCGTACCTTTTTTCGTTAATCCGTCAACGATGTTCTGGGAGCTTATGCCAAGCGTGTCTGTTTCCCTCGCAGGATAAATGTCCGCCATCACTACAACGTCCGCAAGGGAAAGCGCATCTGCAAAGCCGGATAAAAATGCTTTCGTCCTTGAATAGGTGTGCGGCTGAAAAACGCAGACAATCCGTTTGTGGGGATAATGTTTCGCGGCGGAAAGCGTCGCTTTAATTTCCGTCGGATGATGCGCATAGTCGTCAATTACAGTTATGCCGTCTTTGTAAAGCCCTTTGAACTCGAACCTGCGGTCTGTGCCTTTAAAATCAAACAACCCTTCTGCCACAGCGCGGGAGGAAATGCCAAGCTCTATAGCAGCGGCGGCTGCTGCGAGGGAATTGGACACATTGTGCGCGCCGGGAACAGCTAAGGTTATGTCAGCGATTGTTTTTCCATGCTTCATCAGCGTATAAGATGCGCATCCCGTTTCATCGTATGCAATATGGGAGGCATAATATCCGTCAATCTCTGACAAGCCAAAGGGAATAACCGTTACGGGAAGGTTTTTTGTGAGTTCTTCATAGTCTGTAATTTCGCTGTTGATAAAAATAACGCCTCCGCCGCTTGTGTTTTCGGCAAACTTCCGGAAAGAACGGCGGATGTCGGAAATATCCTTAAAAAAATCCAGATGATCTTCTTCTATATTTAAGATTAAGCTGTACTTTGGGTGGAAGTTTAGAAAGCTGTTCGTGTATTCACAGGCTTCCGTCAGAAATATATCGGAATGGCCGACGCGGATATTGCCGCCAATGGCTTTTAAAATCCCGCCGACGGAAATCGTAGGGTCAGTTTTAGCCGCAAGTAGGATCTGGCTTAACATGGAAGTGGTGGTCGTCTTGCCGTGTGTGCCTGATACAGCAATGGAATTTTGGTAATTGTCCATAATCTGCCCTAAAAGCTCTGCGCGGGAAAGCATGGGTATGCCCATTTCCTTTGCGGCGGCAAATTCCGGATTGTCCGGACGGATTGCGGCAGTATAGACGACAGCGTCGATTTCTTCTGTAATGTGTTCCGCAGACTGCGGATAGGAAATGCGGGCGCCCCGTTTGGAAAGCTGGTTTGTAAGCGGAGAAGGCTGCATATCGGAGCCGGAGACGCTGAACCGTTCTTCTAAGAGAATTTCGGCAAGCCCGCTCATGCTGATGCCTCCGATGCCGATAAAGTGAATGTGGATCGGTTGCCTGAAATTGATTTGATACATGATTTTTACCTGTCCATTCTTTATTTTAAACATTTTATTCTTATAATCTATTATAACCAAGAAAATGTATTTTGCAAATTCGTTATTTTTTACAAAAAATAGTAAAATTTGCAATTTATCTTGTGAAAACTGTTGTACAAAAAATTATAAGTATGATATAATTTATTTATCACATAATGAAAGTTGACGAGAGGTGAGTGATATGATTCGAAAAGAAATGATAGCAATGCTATTAGCAGGCGGACAGGGAAGCAGATTAGGCGTACTGACGGCGAATGTGGCCAAACCGGCAGTAGCATTTGGCGGAAAATACCGCATTATTGACTTCCCATTAAGTAACTGCATCAATTCAGGGATTGATACGGTGGGCGTTCTGACACAGTATCAGCCGCTTCAGTTAAATTCTCATATAGGAATAGGCATTCCGTGGGATTTAGACCGGAATCATGGAGGCGTAACCGTTCTTCCTCCCTATGAAAAGAATGACAGCAGTGAGTGGTATACAGGCACTGCCAATGCAATTTACCAGAACTTAAGCTATATCGAAAGTTATAACCCGGAATATGTGCTGATTCTTTCCGGGGATCATATCTACAAGATGGATTATGAAGTTATGCTTGATTTCCATAAGGAGAATCATGCAGACGTCACAATAGCCGCTATGCCGGTTCCGATGGAAGAAGCGAGCCGTTTCGGCATTGTAGTGACGGACGAGAATAAAAAGATAAAGGAATTTGAAGAAAAACCGGAGAAGCCGAGCAGCAATTTAGCTTCCATGGGTATTTATATTTTTACTTGGAGCGTATTAAGGGAAGCTTTGATTGCGAAAAAGGATCAGGGCAACTGTGATTTTGGCAAGCATATTATCCCATATTGCCATGAAGGCGGAAAGAGGCTTTTCGCTTATGAATATAATGGATACTGGAAAGACGTTGGGACGCTTGGCTCCTATTGGGAAGCGAATATGGAGCTTGTAGATCTGATTCCTGAGTTTAATCTTTACGAAGAATATTGGAAAATCTATACCAAGATCGACAATGCGGAACCGCAGTATATTTCACAGGATTCTGTGATTGAAAAGAGCATTATCGGCGATGGGACGGAAATTTTTGGGGAAGTGTATAATTCCGTGATAGGCGCAGGCGTGACGATTGGGAAAGGGACAGTCGTTCGGGATTCCATCATTATGAAAGATACCTGCATTGGAGAAAACTGCGTCCTTGAAAAAGCCATTATCGCAGAAAATTGTAAAATCGAAAGCGATGTTTCGCTTGGCGTGGGAGACGAAGCAAAGAGCAAACTCAATGACCAGATTTATGCGTTTGGGCTTGTTACCATTGGGGAAAATTCCTATATCCCATCTAATGTAAAAATCGGGAAGAATACTGCAATTTCCGGGACGACGAAATCAGAAGATTATCCGGACGGTATGCTTGCCGGAGGAGAATATATTATTAAGGCAGGTGAAGATAAATGAAGGCATTAGGGATTATTCTCGCAGGCGGTAACAGCAACCGTATGCAGCAGCTTACAAACCACAGGGCAGTTTCAGCGATGCCGGTTGGCGGAAGCTACCGCTGCATTGACTTTGCGCTGAGTAATATGAGCAATTCCCGCATTCATACAGTGGCGGTGTTGACACAGTACAATGCAAGATCTTTGAATGAGCATTTAAGCTCGTCGAAGTGGTGGGATTTTGGAAGAAAGCAGGGCGGCCTGTTTACGTTTACGCCGACAGTCACCACGACGAATAACTGGTGGTACCGCGGAACGGCCGATGCAATGTATCAGAACATCGACTTTTTAAAGAGGCGCCATGAGCCTTATGTGATTATCAGCAGCGGCGACTGTGTATATAAGGTAGACTATAATGAACTGCTTGATTACCATATTGAGAAAAAGGCGGATATTACTGTAGTATGTAAAGATATGCCTGCAGAAGCGGATATCAGCCGTTACGGAGTGATCCGTATGAATGAAGATGCAAGGATCGTAGAATTTGAAGAAAAACCGATGATTGCAAGTTCCAACACGATTTCCGCAGGCATATACATTATCCGCAGGCGCCAGCTTATTGAAATGTTAGAGCGATGCGCTGAAGAAGAACGCTATGATTTCGTATCGGATATTCTGATACGTTATAAGAGCTTGAAACGGATTTACGGATATAAGTTAAAGACTTATTGGAGCAATATTGCTTCCGTAGATTCTTATTATAAGACGAATATGGATTTTCTTGACCCAGAAGTGAGGAAATTTTTCTTCCGTGACGAACCAAAGATTGCTACAAAAATTGACGATCTTCCTCCGGCAAAATACAATGCAGGTTCCGATGTGCGCAACAGTCTCGTAGCCAGTGGATGTATTATTAACAGTAAAGTGGAAAATTCTGTTTTGTTTAAAAAGGCATTCGTCGGCAAGAACTGCGTAATAAAAAATTCAATTATACTGAACGACGTCTATATTGGAGACAATACGCATATTGAAAATTGTATTGTAGAAAGCCATAACACATTACGGGCGAACACATATTATTGCGGCGAAAACGGCGTGAAAATTGTCTATGAAGACAATGCCAGATATGTAATGTAAAGATTGTACCGGTAATTTTAAGAGAAGGGACTGTTATGCGGCAAAGGGGGAAGGATTATGCAGATAACAGATGTTAGGATACGCAAAGTGGAAAAGGAAGGCAAGATGAAAGCCGTCGTTTCAATTACGATTGATGAAGAATTTGTAATACATGACATTAAAGTCATAGAAGGGGATAAGGGATTATTTATTGCTATGCCCAGCCGTAAGGCGGCTGACGGTGAATATCGGGATATTGCGCATCCGATTAATTCTGAAACCAGAGAGAAAATTCAAAATCTGATTTTAGAAAAATATGAAGCGGATATTCTTGCCAGAGAAGAATGAGAGTTTTAGGCTTCATAAATTGGATCTTCCAGTTAGAGAAGAATAGATATTTTAGGTCAAAATACGATTATTTTAGGAAAGGGGCTGTCGCACTAAATAATTAGTGCGCAGCTCCTTTTCTGTACAAAAAA
>CAJUST010000003.1:0-58115 GCA_910589105.1 uncultured Lachnospiraceae bacterium
GGATAACATCCGGTGGAGGCGACTCCAAGGACAGTGCAACAGAAATATACCGCCAATTCATATTGGTAAGGGTGGAAGGGCAGTGTAAGAGACTACCGCCTTTCTGGCAACAGAGAGGGCATATGTAAACCCCATTCGAAGCAAGACCAGACAAAAGCGTTGACGTGGCCCGCGAGCTTTAGGTAGGTTGCTAGAGGCGGCTGGCGACAGCCGTCCCAGATAGATGATCATTCACGACATAACCCGGCTTACAGCCCTGCTTATAATTTATGAGAGGAATGCAGATTCCTCTTTTTTCATCTTATCGGAAAGACCTTGTTACGCGAAAGCGTGAATGCATCTTTCCTAAAAAATAGGGATGTGTGCCCGCGTGAAGGGTATTATGACGCAAAAGCGGCCGTGCCCAGTGCGTAAAGCGTCCCTGTCCACTTTGTTCGTTTATGTTTGCGAAATGGAGGAATTCATGACACTAAAGGAAATTTTATTACAGGCATATGAACGTCATGCATCAGATATACATATTATGACGGGCAGTCCGGTGATGTTCCGCGTCAATGGGACGCTGGCTGCTTATAGAGAGGAGCCAGTGATTGCGTCAGACATGGAAGAAATTTTAAATGTGTTTTTGAACAAAGCACAGCGGAATACACTGGATGCAAAGGGAGAATTTGACACGGCGGTGACGATTGCGGGGTTTTCCCGCCTGCGCGTCAGCCTTTACCGGCAGTCGGGGGAGTATGGGGCGGCTGTCCATATGCTTTCTCTGGAAATTCCGACGCCGGATGAGCTTGAGCTTCCTATGGCGGCGCAAAAGCTTACGGAGGCGGGCAAAGGCCTGATTTTAGTCACGGGAGAAGCGGGAAGCGGGAAAACGACTACAGTGGCAAGCCTTTTGGACAAAATTGCAAAGACGCAGGCCAAACATATTGTCACTGTGGAAAATCCCATAGAATATCTGCTGCCACGCGGCATTGGCATGGCGTCCCAACGGGAAATAGGCAGTGACACAAAATCATATGCAGACGCCATACGGGCGGCTATGCGGCAGGATGCAGATGTGATTTACATTAGTGAAATTTCCGATCCGGACACGGCGCTTGCGGCGCTTGCGGCGGCGGAAGCAGGGCATCTTGTGATTGCTTCTCTCTATACAGGGCGGGCGGAAGATACGTTAAAACGTCTGTCGGATTTGTTTCCCGAGCAAAGGCGGCGGCAGGCGTATGCGCAGTTATCCGGCGTTTTGCGGGGGATAGTCGCCCAGCAGCTTTTGCCCCGATGCGACGGGGCATCCCAAAGCGCTGTGTTTGAAATCATGCTTGTGGACAAGGAGATGCAGGCGCTGCTTTTGGAAGGCAGGTTTTCCGCGGTTTCTTCCGCGATGGAAAAAAAGCGGGAAGCCGGAATGCAGACAATGGACGACGCCATTTTAGAAGCGTATATGAAAAGCAGGATTCTCGCGCAGACAGCGCGGCAATATGCCACAGACAAAGAACGGATGCGCCAGCGTATGCAGATTTATTAACGTATTTCTAAAATGTTTCTTAAAAAACGATAGGTCAGTTGACAGTTTGGAATTCAAATTGTACGATAATTTTAAATGAAAAACAAATGAAGGTGTGTAAAATGAAAGAAAAACTGCAAAGATTTATGGTTGGCCGTTATGGATTTGATGATCTCTCCAGAATTTTTTTAGGCATAACGGTTGCATGTATGGCGGCGTCCCTGTTTACGAGAAACCAAACGCTTTATCTGCTTGGGCTTGCATTGCTGATTTACAGCTATTTCCGTTCGTTTTCAAGAAACATCGAAAAACGGCGGCAGGAAAACCAGAGGTTTTGCAATTTCAGGTATCAAAGAGTTGTGAAATGGAACAAATGGAAGGAGCGGCAGGCGCAAAAGAAAATCTACCGTTTTTATCAATGCCCGCAGTGCAGCCAGAACGTGCGCGTGCCAAAAGGAAAAGGTAAAATCTGCATTACCTGCCCGAAATGCCAGTTTGAGTTTATCAAAAAGAGTTAAGGGAAATTCTTATGTTTGGATATATCAACTTAAACCGGAAAGAACTGGCAGGGGAAAGCGTAAAAGCATATCAGGCATATTACTGCGGACTATGCCAGATGCTAAAGCAGTCCTGCGGCGCGAAAGGCCAGATGCTTTTGAATTACGATATGACTTTTCTAGTGGCGCTTTTATCCGGCTTATATGAATTAGGCCATAAGGAGACGGAATTTACCTGCCCTTTGCATCCGACGAAAAAGCAGAAGGCATGGACAAACGAAGCCACGGAATACGCCGCGGACATGAATGTCATATTGGCATACCACAATTTTGAAGACGACTGGAAGGACAATAAAGCCTATACGAAACGCGCACTGGCAAAGGCGTTTTCAAAAGATTACAAACGGATTCAAAAGAAGTATCCCAGACAGGTAAAGTCTATTCTCCGTTATACGGAGGAGTTAGCCAGAGCGGAAGCGGCGGAAGAAGAAAATATCGACGTGATTGCAGGGCTGACCGGAGAGATGTTGGGGGAAGTGTTCGCATGGAAAGAAGATGAGTGGGCGGAGGAACTGCGCTGTTTAAGTTTCTACATGGGAAAATTCATTTATCTGATGGATGCCTATGAAGACTTAGAGCAGGACAAAAAGCGCCAAGAATATAATCCGTTTGCGAAAATGGTGTGTGAGCAGGAAAAGGACTTTGAGACATTTGCCAAACTAATCCTTACAAGCATGATGTCAGAGTGCGCAAAGTCCTTTGAACGCCTTCCCATTTTACAACATGCGGACATTCTCCGCAACGTCCTTTATTCCGGCGTATGGTCGAAGTATGAATATATTCAGCTAAAGAAGAAAAAACAGGAAAAGAAAGCCAGAGGAAAGCAAAATGTTAAATCCTTATGAGGTCTTAGGCGTTTCGCCTTCGGCAAGTGACGAGGAGATTAAAAAGGCATACCGCGCCTTAAGCCGCAAATACCACCCAGATGCCAATGTCAACAACCCAAACAAGGCGCAGGCGGAAGAAAAGTTTAAGCAGACGCAGCAGGCATACGATCAAATTATGAAACAAAAACAGCAGGGATATAGCTATGGCGGCAGTAAAAATTATGGCGGCTATGCCAAAGACAGCGAAGCGGAGTCCATACCGCTTCGCGCGGCTGCGAATTATATTGCAAGCCGCCATTTTATGGAGGCGTTAAACGCATTGGATTTAGCTCCGCCTGAGGAGCGCGGCGCCCGCTGGCATTACTACAGCGCAATCGCAAATTCAGGGGCGGGGCGGAACGTGACGGCAAAAGAACACATTGAACGGGCAGTAATGCTTGAACCGAGCAATATGGAATACCGCCAGTTTATGCAGCATTTGGAATTTGGCGGCACATGGTACCGTACGATGGGGCAGGGGTATGAAAGGCCGTATTCCGGAACGGGAAGCTGGTGCCTTAGTATGTTATTTTTAAATATGCTGTGTAATTGCTGCTGCTTTCGGCCATGCTGATGACAGAAAATAAAACAACAGGGAGAGAATTATGAATTTTACACAACATAAGCCGCAGCGCGGCGTGAAGCTACAGCCTTTAGACGTGATTGACGGGTTTATGGCGCGGCCGGGATTTTATAACAGAGATGGCGCAACGGCAAGCTCGAATGGGGTCAGTTTTACAATCCATTCTTTTGGGGCGACGGAATGCGTATTGCTGTTATTTCATCCGCATGAGTCTGCGCCTTACGCGCGGTTAAAATTTCCGGAATCCTACCATATCGGGAATACGTATTCCATGCTGGTATTCGGCTTAAACATTGAAGAATTTGAATATGCGTTTCAGTTAGACGGCCCATATGACAGGGAAAAGGGCCTTCTTTTCAATAAAGACAATATTCTGCTCGATCCTTATGCGAGAGCGGTTACGGGACAGCGTAACTGGGGAGAGCGGCCGGAAGGCGGGGAAAACTTTATCTACCGGGCAAGAGTGGTGGAAAACAATTATGACTGGGGCAATATGAAGCAGTTGGAATACCCGCTTGAGGACTTAGTTATTTATGAAATGCACGTCAGGGGCTTTACAAAAGACGATTCCTCCGGCGTTTCGGCAAAAGGGACGTATGAGGGACTGCGGGAAAAAATCCCATATTTGAAAGACTTAGGGGTCAATGCAGTGGAGCTTATGCCGATTTTTGAATTTGACGAGATGGAGAGCGCGAGAATTGTGGACGGCGAGCAGCTTTACAATTACTGGGGCTATAACACGGTTTGCTTTTTTGCGCCAAATACGGGATATTCTTCTGTTGTGGAGCATAACCATGAGGGCGATGAGTTAAAGCAGATGATTTATGAGTTGAAACTCAACGGAATAGAAGTGATCTTAGACGTTGTCTTTAACCATACCGCCGAGGGAAATGAGAACGGCCCATGTTTTTCCTTTAAGGGTATTGACAATAATATTTATTATATCTTAACGCCGGACGGCTACTATTATAACTTCAGCGGCTGTGGGAATGCGTTAAACTGCAACCACCCGATGACCCGCAGGTTTATTATGGACTGCCTGCGTTACTGGGTGACGGAATACAGGGTGGACGGCTTCCGTTTCGATTTAGCTTCCATTTTAACGCGTGATCAAAATGGCGTTCCTATGGCGGAACCCCCGATTTTGCAGGAAATTGCCTGTGATTCCATTTTAGGGAAGGTGAAATTAATTGCAGAGGCATGGGACGCCGGAGGGCTTTATCAGGTTGGGCATTTTCCTGCGTTTCGCCGCTGGGCGGAATGGAATGGAAGATACAGGGACGATTTACGCCGTTTCTTAAAAGGAGATGAAGGCATGGCGTCGACGGCGTTAAACCGCATTACCGGTTCTGCCGATATGTACGATCCTTCAAATCGGGGAAATGGGGCTTCCGTGAATTTTTTAACCTGCCATGACGGATTTACGCTTTATGATCTATATTCTTATAATACGAAACACAACGAGAAAAATGGCTGGAACAATACGGACGGGGACAATAATGGAAATAGCTGGAACTGTGGGGCGGAAGGGGAAACGCATGATCCAAAGATAGAAGGATTACGCCGCCGCATGGTGAAAAACGCATTTGCGACGTTAATGTGCAGCAGGGGGCCGGCGATGTTTTATGCCGGAGACGAGTTTTGCAATACCCAATATGGGAACAATAACGCCTATTGCCAAGATAACCGCATTTCATGGCTTGACTGGAACCGTCTGGCGGAATATCAGGAAATCCATGACTTTTTCCGTTATATGATCCATTTCCGCAAACGTCATGCAGTTTTAAGGAAGTCGACAAAAGCCGCATCCTGCGGTTTTCCGGAAATCAGTATCCATAACGGCTATCCGTGGAATGCCAGAGGGGAAAATTCCACCCGTTTAATCGGGGTGATGTATGCCGGAAGGAATGAAGCGGATACGAAAGACGACATTGTGTTTTACAGCATGAACGCATATTGGGAACCGTTAGATATGCAGCTTCCCAATCTTCCAGATGGGATGCGCTGGAATGTTTGCGTCAATACTTTTGTGGAATATGAAGACGAAAAAGACATGGGCGCTAAAACGGAATTTTACTATGAGTGCAAATTAAAAGTCCCGCCTAGGACGGTCATTATCTTAACGGCAGAATAGCCATAAAAAGAAAAACCATACTCCATTCGGGCGATACATGGGAAAGCGGCTGTATCGGTTCTTTTGGAATATGGTTTTTCGTTAAACTGCGGCGGTTTAGATTCTTCTGCGGCGTTTCTTTTTCTGTTGTTGTTCGCAATATTTACAGCGGTAAATTTCTTTTTCTTTATCTGTCAGGATAAAAATCTGATCCAATTCTTGTTCAATAGAAGTGATGCATCGGGGATTTTTACACTGTATGACATTCACAATCTGCTTTGGCAGTTTTAATTCTTTTTTCTCTACAATTCTGTTATTTTGGATAATGTTTACTGTAATATTATGGTCGATAAAGCCTAAAATATCCAAATCCAATGCGTTAATTGCGCATTCAACTTTTATCATATCCTTTTTTCCCATTTTATTGCTTCTGGCATTTTTAATAATTGCGACGGGGCAGTCTAGCTGCTCAAGTTTTAAATCTTTGTAAATCGACATACTCATACCGGCTTTGATATGGTCTAACACATAGCCTTCGTTGATTCCACTGATATTTAACATAAAAAGGTTACCTCCAATTCAAAAGAGTAAGGATTAACGCCATACGGACATATACGCCATATTGCGCCTGTTTGAAGTATACAGCTCTGGGATCGTCGTCTACTTCTACGGAAATTTCATTGACTCGTGGAAGCGGATGCAGTATAAGCATATCTTCACTGGCAAGCTTTAGCTTGTCCTTTGTTAAGATGTAAAAATCTTTCATGCGGACATAGTCTTCTTCATTAAAGAAACGTTCTTTTTGGACGCGCGTCATATATAAAATATCAAGATCGGGAATGGCGTCTTCAAGCCGCTCCAACTCTGTAAACGGTATGTTGTGTTTTTTTAGGACGTCTTCCCGTATATAGCTGGGGATACGCAGTTCATCAGGGGAAATCAAAACAAATTTCACATTAGGATACCGGATTAACGCATGTATCAAAGAATGGGCTGTCCGCCCGAATTTCAAATCCCCGCATAAGCCAATCGTAAGTTGGTTTAACCTTCCTTTTAAAGAACGGATCGTAAGCAAATCAGTAAGGGTCTGGGTTGGATGCTGGTGTCCGCCGTCTCCGGCGTTTATGACGGGAATAGATGATTTCAAAGAAGCGACAAGCGCCGCGCCCTCTTTCGGGTGGCGGATTGCACAGATGTCAGCGTAACAGGAAATGACGCGGATCGTATCGGAAACGCTTTCTCCTTTGGCAGCGGATGAGCTGTCTGCGCTGGAAAAACCTAAAACGGAACCACCAAGGTTTAACATAGCGGATTCAAAACTAAGCCGCGTCCGGGTGCTTGGCTCATAAAAGCAAGTAGCCAGTTTTTTGCCGTCACAGGCATGGGCATAGTGGTTAGGGTTGCTCTCAATGTCGTTAGCCAGTGTAAGGAGATTGTCTAATTCCTCTACCGATAGGTCTAACGGGCTCATCAAATGACGCATAGAAGTCCTCCTTTATTGCTTTGGATTGCATAATTTTTACTATCATATACTTTATGAGGGAAAATTACAAGGGGGTATTTTTAATTTATGGAGAGGTTTATTTTGTCATTGGAAACTTTGTTTTTATCGACAAGATAAGAGAATTTTTGGAAGAAATTCGTGTTATGAATATACAGGAGTTATTCAGGGCGGCGAAATAATGGATTATCGTTTGGCGGCTTTGCATATATTTATTGTAACAAATCGAAATGCTGCAAATGTACAGTTCACGGGATCTGCCCGGGACAGAGGAAGGGAGAAAAATTCATGGCAGATAAAATTTTTGAAAACAACCAAGTATCTATTTTAGGGACGATTATATCTGATTTCAGGTATAGCCACGAAGTGTATGGGGAAGGATTTTATATGGTCGACGTCTCTGTAAACCGACTGAGTGATTTTGTGGACATAATTCCGATTATGGTGTCAGAGAGGATTGTCGACACGACGCAAAATTACGAAGGGCAGTTAGTTTATGTGACAGGGCAGTTCCGCTCTTATAACCGGCACGAGGAGAAGAAAAACAGGCTTGTGCTTTCCGTTTTTGCCAGGGAGCTGGAATTTATACAGGAGGAGTCGGAGGAATATAAGAGCAACCATATTTATCTCGATGGGTTTGTTTGTAAGGAGCCTATTTACAGGAAGACGCCGCTTGGAAGGGAAATTGCGGATTTGCTGATTGCAGTCAACCGATCTTATGGCAAGTCAGATTACATACCCTGTATTTGCTGGGGAAGAAATGCGCGCTTTGCTTCCGGATTTGAGGTTGGAAGCCATGTGGAAATCTGGGGCAGAATCCAGAGCAGGGAATATGTAAAAAAAATTGCTGAAAACGTTACGGAAAAGCGGATTGCCTATGAAGTTTCCGTCAGCAAAGTAGAGCGTTTGGAATAAAATTTGCATTTTTTTAAGTTTTATGTTATTTTATTAAAATCTGGAGATAGAAAATTGTAACCAAAAGATGAATAGGACTGGGAGGTTAATATGGCAACTGGAAGCGTACAGGTATATTATGGCGCGGGCCGGGGGAAATCGCCTGCTGCGTTCGGAAGGGCGCTGCGTGCCGCTTCAGAAGGCAAAACAGTTTTTATCATTCAGTTTTTTAAAGGAAAAACGGATGACGTAGTGGAATATTTAAAGCGGCTGGAACCGGAGATTAAAATTTTCCGGTTTGAAAAGTCAGATGAATATTTTGATGAGCTTTCCGAGGAAGAACAAAAGGAAGAAGCGAGAAATATTAAAAATGGCATTAATTTTGCAAAAAAGGTATTAGCGACAGGCGAATGCGATATGCTGATTTTAGATGAAGTGCTTGGGCTTGTCGATCATGGCCTGATCCAAACGGAGGAGTTTGAACAATTAATTAGCGCAAAGCTTGACGAGACAGACTTGATTTTGACCGGCTGGGTTTTAGACGACAGCCTGCGTCCATATATTGATGAAGTGTATCATTTAATACCGGAAAATGATGCTTGACAAAAAGACGGTAAAATGCTATATTATAAAAAATTACAACTGAATAGTACCGGATAGAGGTTGCGTGATTCATCAGTAACTTATCAGATGCGGCAGGCGCAGGGGAAGATAAGCGAAAGGGAAGAACGCCGAAAGGGACTGTTTCCTGTAGCTGTTTCCTTGGGTATATATTGAAGAAATATATGACTGTCATCTTTTTAGATGATGCGCTATCATGTGTAAGTTATTTCTACCGGCTCATTTGTAATGAGCCGGTTTTCTATTCCAGAAATCAGGAGGAAAGCATATGGCTATTTTTAAAGGAGCCGGTGTGGCAATCGTTACGCCGATGAAAGACAACTTTGAAGTTAATTATGAAAAATTGGAAGAATTGATTGAATTTCAGGTGAAAGAAGGCACAGATGCGATCATTATTGCGGGAACGACGGGGGAAAGCTCGACGCTTACGATGGAAGAACACAGAGAGGTCATAAGGTCGGCCGTCCAGTTTACAAAACACAGAGTTCCGGTGATTGCAGGGACGGGGTCAAATTGTACGGCAACCTCTGTCCGGCTTTCTAAGGAAGCGCAAGAGGACGGCGCGGACGGTCTTTTAGTGGTTACGCCTTATTATAATAAAGCGACACAGGAGGGGTTAATCAGGCATTATTCCATGATTGCAGGCGAAGTGAAGCTTCCTGTGATTATGTACAATGTCCCAAGCCGCACAGGCTGTAATATTCTGCCGGAGACTGCGGCATACTTATACCGGAATGTAGAGAATATCGTAGGTTTAAAAGAGGCGACCGGAAATGTGGCTCAGGCTGCAAAGACGATGTATTTAACGGAAGGGAAATTGGATCTATATTCCGGTGAAGACGGCATTGTCGCGCCGCTTTTGGCGCTGGGCGCAGTCGGGGTGATTTCCGTTTGGTCTAACGTGGCTCCGAAGAAAGCGCATGATATGTGCATGAAATTTTTTGAAGGGGATATAAACGGCGCGGCGCAGATACAGTTAGAGGCGCAGCCATTAATTGAGGCGCTGTTTGGCGAGGTGAATCCGATTCCGGTGAAACATGCGTTAAATCTTATGGGCAAACAGGCAGGCCCAGCGCGCGCCCCGCTTTGTGAAATGGGAAAAGCCGCGTCAGAAAAGCTGGAGGAAGCGATGAAGGCATACGGATTGCTCTAAAGATATGCAGTTTTACAGTTGGAGGAAAAGATGGTTAAGATTATAATGCACGGATGTAACGGCAGAATGGGCCAGATGATCTCTGGCATCTGTAAAGAAGACTTGGAGATGGAAATTGCCGCCGGAGTGGATCGGGAGGATTTTGGGAATACGCCCTATCCCGTCTATACGGATCTTATGGCGTGTGACGTAAAAGCAGATGTGATGATTGATTTTTCCACGGCAAAAGCGGTGGATGGCGTGTTAGAGTATTGCGTCGCGCACAAGATGCCGCTTGCGCTCTGCACGACAGGACTGAGCGAACAGCAGTTAGAAAAAGTCAATCAGGCGCAAAAAGAGATTGCAATTTTAAAATCTGCCAATATGTCGCTTGGGATTAATATGCTTTTTGCGTTACTAAAAAGCGCCGCTAAAGCATTAGCTCCGGCAGGGTTTGACATTGAAATCGTAGAAAAGCATCATAACCAGAAAATCGATGCGCCCAGTGGAACGGCGCTTGCATTGGCGGATGCGGTAAATGACGCTTTCAATCATGCTTATGAGTATAAGTTTGACCGCAGCGGTGAGCGTAAAAAAAGAGAGGAAAAGGAAATTGGCATTTCTTCTGTGCGTGGCGGATCGATTGTCGGTGAGCATGAAGTAATTTTTGCTGGAAAAGATGAAGTGATTGAATTGAGGCATACGGCATATTCCAGAGCCATATTTGCAAAAGGAGCCGTGGAAGCCGCGAAATTTTTAAAAGGCAAGCCTGCAGGCATTTATGATATGCAGCAGGTGGTTGCAGAGTAAAATAGAAACAGTAAAACAAACCCCTAGTTCGTTTAGGCGGATTCCGGTTTTAGAAAAACGGGAGCGGCGTTGACGGAACTGGGGGTTTGCTGTTGTTCTGGATAAGCGTCTTGCATATTTGTGGAAAGTGTGTTACAATCACTTTATTGCTATAAAGCGCAAAACTTTAATGCGTAAAACTTCAAAGTGAAAGAGGAGAAAGTTATGAAACTATTGTTGTTAATTGTTTATTTTGCTGTATTAATTGGAATTGGCTTATACTGCCGGAAACATGCGACAGACGTAAATGGCTTTGTGTTAGGCGGGCGTTCCGTCGGCCCGTGGCTGACTGCGTTTGCCTATGGGACGTCATATTTTTCAGCAGTGGTATTTGTGGGATATGCCGGACAATTCGGCTGGAAATTTGGGATAGCCGCTACATGGGCGGGAATTGGGAATGCAATTATCGGCTCTCTATTGGCGTGGGCAGTATTGGGACGCAGGACGCGCATTATGACGCAGCATTTGGATTCCGCCACAATGCCCCAGTTTTTTGGGGAGCGTTTCGGGAGCAGGCCGTTAAAAGTCGGGGCTTCCGTGATTATTTTTATCTTTTTGATCCCATACACCGCTTCTTTGTATAATGGTCTGTCACGTCTGTTTGGCATGGCGTTTCATATTGATTATTCCGTCTGCATTCTTTTGATGGCGGCGCTGACGGCAATTTATGTCATTGCCGGAGGATATATGGCGACGGCAATCAATGATTTTATTCAGGGCATCATTATGCTTGTTGGCATAGTGGCAGTGATTGCGGCGGTTTTAAAAGGGCAGGGCGGTTTTATGGCGGCGCTTGACGGGCTTGCTGAGATTACGGACGAAACAGTCGCCCATACGCCGGGCGTTTTTGCTTCATTCTTTGGGCCTGACCCGTTAAATTTGTTGTTTGTGGTTCTTTTGACTTCTCTCGGCACATGGGGGCTTCCGCAGATGGTGCAGAAATTTTATGCAATCCGTGATGAGGAGTCCATAAAAAAAGGGACGATTATTTCAACGCTGTTTGCCCTTGTGGTTGCCGGCGGCTGTTATTTTTTGGGTGGGTTTGGCAGATTGTTTTCGGATCAAATTGACATTGCGGCAAATGGGTTTGATTCTATTATACCGACCATGCTTTCCGGTCTTTCCCCGATGCTGATTTCTCTTGTGGTGATTCTTGTGCTTTCAGCCTCTATGTCCACCTTGTCCTCATTAGTGATGGCATCGAGTTCTACATTGACGATTGATTTTTTAAAGGAGCTTTTTTTCCAGAAAATGAGTGAAAAGAAACAGGTGTTTACGATCCGCGTCCTTGTCGTTGTGTTTATTGTGATTTCTTCTGTGCTGGCGTTGATACAGTATAAAAGTTCCGTGACGTTTATTGCGCAGTTGATGGGCGTGTCATGGGGCGCGCTTGCAGGAGCTTTTTTGGCGCCGTTTTTATTTGCGCTGTATTCGAAGCGTGTGACAACAGCTTCCTGCTGGGTTTGTTTTTTATTTGGATCTATACTGATGGTGGCAAATATTTTCTGGCGTCCGTCTTTTCCGGAAATTATGCAGTCCCCAATTAACTGCGGGGTCATCGCTATGCTTGCAGGGTTAGTTCTTGTACCGGCTGTCAGCCTGTTTACGCCAAAGCCGGATCAAAAACTCGTAGACGGCGCGTTTGCCTGCTATGAAGAAAAGACGGCGGTTTCAAAAAAGACTTCATTGGGAAAATAAAAGGTTACATTTCACTATTTTTTGTTACATAATTCTTAATTGCGGCAAAACTTTCCGGACTGATGACGTGCTCCATGCGGCAGGCGTCTTGCGCCGCGGTTTTTTCATCGATGCCAAGAGCCGTCAGCCAGCCGGAGAGAAATGTATGCCGTTCATAAATCATATCCGCTATTTCATGCCCTTTTTCTGTTAGAGTGATAAAACCGGCGCTGCTGACGGTAATGTATCCGTTTTCCCGCAGGTTTTTCATAGCGACGCTTATGCTTGATTTTTTAAAGTTCATTTCTAAGGCAATGTCAACGGAACGCACGACGGGCAGCCGCCTGCTTAAAATCAGAATTGTTTCCAGATAATTTTCTGCTGATTCATTCATATTCATAAGGATTCCTCCGGTTTTCCTTTTTTTTCATTGTAGCATGTTTTTTTTAAAAAGGAAATTGAAAATATACAGGTTCTTTTGTACCCAATTTGGACAGGATATGTTATAATATAAAAATATGTAATAGTTTACGATTGGAAACATAAGGAAACGGAGGCGGGATATGAAGACAATATATAAAACGGATAATGGGATTCTTTCTCAGAAAGAAACGTTTGAACCGGATAGCTGGACAAATTTAATTTCGCCGAATATGGAAGAATTGACAGAAACAGCGGAATACTATCAGATTGATCTTGCAGATTTACGCGCGGCTTTGGACGAAGAAGAAAGTTCGCGTGTGCAGATGGAAGATGGGTATACGCTGATTTTAGTGGATATTCCTTATGAAGAAATCCGCAGTGAGCAGCGGGCATATACAACAATTCCGCTTGGGATTGTTTTAGTCAAAGATGCGATTGTTACGGTGTGCGGCGATGATACGGTGATTTTAAATTCGTTTGCCAATAACCGGATGCGCGGATTCAGCACGAAGAAACGGATGCGTTTTGTCTATCAGATTCTTTTGCGGACGACGAATTTGTATCAGGCGCTTCTGCGGGCGATTGATAAAAAGCGCAGTGAGATTGAGACGCGGGTGGGGACGGAGACGACAGAGGACAAGGATTTGATTAATCTGCATGAATTAGAGACGAACCTTGTCTATTTTGCTACGTCGTTAAGTTCGAATAAAGTCGTTTTAGACCGTTTGACACGGTATGAGCGGATTAAACAGTATCCGGAGGATAAAGAATTGTTAGATGACGTGATTGTGGAAAACCGTCAGGCGATTGAAATGACAAATATCTACCGCGATATTATCCATGGTTCAAGAGAGCTTGTTTCTACTATTATTAATAACCGTTTGAACAATACGATGAAGTTACTCGCTTCCATTACGCTTGTGATGGCGATCCCGACGATAATTTCCGGCATCTATGGCATGAATGTCAGCGGAAAATGGATGCCGCTTTCGACTGCGCCGCATGGTTTTACAATAATTTGTGTTCTGATTGGCATTATCTGTACGATTGTCCTTTTGATTTTAAAACGGTGTAAAATGCTTTAATTGTTGCAAATTGTGTATGTATTCCAAGAATTTCCAGAATAATCCCTATATTTTTGTCACAATTCCGTAATAAGATTGTAACATATTCAGAAAGGGGTACATACACATGAAACAAAGAAATAGAAAACTCGCATTTTTATGTATTACGGCGGCATTGCTTGCGGCAGGCCCGAAACCTGCAAAGGCTGATGAAACGAAAGATACGGAGAAAAAGGAAGAAAACTATACATTACATACCGGGGCGGCGAAAAGTGTAATCCTGACAGCGGAAAAGGAAGTGGAGAAGTTAAAGCTTGCGGCGGCGCAAGGGGAGCTTTTGCCTATAGAGGAAACGCCGGAAGCTGCGGTTGCCCAAGTGGATTCTTATATCAATGTCAGAAACCTTCCGTCTTTGGAAGGGGAAATCATTGGAAAGCTTTATAATGATTCTGTTGGAAAGATTATTGGCGAAGAAGGGGAATGGCTAAAAATCGTTTCCGGAAGCGTAGAAGGCTATATTAAGGCGGAATATGCAATCCGCGGGGAAGATGCAGCCGCAAAAGCGCAAGAAGTCGGGGAACGTTTTGCCAAGGTTTCGGCAGTGACGCTAAGGCTTAGGGAAGCGGCTACGACAGAGTCGGAGACGCTTGGGCTTTTGCCTAAGGAGGAAGTGCTAAAGGTAGAGGAAGAAGCGGAAGGCTGGGTAAAGGTAACGGCCGAAGAAACGCAAGGCTATGTCTTTGCGGAACATGTGGAGCTTTACACGGAGTATCCTCAGGCGGAATCAAGAGAAGAAGAAGAACGAAGGCTGGCAGAAGAAGCGGCGAGGGCGGAAGCGGAAAGACAGGCGGCGGAAGCGGCCGCGCAGGCAGAGGCTAAAGCAGAGGCGCGCGTTTCTGTGTCCGCTCCTTCTTCCGGAGGTTCCACAAATAGGGAACAGCCGAAACCGCAGCAGGCAGAGAAAGAAAACAGCCCAAAACCGGCGGCGTCTAGCTTAGGGCGGCAAATTGCGGATTATGCTCTTCAATTTGTCGGAAACCCTTATGTTTACGGAGGGACAAGCTTAACGAACGGGGCGGACTGCTCTGGATTTGTGATGAGCGTGTATGCCCACTTTGGCATTAGCCTGCCAAGGACTTCTGGGGAGCAGGGCCAGTGCGGCGTAAATGTCGGCGGGCTTTCAAATGCGGCGCCGGGGGATTTGGTGTCCTATTCCGGCCATATCGGGATTTATATTGGAAATGGGCAGATTGTCCATGCAAGTTCTGCAAGGACAGGCATAAAAGTGTCAAACGCTTCCTATCGCCCAATTCTCTCTGTACGCAGAATTGTGTAGCATAAATATAGAAAGAGCGGGAAATACTGTTTGTAAATCAAGGACGGCAGGTGTGTGCGATGAAAATTTTGGTTTACGGGCAGGAACGGAAATGGGTGAGTGAATTGCAGAGGTTATTCCGGCGGGATCAGATTGAATTGTGTGAGGCGGCGTCACGGGATATTAAACTTGCAGTTACGGACTTTCCGGTTTCAAAAATGAGGAAAGGAATCTTTGCAAAGATTCCTTTCCTTGTTGTATCTAGGGAAAAGCGGGAGGAAAAAATTTTAGAGGCGTTTGAAATGGGGGCGGAGGATTATATGGTCTATCCGGTCAGCCCGAAAATTGCCCGGGCAAGGATTTTAAGGATTGTAAAGCATTATGGGATTGAGGAGTATTTGGAAGGGTTAAAAGAGAGGGTGCATTTTACGCCGAATGAATACCGGGTGCTTTCGTTTTTGATGGCATGTCCGGGAAAGGTGTTTTCCAGAAATGAAGTGTTAGAGGGGGCGTTTGCGGAAGAATACGAGGGGTATGACAGGAATATTGACAATTATGTGAAACAGATCCGTAAAAAGTTAAAACAGGACGCTGGAAAACGGGATTGGATTGAAACGGTGTATGGCGTGGGGTACCGTTTTATGCCGTAATGTTTTTAAATCCATTTTTTGCATGTGTGGGAAAAAAGAGATTTCTGGCAGGCGTTGGAAGCGCTGCAAGAGATTTCCTCAGAATAGCGGGTTCAGTTTTTTTCGGGTTTGTCCGATATTCTATTTATTGTGGTTACTATATTTTGATAAAGGGGACAGAAACAGTATGACAAAAGATGTGTTGGTGTCGGTTCAGGGGATTCAAATTTCCAATCAGGAGGAGAGCGCGGAGCCGGTTGAGGTTATAACGGCGGGCGATTATTTTAAAAAAAATGAAAAGCATTATGTGATTTATGATGAAGTAGTGGAAGGATTTGATGAGACGACGAAGAACATTATTAAGCTTTGGGAAGATTGTGTGGACATTACGAAACGGGGGCTTATGAATGTACATATGGTGTTTGAAAAGAATAAGAAAAATGTCACTTGTTACCAGACGCCGTTTGGGAGCATGATTCTTGGGATTTGCGCGAAAGATATACGCATTACGGAGCAGGAGCATGACATTTCCGTCGATGTGGATTATGACTTGGAGCTGAATTATGAGCATTTGGCGGACTGTAAGATTAGAATGGCGATTCAGTCAAAAGAGGAAGGAAGCGAATTTCGGATTTGCTCTTAATGGAACAGCCTTAATCGTACAGACAGCGAAGCCAAAACCGCCGCTTTATGAATGGTTTTTCATAAAGCGGCGGTTTTTATTTGCTTTCTTTTAGTTTGCCGTTTAATTCGTTGTATTTGCGCTTTAATCTGGCGCGTAAGCCTTTTTTTGCTTTTTCCGGTTTTGCAAGCGGTCTGTGCAGGCCGCGTACAGAGGTGATGTATAATCCGCTGACTGTCGCTTTTACTTCTTTTTTGACAGGCACCATGTCGAAGATTTCAGCATCGCAGATAAAAGTCGTAATTTTGGGGCCTACTTTTGCTTTGACGATTGGCATTTTAGAACGGCGCATAAGTTTGGGGGCCTGTTCTAAAACCGCGGCCGGAAGTCCGGCGTCTTTTAGCTTTAGTTTCTTTTTATCAATAATCAGCATGGAAACAGACTGGGAAGAAGCGGCGATTTGGGCCTGCTGGTCTTCCTGTTTTTTCTGTAAGCGTTTTCCGAAAAAATACAGGGCGACTGCGCCGGCAATTAAAAGCGCAAGTACGACAAGTAAAACGATAGTAACTGTAGACAAAATAAAAACCCTCCTTATCAAATGGTAGCTTGTGTAAATAAATACTGCGGCACTGTAACCGATTTTATCATTAATCCATAGAAAAAGCAATAAAAGCTTTTATTTTCTGTAAAGTTGTGGTATGGTAGTGTTGTTTACCCACAGTGAATAGGAAATATGAGAGGTATCTTATGAAGAAAAAATTGGTTTTAGTTTTAATGCTCTGCATGGGGCTTGCATTCTCTGCAGGCTGCGCAGATACGAAAGATCAGGCTCAGGCGGACACAGAAGAACTTAAGGAAGCAGGGACAGAGACGCCGGATGCGGCAAAACGCGCCACGATTGAGTATAATGCGGAGGACTATGTGACGCTCGGAGACTATAAAGGGCTTAAAATTTCCCTGAATGAAGCGGATTATCAGTTTACCGATGAGGACGTAAACAGCTATGCCGACCAGATGATTGCGTATACAAAACCGTTTGTCCCGGACGAGACGAAAACGGAAGTCGGGGCAAATGACATTGTAAATGTGGATTATGTCGGGAAAAAAGACGGAGAGCCGTTTGACGGCGGAAGCGCGCAGGATCAGTATATTGACGTGGCAAATAATTGCAGCGCCGCGGGCGGGGGCGGTTATATTGAAGGATTTACGGCAGGCCTTGTCGGCGCGAAAGTCGGGGAGAGCGTGGATTGCGCAGTGACGTTTCCGGAGGATTATCAGGCGGAGGACTTAAAAGGGCAGGAAGCTGTGTTTACTTTTACGGTCAAATCGGTTGTGAAAAAAGTGACGCGGGACATGTTGGACGATTCTTACGTGAAAGATAATTTTCAGGTGGAAAATGTCGATGAATTTTACCAGAATATCCGTCTGGGGCTAGAGCAGGATATGCAGTCAAAAAAAGATTCTGCAATCCGCAGCGCAGTGATTGAAAAGGTAATGGAGAATTGTAAGGTGAATTCTTTGCCGGAAGGGCTTTTAGAGAGCCGGCTTGACGATTATATGCAGTTATTTGAGAATCAGTATTGCTCAGAAGACGTGAAACTGGAAGATTTTTTAAGGACAAATTACAATATGTCCGTGGACGAGTTTTACGAAGAAAACAAAAAGTATATGGAAACGAACCTGAATCAGGAGCTCGTGTTTGAAACAATTTCAAAAAAGGAAAATTTAGAATTTGATCAGGAAGAATACGATGACTATGTAAATCAGATTGTTTCGAGCGGCAGGTATGCGTCAATCGATGCATTATACGAAAGTTATGGCGCGGATAAAGCCGCCGGAGAGGAGTATTTCAAGAAGATTTATATGGTGAATAAAGCTTGTAACCTTGCGGTAGAGCAGTCGGACGTTTCGTTTACGCAAGGGGAAGCGGTTATAGACACGGAACAGGCGGAATAATACAGGCAGATGGAGGAGATGGAGAAATGGATCAGACAATCGTAAACATCAGGGATTTTTACCGGAACAAAGAGGAGTATCTTGGCAAGACAGTGACAGCCGCCGGCTGGGTGAGGAGCATCCGCAGTTCAAAAAATTTCGGGTTTATCGTAATCAATGACGGGACATTTTTTGAGCCGCTTCAGGTCGTTTACCATGACGGGCTTAACAATTTTTCTGAAGTGGAGAAGTTAAATGTCGGGGCCGCAGTGATTGTGACAGGGACTCTTGTCGCAACCCCTCAGGCAAAACAGCCCTTTGAAATTCAGGCAGAAGAAGTTTGGATTGAAGGAGAGTCAGCCCCGGATTACCCATTGCAGAAAAAACGCCATTCATTTGAATATTTACGGACAATTTCACATCTGCGTCCAAGGACGAATACATTTGAAGCGGTGTTCCGCGTGCGTTCTTTGATTGCATATGCAATCCATAAGTTTTTTCAGGAGAGGGATTTCGTTTATGTGCATACGCCGATTATCACGGGAAGCGACTGTGAAGGCGCGGGCGAGATGTTTCAGGTGACGACGCTTAATCTGAATGACATTCCAAAACAAGAAGACGGGACAGTGGATTATGCGAAGGACTTTTTCGGGAAATCCACGAATCTGACTGTCAGCGGCCAGTTAAACGGGGAAACGTATGCAATGGCATTTAAAAATATTTACACATTCGGGCCTACGTTCCGTTCGGAAAATTCCAATACGACGCGTCATGCGGCGGAATTTTGGATGATTGAGCCGGAAATGGCGTTTGCGGATTTGAATGACGATATGATGTTAGCGGAAGCGATGTTAAAGTATATTATCCGGTATGTGTTAGAACATGCGCCGGAGGAAATGCAGTTTTTCAACCAGTTTGTGGATAAAGGGCTTTTAGAGCGCTTAAACCATGTCGCGGATTCGGAATTTGCCCGCGTGACGTACACAGAAGCGGTTGAGATTTTAGAAAAGAACAACGATAAGTTTGAATATAAGGCATTCTGGGGCGCGGATTTACAGACGGAGCATGAGCGGTATTTGACGGAAGAAGTGTTCAAACGCCCTGTGTTTGTGACAGATTATCCAAAAGAAATCAAAGCGTTTTATATGAAATTAAACGACGACGGGAAGACCGTGGCGGCTGTGGACTGCCTTGTCCCAGCGATTGGGGAAATTATTGGCGGAAGCCAGAGGGAAGACGACTATGAAAAGCTTTTAGAGAGAATGAAGGAGCTTGGGCTAAACGAGGACGATTATAAATTTTATCTGGATTTGCGTAAGTATGGCTCGGCAAGGCACGCCGGATTTGGGCTTGGGTTTGAACGCTGCGTGATGTATCTGACAGGCATGTCGAATATCCGTGACGTTGTTCCGTTCCCAAGGACGGTTGGAAATTGTGAACTTTAAAAAAACAGGGATAACTTCCCCTTCTGCATCATATAGTGATTGCAGAGGGGGTGTTTTTTTGCAGAAAAAAGAACAAGAACAAAAAAAACAAACGATTGTAAAAGATTTTATGAAAATCCTGTTTCTGATGTATGCTGTAACGATGATTCTGCTGTTATTGCTGGCGTTTGCGCTATTTAAGATGGAATTGACGGAAACGTTTAGCAAAGTCTGGCTGATTGCCGTTTATATTATCAGTGGATTTTTAGGTGGATTTCTGATTGGAAAGCGGGCAGGCGCAAAAAAGTTTCTCTGGGGTTTTCTAATGGGAGCAGTTTATTTTTTGATATTGTTTGGCGTGTCTGTGATTTTGTATAAGGGATTTCCAAATGATCTGCTGCGCCTTTGCACGACAATGATTTTGTGCGTGGCTTCCGGTACGGTAGGCGGCATGGTGAGCTGACAAAGGGATGCCGAAGGAAACAATTTTGGCATACGGGCTGTATTTTATCTTGAAAACTTGTCCTGCTTCCTTTATAATGACAGAGGATAAATTGTAAAACAAACGATTGTATGGAGGATAATAGTCTATGTACACATTAGAAGATATTCAGGCAGTGGACAGGGAAGTGGCAGACGCGATTACCGCGGAATTTGACAGGCAGAGCAGCCATATTGAGCTGATTGCTTCGGAAAACTGGGTCAGTCCGGCAGTTATGTCTGCAATGGGAAGCGTAATGACGAACAAATATGCGGAAGGGTATCCGAAAAAGCGTTATTATGGCGGATGTGAATGTGTGGACGTGGTGGAGGAGTTAGCCAGAGAGCGCGCAAAAGAGCTGTTTGGCTGTGACTATGCCAATGTACAGCCGCATTCCGGCGCGCAGGCGAATATGGCGGTTCAATTTGCGGTTTTAAAACCGGGCGACACGGTAATGGGCATGAATTTAGATCATGGCGGGCATTTGACGCATGGAAGTCCGGTAAACTTTTCTGGTTCTTACTTTAAAATAGTTCCATATGGCGTGAATGACGATGGGTTTATTGATTATGATAAAGTAATGGAACTTGCCATGGAGTGTAAGCCGAAAATGATTATTGCAGGGGCGAGCGCATATGCAAGGGCGATTGATTTTAAGAAATTCCGTGAAATTGCGGATGCCTGCGGCGCGGTTTTGATGGTGGATATGGCGCATATTGCGGGTCTTGTGGCGGCAGGCGTGCATGAAAGCCCGATTCCTTATGCTGACGTTGTGACGACGACGACGCATAAAACACTGCGGGGGCCAAGGGGCGGCATGATTTTATGCAACAAAGAAGCGGCGGAAAAATACAATTTTAATAAAGCGATCTTTCCGGGGATTCAAGGAGGTCCTTTGATGCATGTCATTGCTGCGAAAGCAGTCTGCTTGAAAGAGGCGCTTTTGCCGGAATTTAAAGAATACCAGAAAAACGTAGCGGCAAATGCGCAGGCATTGTGCAAAGGGTTAAAAGACCGCGGCATTAAAATTGTTTCGGACGGTACGGACAACCACTTGATGTTAGTGGATCTTACGCCGTTTGGTCTGACCGGAAAAGAAGTGGAGAAACTACTTGACTCTGTCAATATTACCTGTAATAAAAATACGATTCCAAATGACCCGAAATCTCCATTTGTCACAAGCGGCATCCGCATTGGCACGCCTGCAGTGACTTCTAGGGGATTAAATACAGAGGACATGGATCGGATTGCGGAAGCGATCGCCCTGATGATTAAGGAAGGCGAAGCTAAGGCAGATAAGGCAAGGGAAATTGTAAAGAGCCTGACTGAGAAGTATCCGTTAAAATAGTTTATGATGGCGAAACCGTCCGGCATTGGAGGAATTGGAATGCTCCATTTCACCAATGATCCGGACGTTTTTTGTTAAGGGAATTTTGGCAGATCTTGCAGACATTGGCATGGGAAACGGAAAAAGCTTTTTTTATGGATTCTTTTTGAGAAATACTGCGTCTTTGCAGTATTTTTTCTTATGGCTTAGAAGGGAGTTTTATATAGATTTTTGAACTCCGGCATTTATCCATCTTATCTGCTTGAAGAAGAATTTCCTTTTAATTTAAGGAAATTTTAATTGTTTTTATAGATAGATGATGATAAGATGAGTTTGGATATTATGGGGACATAGCCTTTTTTTGTTGAATACAGGAACATCAAGGGAGATGCAGGAGGATAGAATGGGTAAGAAAAAAGCAGGAGTTATCTTAATTTTTATGTTAGTGGCGGCGGCAGCCGCGGGCGGGATCTGGTATTTTTTAGAAAACGGAGGCAGGGACAGCAATGACAGGGTATATGTGCAGAAAGTCTCTGTTATAATGGGAGGCGCGACAGGCGCCCAAAACCGTTATTCCGGCGTGGTCCAGCCACAGAAAACTGTGGAGATTAAGGCGGACGCTGAACGGACAATCGGTGAAGTGTATGTGAAAGTCGGGGACGCCGTGGAAGAAGGCACGCCGCTTTTTTCGTATGACGTGGAGGATATTAACATTGAATTGCAGCAGGAAAAGCTGGAGCTGGATAATCAGGATATAGAAATCAGCAATTATAAAAGCCAGATCAGTGAACTGGAAAAGGAACGGCAAAAGGCGGCGGAAGCCAATAAATTTGAATATACGACGCAGATCCAGACGATCCAGACACAAATTAAAAAGGCGGAATTTGAAAAGTCGAGTAAACAGCTTGAAGTGGACAAGCTGCAAAAGCGCATTGACAATTCAGAAGTTTTAAGCACGGCATCTGGAATAGTAAAGTCTATCAACAGCGAGGACAATCAGGAACCGGATGCGTCAACTGCATATATGACAATTTTGTCCACTGGGGAATACCGGATTCAGGGAATGGTAAATGAACAGAATATCGGCATGATCTCAAGCGGGGCGGAAGTGATTATCCGCTCAAGGGTAGATGAGGAAGTGACATGGAGGGGCATGATAGATACGATTGACACTGGAGAAGCGGCCAGTTCGGAAAGTTCGGACAATGATTATTATGAGTCTGAATCTGACGACGGCATGACGTCATCTAGTAAATATCCGTTTTATGTGACATTAGAAAGCGCGGAAGGGCTGATGCTGGGCCAGCATGTGCTGATTGAGCTCGACGAAGGGCAGACGGAAGAAAAAGAGGGAATCTGGCTTTTTAGCAGCTATATCGTAAGGGAAGGGCAGGAGCAGGAATCCGGAATGCCGGAACTGTCAGAGGATTGGGCTGATTCGACGGAATTTCCGCCTTCCCCAGAAGCGTTGTATCCGACGGAAACGACGGAATGGCCAGATGGCACGGAGCAGCCGGCGGAACAGGCGCCCGCTTATGTCTGGGCGGACGATGGCAACGGCAGGCTGGAAAAACGGACGGTGGAACTGGGAGAGTACGATGCCGCATTAGATGAATATGAAATTTTATCTGGTTTATCAGAGGACGACTTGATTGCATGGCCGATGGAAGGTTTGTATGAAGGCGTCCGCACAGTGACAGATATGGACGAAGTGGATTATAATTCCGGTTTATATAATCAAGGAACGGAAGAAATCTGGGATGATTCGGAAATGGATCTCTTGCCGGAAGAAGATTTTTCGACAGAAAATTATGATCTGCCGGAAGATGAGTATCCGTCAGATTATGAAGATGGCATGGAGGAAGCGCCGTCGGCCGATCCTTCTATATTAGACAGCCTGATGCCAAAAGAAGATGAAAATGTGGATCGACCTTTGATGGATATGGGGGTGCCCAGATGATCTTAGAGTTAAAACATATTTTTAAAGAGTATAATCCAGATAAACTTGTAGTCCCGGTCTTAAAAGATATTTCGCTTGCGGTGGACGAAGGGGAATATGTGGCGATTATGGGGCCTTCCGGTTCCGGCAAAACGACGCTGATGAATATTATCGGCTGTCTTGACCGTCCGACTTCGGGAGAATTTTATTTGGCGGGAACGGACGTGTCTTCCCTGAAAGATAAGGAGCTTTCTAGTTTGCGGTTAAACAGCATAGGGTTTGTGTTTCAGAGTTTTCATCTGATGCCAAGGGAGACGGCGTTAGAAAATGTGTCGCTTCCGCTCAGTTATGCGGGCATAAAGAAAAAAGAGCGCAAAGAGAGGGCGTTAAAAGCCCTTGCAAGAGTCGGGTTAGAAGAACGGGCGACATTTATGCCGACCCAGCTTTCCGGCGGGCAAAAGCAGCGTGTGGCGATTGCTAGGGCTATGGTAAATCACCCGAAACTCCTTTTAGCCGATGAGCCGACAGGGGCGTTGGATTCGAAATCCGGCACACAGATTATGGAGCTGTTCCAGCGGCTGAATGAAGAAGGCGTTACGATCGTGATGATTACGCATGATAAAAACATCGCTTTACATGCAAAACGGGTGTACCATATCATAGACGGTGAAATTTCGGAGGAAGCAGGTGAAAAATGAAGAAATTTAAAAAGTTTATCATTGTATTGTTGGTCCTTTTGATTCTGGGCGGCGGAGGAGCCGGCGGGATCTATGCGTATCAGCAGTATCAGCAGGAAAATACACAGGCGGAAGTTTATTCTGTTTCAGAGCTGAATTATGGTTTTTATGGCGATGATATGACAAGTTCCGGCTATGTGTCAGATGATTCTTCCCAATCCGTCCATGTCGAAGACAAAACGGTAGCGGAGGTTCTTGTGTCAGAGGGGGACGAGGTGAAAATTGGCGATCCTCTTTTGGTGTATGATACGACAGACATAAAACTTCAAATTGAAATGGCGCAGTTAGAGCTTCAAGGCACGAACAATGACATTACGCTTGCGCAGCGGGAAATAGACCGATTAAAGAAAATTACTCCGGTTACGCCGAAGACGACGCAAAAGACAAATAATTCCAGTTCAAATAAAACGAATACGGCGAATAAAAAGAACGATTCATCTGTTTTTATTTGGCAGGTGCAGAAAAAAGACGGGGATGCGTATAATTATATTGATTCGACGGCAAAGCCATATAAGGGCAAAGGGACGCCGGAAAACCCGTACCGTTTTCTTTGCGCGCCGGAATGCTATGTGACGGGGGATTATTTAAACCGCCTTGTCAGCAAAGAGCAGACGGCGGCGTTTGAAATTTGGAGCGGCAACAGCGTGTCGGAGGGGACGCTGATTAGCTGTTGGACGGTAAACGGCGCGGATCAAAAAACGGTGAATACGGATTCGAAATGGCTGGTGGCGACGCAAGAAGAACTGGACGAAGAAGTGGAGATAGAAGAAGAAAGTGAGGAGGAGGAAACAGAAACGGAAAGTGAGACGGAAACGGAATCCACGGAGGAGGAATATACAGCCGAGGAATTAAGACAAGAGATAGCGGAAAAAGAAAGCGAGCTAAAAACGCTGAATCTGGACAAGAAGAAGGCGGAATTGGATATAGAAAAATTGCAGAAAGACGAGCAGAACGCAACGGTTTTAGCAAGCATTAACGGCGTGGTGAGAATGGTGGGCGATCCGGAAAACCTACCGGTGGACGGCTCTGCGTTTCTGGAAATTGCAGGCTCGATGGGAATGTACATTAAAGGCGAGATCAGCGAATTGATGTTGGATCAGTTTGAAATCGGGCAGCAGATTTCAGCAAATTCATGGAGCAACGGAATGACGTATTCCGCTTCGATTACGGAAATTTCAGAATATCCCGTAACGGAACGTATGGGATACAGCGAGGGAAACCCGAATGTGTCGTATTATTCTTTTTTAGCGTATATTGAAGATCCGGAAGGGCTGACAAATGGGGACAGTCTGGAACTTACGATGACTCCGGTGAATACAGAGGAAGATTTGAATGCCATTTATCTGGAAAAAGCGTATGTAAGGCAGGAAAACGGCCAGTCTTATGTCTTAAAAGTAGGAAAAGACAACCGGTTAGTGAAACAGTATGTGCTGACTGGAAAAACAGTGTATGGTTCATCTATTGAAATTAAAGCAGGGTTAAGCGAATCTGACCGCATTGCTTTCCCTTATGGAAAAACAGCAAAAGAGGGTGTAAAAGCCGTTGAGACGGACGAGTAGAGGGGGCATTTATGTTAGAAAATATACGATTATCCCTGAAAGGCATATGGTCGCATAAAATGCGTTCCTTTTTGACAATGCTTGGCATTATCATAGGAATCGCGGCAATTATTGCAATTGTTTCCACCATTCAAGGGACGAATGAACAGATCAAAGAAAACCTAATTGGAGCCGGAGACAATACAGTGGAAATTGCATTATATCAGGGCGATTGGGTTTACGAAATGGGGGGCGAGGGCATTCCGGAAGGCGTTCCGGTCATTGACGAAAAAACGTTAGGGCAGGTGAAAGACATTGACCATGTGGAGGATGCATCGCTTTATTTATCGCGTCAGGATTATGGAGCCGTTTATTATCTGAATACGGCGCTTTCCGGAGGCTCTGTCGTTGGGGCGGATCGGAATTACTTTAATACATGCAGTTTTATTATCCAAAAGGGGCGTGGCTTTACGGAAAGAGACTATACGGAGTTCCGTAAGGTTGCTCTTTTGGATAAGGATTCCGCAGATGTGTTGTTTCAGGGAGAAGATCCGCTTGGGAAGACGATAGAAATTAAAAAAGAGCCGTTTACGATTATTGGCATTCTTTCGAAATCCAAAGAATTTGAGCCAGTGATTAACAGCATAGACGATTATTATACTTATGCGCAGGAATCTGCAGGGAAGGTGTATGTGCCGGATACGGTATGGCCGATTATTTACCAGTTTGACGAGCCGCAGAATTTAATTGTGAAAGTGGATTCGACGGATAGTATGACAAATGCCGGAAAAGAAGGAGCTTCGATATTGAATGCGCGGTTGAACCCCAGTGACGATACGATGGAGTATAAAGCGGAGGATTTGTTGGAGCAGGCGAGAAAGATACAGGAACTAAGTGAATCTACGAACAGTATGTTGATCTGGATTGCGGGGATTTCTCTGATTGTCGGCGGCATTGGCGTTATGAATATTA
The DNA here is from genome assembly GCA_910589105.1 of uncultured Lachnospiraceae bacterium. Classification (GTDB taxonomy): domain Bacteria; phylum Bacillota; class Clostridia; order Lachnospirales; family Lachnospiraceae; genus Roseburia_B. The sequence continues at coordinate 26,701 of CAJUST010000003.1, forward strand.
TGCTGGTTTCGGTTACGGAACGTACACAGGAAATTGGGTTGAAAAAGGCGATTGGGGCGAGAAAGTCCAATATATTGGGACAGTTTTTGACGGAGGCGGCAGTGCTGACGAGTATGGGCGGCATTATTGGCGTGATTTCCGGCATTGTCCTTGCGGAAGTGATTTCTAAAGTCAGCGAAATGCCGGTGGCGATTAATATTCCGGCGGCAGTGGGGTCTGTGCTGTTTTCTATGATTATTGGAATTGTGTTTGGGATGCTGCCTTCTTATAAGGCGGCGAATTTAGATCCGATTGAGGCTTTGAGGCATGAGTGATGGGGGAAAGCGCTAAACATAGGGACGGGGTATGCAAAGGGCTTGTTCAGGGGTTAAGGATTTCTAAAGTATCCCGTTTGTTTGTTTTTGGACGGACGCAACCACCGCAAACACGCCGTCCATGGCGTGGTTGCGGTTTGCCCTGCCGTCCATGGCAGGGCATTGCTGTAGGCTGTGGGGATACTTAAGAACTCCTAAATCCCATCACAATGCCCCTTTCGCATACCCAGTCCTATGTATAGCGGGGTTTTGGCTGTTTTTACGTTGTTTTGGGAAGTATGGTTGATTGGACGGTTTTGGTTGGATTTTAATTAGTGTGTGTTTGTAATTTGAGACTGTTTTCAATTAGAAATTATATATGAATTGAGAATGTATGCAGTTTAAGAATGTATGTGAATTGAGAATGTATGCAGTTTAAGAATGTATGTGAATTGAGAACGTATGCAGTTCAAGAATGTATGTGAATTGAGAATGTATGCAGTTTAAGAATGTATGTGAATTGAGAATGTTTGTAGTTCAAGAATATATGTGAATTGAGAATGTATGCAGTTTAAGAATGTATGTGAATTGAGATTGTATGTAGTTCAAGAATGTATGTGAATTGAGATTGTATGTAGTTCAAGAATGTATGTGAATTGAGATTGTATGCAATTAGAAAATATTGGTTGTTTTTGTATCGCGGGTCAATCCTAGAGGGGTGTTTCAGGAAAGTTCTGCTTGATATGCCTGAAAACAGAATTGTCAAGCGGAATTGTCTCAGACCAGCCTTTTCTGACAGAGACCGTTTTAAGTTTTGTGTGAACTTGAAACAGTTTCGTTTTTGACGTTTACACAAACTTTGAAACGAGTCTCGTATCGGTTTCACTGCCCTTGGCTGTAAAGGCTTTTATTTCCTGTTTTAGTTTCCTGTGATTGACTTCATATCCATCGGATAGCTTGTAAAAGCGTTCGTAATTCAATTTTCTGTTGACATTATCCTTGTAGATTTTTTGGAAAAGGCAATCAAGCTCTTTTGTCTGTCTTTCGTCCTTTTCTATCTATTATTCTTCTTTTAAAGACATTGTTCCAGTATCAAATGTTTCAAAATTAAGTTTGCGGACAATGTCATTTTCTTGTGTAAATGTAAAGATAACATTATTTTCTCCTTGTTCTTGCAGGTTTGCGTTGCCATAGCTAAAGGATTCTTCTAAATAATTATAATTATTTTCGCCGTTAATCCGATAATTTAACAAAATGCCGTTCATTCCATACTCAGGACTGATTATGCCGTAGGCTTCGTATTTACTGCTTTCTGAAGTGCATAATAAAACAATGCTATCTTCTGTAAGATTTGTTATGCTGGCTTCGTAATTGAGTGCATTATCCAAATTTTGGCTGGATACAACGCGATCCATGACTTCTTGTAAAGATGGAATATTCTCATCTTGTTTTGTCTGTGTTTGTGTATTTTGTTCTGTCTGCGTTTGGAGGTTGGCAGTATTATTCGGTTGTGTGTTTGTGGCGCAACCTATAAAAGCAACAGTAGAAATGCTTGTCATTAATAATAGAAATCCGTTATGTAATCTAGTCTGTTTCATAATAATTTACCTCCATATAGTTATTGAGTTATTTTAGCGTAATTTTTTTTTGAAGTCAAGAATTGCAGAAGTAACATACTGCAAAAAAGAGGAGACTTGCGGTAGATGGGTGGGGCATCTGGGAGAGCTCATGTATGAAGGGAATCTGCCGGAAAAAGAACTAGCCGAATTGTTTTTCAGACATGTTTGAAGTTTGAATATATTTATGATATAGGAACTAGGAAAATAGGGTTATGGGTTTGTTTATAATTCTTAAAATTTTCTAAATTGCTTTACAAATTTTCTTAGATGATGTATATTATATTTATCTTTTAAATCTTTTATCTATTTATTCTATAATATCCCTTTGATTGTTGAAATAGGAGAAATGTAATTGCATATTTTGTTTTATGGCGTTATGCGTGATATTGGCACGAGCGCGAATATGGCGGCGGTTGCGGCGTTTATGCAGTTTCGCGGGCTTCCGGTTTCAGTTTGCGTATCACATTTGGAAGAAGACGTATTGCATTTGGAAGAAGGCGTATCGTATTCGAAAGAAGACGTATTACATTTGGAAGATAGTGTACTGTATTCAGAAGAAAGCGAATCGTATTCAAAAGAAAGCGAATCGTATTCGGAAATTGGCATATCGCATATGGGAGTTGATTTATTACATTCAGAAGTTGATGCTGTGGATTCTATTGTTTTTACGGATTGCAGCAAGTCAGGTAATGTGAAGCAGCTGATAGAAGACTGTGATTTATTGGTTTGTAATCTTTCTGGTTCGTTTCGGGAATTGGAAGACGTCTATTTTAGGTATTCGTTTGTTCGAAAGAATGTCATGTTCCTGTTCGGGAAGTTTTTTCAAGGAAAAGTTGATGAAGTTCGGAGATTTGCTTCGTGTTTTCGGATTTCGGGTTCGCGTATTTTTGTGATTCCTTATAATCCTAGATTTGCTTTTGCATATGACCGGAACAGGGTTTTGGATTATGTGATGCGGATTGGGGAGAAGGGCGCTTGTGATAGGGATTTGGAACTTAAACGGAGTTTGGAATGTATAGTAAAAGCTATGATTGCTTTAGTAAATGGAAAAGGAGTGTTTTTTTATGGATGAAATTTTTAAACAATATGGTTCTACGATTATAACGGTTTTAGCGATTCTTGCGGTGATTGTGATTATGAAGATTGTCATTGGGGACAGTGATACGAGTATTGTTTATAAGGCGTTTGCGGATTTGATTAATCATTTTTATGAAAGCGCGGGCGGTGTGCTGCCGAAATAAATGGATTTGGAGGAAGCTTATGGAAAAAATGGAATCTGGATCTATACTTCTTGATGCGGCTAGTTTTGGACCTTTGTGGCGTTATATTGAAGATGATACGATAACGGACGTGGATTATAATGGGGCGGATTTATGGCTGACGGATATTAATAAGGTTAAGACGAAGGCGGATGCTTCGGTTGTGACGGCTAAGTTTCTGGAGGTTTTTATCAATAAGGTCAGTATGGCTGTGGAACGGCAGTTTAATCCGGCGAATCCGATTTTGGAAGCTGAGTCGGAGGAGCTTCGCATAACGGCGGTGCATGAATCTGTTACCAGCACAGGGAGAGCCTTTTGTATCCGGAAGGCTCCCGCCGTTCCGCGCTATGATGCGGGAGAACTGATTCGTCAGGGATATTGCAGCAGGGAAATTCTGGCGCTTTTGTTGAATTGTGTGAAGACGAAGATGAATTTTGTCATTTGTGGCGATACGGGAGTTGGGAAGACGGAGTTTGCGAAGTTTCTTTCGGGATATATCCCGCCTCAGGATAAAGTGATTACGATTGAGGATAATCCAGAATGGCATTATGCGAAGCTTTATCCGGGAAAAGACTGTATTGAGATTAAGGTAAAAAAGGAGCGGGCAGACGGAGACGGGCGGGGAAGTGTGACGGCTATGAATTATACGAATGCAATTAAGACTTGCCTTCGCTTAAATCCTTCTTGGATTATGCTTTCGGAGGCGCGGTCGAAGGAAGCGAAATCGCTTTTGGAATGTTTTTCGACTGGGGTAAAGGGCATTACGACGATTCATACGGATAATGTTTTGAAAATTCCGGACAGGTTTTTAAATATGATTCAAAATGCGATGGATGCAGACCGTATGGTGAATGATATTTATGATTTTATTGACGTCGGGGTGTTGCTCCGCTTGAAGGAAATGCCAAATGGAGGAAGCAGAAGGTATATTGATCAGTTGTGTTTTTTTGACAGGGAGAATGGGATTAACCGTGTCAGTCTTTTGCTGGACGAGGGGAAACTGCGGAATGTTTCCCTGCCTAATTCGATTTGTAAAAAAATGGAACGGGCAAAGATTAGACAGCCGTTTGATTATGCGGCATTAGAGGAGGAAAGATGAAAAAGAAACAATCGTTTTTATATTATCTAAATCCGAAAAATGTGTCGGCGGCGATTGAAAAGTATGGATATACATATCGTATCCGCAATACGGTTTTGGTGTATGTTTTGGTTTTGGCTTGTTCTTGGGCCGGAGGTTTTGTTTTTCGGCTCAGTTTGCCGTATATCTGCGTAATTGCGGTCTGTGGAATGGCAATGATGCCGAAAGTTGTCATTAACAGTTATAAAAATATGTATGAACAGAAACGGTTTTCAGACGTAAACATCTATATTGAACAGGTGTTATATTCGTTTAAGAAAATGCCAAAGATTATTACGGCTTTGCAGGATACGCAAAAGATTGTCCCGAAAGATTCTCCTATGCGTCAGGTTCTAAGGGAAGCAGTCCAGTATATATTGTATGATTATTCTGAGGAAAATTCTTTGGAAGAAGGACTGAAAAGGATTGAGGAGAAGTATCAGTGCCAACGGATAAAGGACGTCCATGCTTTGATGTTAAAGACGGAGAAAATCGGTGGGGATTATGAGTCTTCTGTGAAAATACTTTTGTCAAGCAGGGCAGTCTGGGAGACGGAAACTTGTAAGTTTCAAAAGGAGTGCAAAAACAGGCAGCGTATGGTCAATATTGCATTATTGCTGGTAAGTTCTGTTTGCCTGTTTACTCCGGTGATTATTACGAAATATGCGCCGATGGTGGATATTATGTCATCTCGGGTCTATAAATTTGGTACGGTATGTTTGATTTTGGCGTCTATGAGGACATATCTTAAGGCAGATGGCATGGCTTCTGTCAACTGGCTGCGAAATGAATCTGCGCTATCGCAAGAGGAACAGATTGAGCTTTACCGGAAAGTGAAAAATTATGATTTTTCTAAGGAAAAAAAGAAAAGTCTGGCATATGGATGCGTTGGGTTCAGCATTGGTTTGGGTTTCTTCTTTTTTAACTGGAAGTATTTGGCGGCCGCGGCTATGGCTGTAGGGATTTTTTTGTTTAATCAACATTCGTTGGGGTACCGTTTGGCAAAAAATCGCTGTGTGGAGGAGATTACGAAGGCGTTCCCACAGTGGCTGATGGAAATTTCCCTGCTGCTTCAGGTATCGGAAAATGTCAATGCGGCGATAGCAAAATCCTTAGAAGATGCGCCTGCCATTCTTTCGGACAGTTTAAAAGTTATTCAAGAGGAGATTATGGAACAGCCGGAAAGCAATGAGCCTTATATGAATTTTATGAAGGAGTTTGGTATTTTAGAGATTCAGTCGGCGATGGGAATGTTGTATTCAATTTCTACCGGAAGGGGAGGAGATGCGGAATTGCAGATTGATGAGATTTTAACGAAAAATACAGCGCTGCTTGGGCAAAGCGAGCGCGCCGCAAATGAAAACCGTTTGGCGGCTCTGTATTGGCAGTTTTTATTTCCTTCTATTATTGGCGGTGGGAAATTGCTGGTGGATATGACTTTAGTGACAATCGCGTTTATGACTTCAAATTTTGTTTAGCTTTAGGAGGGATGCTTATGTCAGCAGTAATTAAATCATTTATGGGAATGTTTTTCTTTATATTAGTAGTGTTTATGGGAATCGGAATTGTTTCTTATCAGACGGAAGTGAATCAGGCGGCAAATTATCAGCAGGACGTTTTAAAGGAGCTGCAAAACAGTGATTTTTCACCGTCAGTCCTAAATGCCTGTATTCAGACGGGGGCGAAAAACAATTATGATGTGCGTATTGACGTTTCTTCTTCAGATGGAGGCCATGCCACATATACGGAACACAGCCCTGCGTCAAATACTGCTGGTGTGGTGGCTGCATATGTCACAGTGCAATATAAGAGCAGACTGCCGTTTCTGGGAGTGGAAAGCGTTAATTCTTTAAGAGGGTTTGCAAGATAGGAGGGAAAGGAATGAATGACGGGTTATTTGAAGATTATGGAGAGGCTGTTTTGTATGTTGTGTTAGCGGCGGTTGTCCTTGGCTTGATGGCGCTGACGCTTGGGGCTTTTACGGCATTTTAATTGTAGGAGGGGTTGGCATATGGACGAGACGGTTTATCAGATTGGCGAATTGCTGATTAGTGTGGCGGCGGCAGGATTTGTGATTGGCGCAGTTTTGCTTTTATTGGGCAAAACAGATGCGGGCATATTGCGGATTTATGTGGAAACGATGTTAAAGTCCGCTTGTTAAGGAGGAATTATGCTGATTTTAATGAGACAGCATGGCAGGACGATTGTGTTTTGTATTTTGTCATTTTTGGTTTTAGGAGCATTAGGCTCTGTCCGGTCGGGGACAGAGGAAGGATTTATAGAGATTGCTTATCGGAAAGCGTTTGGGGATTCGGTAAAAACAGATGTGGCTTCTTATGTGGATGCAGAGGCTGTGAAAGCTCAGGCGGCGAGGAAAAAGCCGGTTATTACTTTTACCTATGTAAAAACGCTTCCGAAAAAAGAAGTAAATATATATCAAATGTTTTCGGCGAAAGATGCAGATGGAAATGCGGTTATGGTGGAAATCACGGATATTTTGAAACGGGACGGAAAGAGCGTGTTATACCGGAATGAGTTGGAAAAGAAGAAAAAAATGCCGCTTTATGATACGAAGAAATTTCCGTTTCCCACAGTGGGCGTGTATTCCATTTTGGTAAAAGCGGTAGATCGGGAAAAGAAAACGTCATATGGACAGTATAAACTTCCTGTCACAAGTAAGTAGGAAAGGATTACACATGAAAAAAGTTGCATTTGGAATAGCGTGCGGCATTACGGCAATTTTTGTTTTTGCTTTGATGCTGACGCTGTATGGCAGGTCGGCGCGGCAGACAGAGACAAATACGATTTTGGCTCAGGCGGTTAATTCCACATTGTCCCATGTGATGGGTGAAAGAAACGATACGATTGAAAAGAATGAAGATTTCATTGCAGATTTTTTACAGGCGCTTTTGGTTCAGAAAAACAGTGACTCTGACCTGACGGTATCCATTTTGGAAGCGGATTATGAATATGGGATTTTATCTGTGGAAATTACGGAAAAGTTCCGGCATCCAAATGGGAAGAAAGGGGCAGTGTCGGAAATGAGGACAGTGATTTTTGACAAACCAGTGGACCGGGAACCGGAAATGAGGACAGTGAGTTTTTATTTGGACGATGAGTTGTATAAGGAATATACAATTCCTCAAAATTCAGTCTGCGCATTTCCGGTTACGCCGAAAAAGGAAGGCGCGAGGTTTCGGGGGTTTCGGTTTGTAACAGGAGGATCGGGAATGGCTGCAAGCCTTACTGTGGACGCTGCCAAAGGAAAGAGAAATGTTTTGTCTAATGGCGGCGCGCCATACCGTGTGTCGGAAAATACAAAGCTGATTGCCGTATTTGACTAAAATAGAGGAATACATGTTAGGAGGAATTGAGTTGAAAGAGAAAAAAAGATGGAAGGCGGGGATTGTCTTATTTGTGGTTTGTCTGCTGTTTTGTCCGGCGGCGGGATTTGCCAAGACTAAAACGCAATCTAAAGAGGAAGTCAAAATTGAAGTGACTGATCTGGATTCTTTACAGGAAGCAGTAAATTTCATTACGGAAGAAAGGCCTTTGAAGAAAAGCGCAGACATTTGGCAGTCGCAGCGTCTTTTGGTTCAGGGAAAGACATCGTTTGACGCTATGGGCGCATCGTATGTGATACAGGGATATGAAGATATTACAATCTTAGAGTACAATTCTGTCAAAGAAGCAAAAGAGGCATACGCATATCTAAAGAATATGCCGGGACTTTCTGTTGAGGCAGACGCCCCTTTTGAGGAAACGTCGTTAGAAAGTCAAAAGGGAAGGGAAATTTTAAAGACTGCCGGAAATAAACAGGCGTCTGTGGCAAAACGTTCCGGCGGCAGGGAGATTGTGGCGGCGGTGATTGACAGCGGATATGATGTGGACAGCTATGGGAGCAAACGTCTGACAGAAGGGATAGATTTGACGAATGCAGGCAGTATCTCGGACGACAATGGACACGGGACGGAAATGGCGAATCTTATTTTGGAGCATACGCCCGAATCTGTGAAAGTTATGCCAGTTAAGGTGGCGGACGGAAACGGACGGTCGTCTTTGCTAAGGATATATCTAGGAATCCGTTATGCGCTGGAACATGGGGCGGATATTATTAATATCAGTATGTGCGGAGTAAAAACAGAACGATCTAAGATTCTTGGGGAAGCAATCCGAAAGGCGAAACAGGAAGGCGTTTTTGTCGTGGCGTCGGCGGGGAATGCGGGCAAAAATACCGCGGAGTTTTCTCCGGCAAATGAAGAAGCGGCGATTGTGGTCTCTGCGGTAGATGAAAACCGGAAAGTGGAAGGGTATTCAAATCGGGGAGAATGTGTGGATTATTGCGCATATGGCAGTGTACAGACTTCCGGAAAAAATGGAAAAAAGGTTCAGGCTTCTGGGACGTCGGCTGCGGCTGCGGTTGTTTCGGCTGTGATTGCGCGGCGGAAAGCTTATCGGCCTGACAGATCTTATGAAGAAATCATACGTTTGTTAAATGAGAGCGCAGAGGATTTAGGAGAAGCGGGAAAAGATTCTATTTATGGAAATGGGCTGCTTACTTTAGCTTCCATAGAGCAGTTAAAAATGCCAGACGATAAAAAGAAGCCGGAACTTCTCACTTGCGACTGGAAAGCGCTTCCGGCAGAAACATTCAACCATTATATTGGAATGGCTACAAATTTGGAGCGGAGAATCTTTTTGGAACAGTTAAATGAGGAAGAACTTGAACAGCTTTTGGCAATGGGGACGATGTTTTCAGAGAATGTCCTGTATACGGAAAACTCTTTTTCGGAAAAGGGGGAGACAAACGAAACATACCGGAAAGAAGGAACCTTGTATGATATAGTAATGAGTGATAAAGTGGCTGATGAGTATGAGGTTCAGGCATATCGGGTTTTCCATTATGGGCAGAAAAATAAAAGTTATATTCAGCTTGACACTGCCTATAACACGAATAAAGCAAAAATTTATTGCTGGATTACAGACAGGAGTTCCGATTTGGCGAACAGCGGCGAATATGGCATAACTTATCAGGCAGGAAAATCGGCGTATCAATTTAAGGAATGCGCATCGGGAATTGAAGATACGGATACCTATGAAGGCGGTCTTGGGTTTCCGGTGTGGCGGATTAATATAAAAAAGATAAAAGTGGAAAAACCGAAACAGGCTGTCATTCAGTATACAAAGTCTCTGTGGAATGAGACAGGAACTTTGTCGGGTTATCCTGTCTATAAACATTATTGGTATGTCTGGAAGTATCAGGTAAAGCCGGCTTCCGATGCGGCAAGGCAGCAGGCATATGGAAAAGGAGGAGATGAAGTTGGAAGGTGGCATGGCGGATTTTGGGATTTGGGCAATTCAAAAACGTCTGGCGGCAAATGCGGAAGCGACACTGTTACGACTACAGTGGATATTGGAAACAGGGATTTGGACATGAGTGGAAAAGAAGGAATTACTTACCGTCTGCCATTGACAGAACATAATCCTGACAGCTCTGTAAAAACGATTACAGATCAGGCGGCTTCCTGTACACAGCAGGGAATTTCCCATAAAGAAACGACGTATCACTGTGGAGTATGCGGCAAAACATGGAAGAACACAGGGAAATCCCAGGTTACGCCACAGCTTGCCCATCTGTTTTCGGCGAAGTATATGGACAATAATGGCGTGCCAAATGGGCAGTATTGGGAAGAATGTACAAGAAATTGTGGCGGATATGACAGAAATGGAGAATTTTGGCAAAAAAATATTAAATATCTTCAGCCTATTCGGTATTGGGAAATGGACGTAAACGGCAGCTATGGCATAACGCATACTGGCACAGACAGGGATGCTTCTTATTATGCCGTTGGAGAATTTGTCCCTCAATGGGGCAGGCAGCCGTCAGAAGAATTTCAGACAGGCGCATTAGCGGCATTTCAGGCATCTGGCTTTGCGGCATATCATAATGTGTTCATTCCGAGAAAGCAGTATACTGTCGTGTATGATGGGAATGGGGCGGACAGTGGAAAAACGCCATTCCAGCAGCCTTATTGCGGACAAGTTTTTCAGTTAAATTCGAATGGGTTTTACCGGAAAGGATATAAGTTTAAGGGCTTTAGCCGGGCAAAAGACGGGGCGTTAGAGCCGGATACGGCGGTCAAAAACCTGACGCTTACCCATCAGGAGACTGTTACGCTATATGCGCAGTGGGAACCGCTGGTCTATGAGATTACGCTTGATGGCCAAGGAGCCAAAGAAGGCGGGACGGCGAAGTTTTTTGAACATTATGAACTGAATTATTACAAAGATTTTGGGCAAAAAACGGTTTTTGAGAATGGATGCATTGAAATTCCGGCGAAGGAACGGCAGGATAAGTCTTTAATAGAGGGCGTCCGCAAGCAGAAGTTTTTGGGATACTATTCAGAAAAAGAGGGAAATGGAGACCAAATTATCCGTCAGGACGGAGCTTTAGTCCCAAATATCCATGAAGCAGGAAATTATCAGTATTTTAAATCGGATCAGACGGTTTATGCGGATTGGGAGGATATGTATGCCGTACAGTTTGATCCGAATTTATCAAAAAAGGATTTGGAAATTTTAGGAAAAGGAGGAGGAGATGCATCTACGCTTTGCCCGTTTACCCGTTTTAAAGCAGAGGGGGAGAAGATAACAGTCAGTTTTAGTAAAATAATCATCAATAATAAACAGTTTTCGGATCTATACCGTTTAAAAGGGTACAGCCTGACGCCAAAGATAGAGAATGAGAAAGAACTTGTGTTAAGTGAAAAGAAAGCGGCGTTTACTGTGGCAGAGAATAAAGATGTTACATTGTATGCGCAGTGGGATACAAGTTTTTATGTGTCTTATATAGGAAACGGGCAGTCAAGCGGGGAAAATGTATTGGATAAGACAGGAGTTCTCACGAAAGAGTATGTCATTCGTCCGAATCTTTTTGTCAGGGATTTAGTAAAACCAGTAAGAGACGTTGCCAGTGGGCAGATGAAAGATGAAAGTGGGATGCCTTTTGAAGAAAGAGTGCCTTGCAGTTTTTTGGGCTATAGCATGGCGAAGGAGAAAAAGAGGCAGGATAAAGGAAGGATTTATCTGCATGGAGAAGGCGGAATTCCAAGCGATGCATTGCTCCTAGCTGCGAAGGAGGCTGCAAAGGAAGGAAGAAACGAGGGCTTAACATTTGGTGCTCCGTCAAAAGAATATGGAACTTTTTTAGAGGAGGTTCCTTCTGACGTCCCGTTTATTAATCTGTATGCCGTATGGGACGAGTATCCGCAAATTTACGCTTCGGATATTTATGTTCCGCTAAACGAGGCGAAAAAGGGAATGCTGACAGAAGAATACCTGTTAAGCCTTGCGGAAGCATATGACAAAGAACTAGAATCTGAGACAAATAAAGCAGGGAAGCTAAATCATGGCGTAGATGATGAAAATGAAACGTCTTTTACCGTTCAGGATTACCAATCGGAAGATTTTAGCATGGCGGAAAGTGAAATGAGCCTTTCTGTGACTTATCGGGCAAAAGACAGTGTGGGCAATGTGGCGGTGAAACGGATCACGGTTTATCTTGTGGATACGGCAGGAAAAGAATATAACAGCGGAAGTGTGCGTTTTATATCGAAAGAACATCTTGGCACGCTTGCCGAAAACTCTATTTGGAGGACGAAAAAATATGCGGATAAGCTGGCAGAGGCATTTAACAACAAAAAGATGAAAGAAGAATATACGACGGTCACGCCTGCGCAGAGAGCGCTTGGCATAAAACCTGTCAAGAAGGCAGACAGTGGAACTTGGAAGCATGTGCAGGAAAAATGGGAATTTACGAATGAGCAGGCTATAGCCGTGAAAAATTATGTAAAGACGGCTGGGGTAGGCGGCGATCCTTCCGGTTTTTTCCAAAAATTCGGGCATTGCAAAGTTCGCTGAAAAAAGGAGGAACAGCAAAAGCTGTTCCTCTAATCCCTTGGCTTAGAAGGGAGTTTTATATAGATTCTTGAAATCCGGTTTTTATCCATTTCATCTACCTGAAGAAGAATTTCCTCCTCTGTCACGACGATTTCATTTTTTTCAGGAAGATGGTCAAACAGGCCGATTAAATATCCGCCAATCGTGTCATAATCAGAGGAAATAAACGGCAGTTTTAATTCGCTGCATAAGTCGTTTAAATTCATAGAGCCTTGGACATAATATTCGTTTTCATTGATTTTAGTCAAAGGGTCTTGTTCGTCCGCATCGTATTCGTCGCGGATTTCACCGACAATTTCTTCCAATAAATCTTCCAGTGTAATCATTCCGGCAGTTACGCCATATTCGTCTAAAACGATAGCAATATTTATAGAATTTTTCTGCATTTCCAAAAATAATTCTGAAATATTTTTTTGTTCATAGGTAAAAAATGGTTTCCGAATCCAATCATGGATTTGAAACTGTTCTTTGTCTTGGCAGAGAAGCAAATCTTTCATATTTATAATGCCGGTTACATTATCTGTTGTGTCTTCGTAGACGGGAAATCTTGTGAATTTCACTTCTTTAAAAATTTCAATTAATTCCTCGTAGGCGCTGTCTGATTTCACAAATGTCATGTCAATTCTTGGGATCATGATTTCTTTTGCCTGAGAATCCCCGAAATCAAACATATTATTAATCATTTCATGTTCTGAATTTTCAAGCACGCCTGTTTCATGCCCAACGTCTACGATCGTCTTAAATTCTTCTTCTGTCATAGCCGCTTTTTGCGCGTTTGGATCTACACGGAGAAGTTTTAAAAAACCAATGGAAAGCTGGTTAATTACAATAATGACAGGGGTTAATACATACATCAGGCCATAAATCAGGGCAGAATATGTGAGCGCAATCCGGTCAGCGTGTATGGTTGCAAGCGTTTTCGGAGAGATTTCCCCAAAAATTAAAATCAGCACCGTTAAAATCCCGGTAGCGATGCCGGCGCCCATGCTTCCAAATAATTTAATTGCAAGAGTGGTGGAAATAGAAGCCGCAGATAGGTTGACGACATTGTTCCCTATTAGAATAGCAGACAGCATTTTGTGCATATCGTCCGTAATCTTTAGTACGCGGGCGGCCTGTTTATTGCCGTTTTCAGATAATGTGCGCATTCGGATACGGCTGGCAGTCGTAAACGCTGTTTCTGCAGAAGAAAAAAATGCGGACAGCAGAAGCAAAAGAATTAAAAATATTAGCTGTGCAATAGAATCTGAATCCAAAAAATATCCCTCCATTTGTTTATTATATACTGGATTATTAAAATCGTGTCTGTTCGCTCCGGAGTAAGCAGAGGGGCGGATTATGGAACCGTCTTTATTTCCATGCCTGTTTTTGCTTGAAATTGTAATGGAAATATGATATAATCCTTTCTCGCTTACAGCAGTGAATGTCGATTCGGCAGTGTTATTTTAACATATCCATGCTATTATAGCAACTCATAATTATTGTGATTAGGGAGGGAAACATGAATTTAGCTGAGATTGTGAAACACAGATGCAAAAAATCCATTCAGGAATGTACAAATCAGGAATTGTATTATGCGTTAGCTGAAATGGTGAAAGGAATGGCGCAAAAAAAGGAGTGTAATGGAGGGAAGAAAAGACTTTATTATATTTCCGCGGAATTTTTGATTGGGAAACTGTTATCAAACCATTTAATTAATCTTGGAATTTATGATGAAGTAAACGCCTTGTTGGAACAAAATGGGAAAAGCCTTCGTGAAATTGAAGAAATAGAGCCAGAGCCGTCTCTTGGCAACGGCGGGCTTGGAAGGCTTGCGGCATGTTTTTTAGATTCTATTGCGACGCTTGGGTTAAACGGCGCGGGAATCGGGTTAAATTACCATTATGGCTTATTCCGTCAGGTATTTAAAGACAATTTGCAGTATGAAACCCCGAATCCATGGATAGAGAAAGAAAGCTGGCTGACCCCGACGGATAAAGTCTATCCGGTTTTGTTTGGAGGATTTCAGTTAAATTCGAGAATGTACGACATTACTGTGACCGGATATGGCGGGCATACGATTCAACTGCATTTGTTTGATGTGGAAACAGTAGATGAAGGGATTGTAAAAGAAGGCATTTCATTCGATAAAGAGGATATTGCAAAAAACCTGACATTATTTTTGTATCCGGATGACAGTGACGAGAAAGGGCATCTGCTTCGGATTTACCAACAGTATTTTATGGTCAGCAGCGGCGCAAGGCTGATTTTAGAGGAAGCCGTAGAGCGTGGCAGCAATCTGCATGATCTGTCGGATTATGCAGTTATTCAGATTAATGACACGCATCCGACAATGGTGATTCCTGAATTGATCCGTCTTTTAATGGAGCGTGGCATTTTAATTGATGAAGCGATACAGATCGTCTCAAAAACCTGCGCTTATACGAACCATACAATTTTAGCGGAGGCGTTAGAGACATGGCCGCTGCGCTATTTAGAAAAAGCTGTGCCACAGCTTATGCCCATTTTATATGAATTGGACAATCGGGTGAGGCAGAAATTTACAGATCAATCGGTCTGTATTATCGATGCGGAAAAAAGAGCGCATATGGCGCACATTGACATTCATTATGGATATAGCGTAAATGGAGTTGCCCATCTGCATACGGAAATCTTAAAAAATACGGAATTAAATTCTTTTTATAAAATATATCCTGAGAAATTTAATAATAAGACAAATGGCATTACATTCCGGCGCTGGCTTTTACACTGCAATCCACAGCTTACTGATTTTATAGAGGCGAAAATCGGTCCTGGATTTAAAAAAGACGCCATGGAGCTATTAAAGCTTGAAGCGTTCCAGAATGACAATGCGGTTTTAAAAGAGCTTCTGCAAATAAAAATTGAATCCAAAAAGGAATTAAAAGATTATCTGAAAAAGACGCAGGGCATTGAGGTGGACGAAACTTCAATCTTTGACATTCAGATTAAGCGCCTGCACGAATATAAAAGACAGCAGATGAATGCGTTGTATGTAATCCATAAATATTTTGAGATAAAATCGGGCAAAAAGCCAACAGTTCCCATTACTGTAATATTTGGGGCGAAAGCGGCTCCGGCGTATGTTATTGCAAAGGATATTATTCATTTGATTCTCTGCCTGCAGCAGTTCATTAATCAAGATCCGGACGTTTCTTCTTATTTAAAAGTGGTTATGGTTGAAAATTATAATGTGACGCTGGCTGAAAAATTAATTCCGGCGGCAGATATCCATGAGCAGATCTCCCTGGCCTCAAAAGAAGCCAGCGGCACAGGCAATATGAAATTTATGTTAAACGGCGCAGTCGCGATTGGAACAATGGATGGGGCGAATGTCGAGATTGCGGAATTGGCGGGAGAGGACAATATCTATATTTTTGGAGAGACGAGCGACGCAGTGATTAGCCATTATAAAAAAATGGATTATTCCTCAAAAGAGTTTTACGAGAAAGATGCTGACATAAAACAAGCAGTGGATTTTATTGTCAGTGATTCTCTGATGAAAATAGGGAATAGAGAGAATTTAGAACGGCTCTACCATGAATTATTAAATAAGGACTGGTTTATGACGCTGTTAGATTTAAAATCATATATAGCGGAAAAAGACCGGGCAATGAAAGAATATGCCAACCGAATGGATTGGGCAAAAAAAATGCTGGCAAATATCAGCAAAGCCGGATATTTTTCATCAGACAGGACGATTTCGCAATACAACGAAGAAATATGGAAGCTGTCCTAGCGGCAGTTCCTTTATGCTTAGGGAAAAAATAGAAAATATGGCAGAAATGAACCATTGCATCTTCAAGCTAAATTGTATAAACTGACAACATATTGCAGTGATAATTATCGGTAATATAGGCAAAAGATAAAAAAAATTGAAAGGTATTGATTTTTGAAACAAATTGATGTAAAGTATAAAAGTGTATAAAAACTTGTACTATAAAAAGTAAAAGGAGGAATTTGGGTTATGGAAAGGAAGACAATGCCCAGAGTAACGGCATTGCTGCTCGCATTCGCACTGGTTTGCGCAAGTTTAGTTTCAGCGCCAGTAGATGCGCAGGCGGCGGCAAAAGCTAACAAGATCAAGTTATCAGCAACAAAACAGACGATGTATGTAAAAGGGAGTTTCACATTAAAGGTGAAATCGACAACTCCTAAAAACGCTTCTAAAGCGGTTACATACAAGAGCAGCAACAAAAAAGTCGCTACAGTCAACGGCAAAGGAAAAGTTGTTGCAAAAAGCGTTGGAACAGCGACGATTACAGTAACTTCAAAAGGAAACAAAAAAGCAAAGGCAACTTGTAAAATCACAGTAAAAGAAGGCGTAAAATCCATTCAGACAGCGTCTAATTTAACAATGCAGAAAGGCAAAAAAGTTAAATTAAACTATGGCGTAACGCCTGCAAGCGTAGAGAAAAAAGCAAAGAAAATGACTTTCTCTACCAATAAGAAATCTGTAGTTACAGTTAATAAAAAAGGCGAGCTCAAAGCGAAAAAGACAGGAAGCGCTAAAATTACAATCCAGTCTGCAGGCGCAAGCGCAAAAGCGACTGTAAAAGTGAAAGTTGTTAAGAAATTAACGCCAGTGAAGAAAATTGCATTAAGCGCAGCTACTCTTTCTTTGAACACAGGCGCAAGCGAAACATTAAAAGCAACAGTAACTCCAAAGAACGCAACCAGCAAGAAAGTTTACTGGGTATCTTCTAACTCAGATGTAGCAAGCGTAAACAAGAGTGGTAAAGTGACAGCGTTAAAAGACGGCGTTGCAAAAATCACAGCATACGCTACTGACACAAGCGCTAAGAAGGCTACTTGCACAGTAACTGTTACAACAGCGGCAAACGCTATTACATTAGATCAGCCGGCATTGTCATTGAAAGTAGGCGGCGCTTCAGCTAAACTTACTGCAACAGTGGCTCCGGAAAATGCAACAGATAAGACGGTGACATGGGCAGTTGACAATGCAGCGATTGCAACAGTAACGCCAGAAGGCGCATCAGCTACGATTACTCCTGTAGCGGCAGGTACGGCAACTGTTACGGCAACGACTGTAAATGGTCTTTCAGCAACTTGCGTTGTTACAGTGGCTCCGGCAGATCCGGTTGCTCCGGCAGAGAGAGAAGAACTTGCATCCAAATATGAAAACCTTGCTTATACTTTCACATTAGACAAAACGGCTAAAGAATACAAAGTAAAAGGTTTGAAAGCAGATACATTATCAGTTGATGCGGCAGACGTTGCGGCTGATTACGCTACACTTGCTCAAAAAGTAGAATTAGGCGATGAATATTGGAACAATGATTTCTTCAAGAATCAGTGGACGAAATTTAACAATGAAACATTATCAGCTATCAGCGCAATTTTTGCAGGCGTATATGGCGCTGATGTAACTGTAAAAGGAAATACGATTACATTAACATATGGCAATACTGTAGCAACAGTTGAGCGTATCGATGCAGAAGCTGGACAGCCATGCAGCTTAAAAGTTACAAAA
The DNA here is from genome assembly GCA_910589105.1 of uncultured Lachnospiraceae bacterium. Taxonomy (GTDB): domain Bacteria; phylum Bacillota; class Clostridia; order Lachnospirales; family Lachnospiraceae; genus Roseburia_B. Next base: position 44,460 of record CAJUST010000003.1, read on the forward strand.
GGCGATAAAGTAATTGTCTTTTCAAATGTTACAGTTTCTAAGGTAGATGGAACTGTTAAAATTCAGGCGGCTTCACAGAGCGTAAATGGAAATGACGTAGCTTTGACAGCGGAGATTACGAAAAACTCCGTGAAACTCTATAAAGGCGCTGACAGCGCAGCGGCTCATAATGTTATTATGACGCTTGAAGTTACAGATGCAGCATATGTTGGATTCATCAATGGAACTAACTATGGCCATATTGCAGAAATGCTTGGCGTATCTGTAGATCTTGCTAATGTAGAATTGTACAATTATTTTAAATAAAATTTAAAACAATCCTTAAAATGCTCCGGAGATGAGCTCCGGGGCATTTTTAGGGAAAGGAAAACCTATGTGGAAAAAACGGCAGGCGGGATTTGGAATCATTGCGATATTGTTTTTGGCTCTCGTCACTCCGGTTTATGCCGGAAATATTAATGCAGCGGAGCAAAGTATTATTGCATATTACAGTGGAACGGTTTCTTACGATGGCAAAACCTATCAGTTTACAGAAGCTGCTAAGCAGCAGGCATATAATAAACTGATGGCGGACGACGTGGATTTGACCCCGGCTCAGGCGGCCTCTGCGATCCGGCAGGCAAATGCGAATTTAAAACAGGGGATTGATCAGGGGTATTTGGTTGAAGTTGGCGGCGGATCTTCTGACACGCAGACAACAGAACAGGAAAGCGGAACAGACACAGAAAGTTCAAACAGTGGAACGGAATCCGAAAGCGCTCCGGAAGAAGGAAATACGGAAGATTTACAGGGAGGAAGCGGAGAGGAAGCTTCCAAAAGACAGGATTATTCAGATTCCCAAAAAGCAGATTTGAACAATGTAATGAAAGAAGCTTTAGAAGAAGGAGAATACGCCACTATAAATACAGGTTCCCAAAGCGGCGGCAACTCAAAGGGCGCGGCGGCTACAGTGGAGCAGTTTTTAAAAGGAACGGTGAATATTGTAAAAAGCAATGGCGATGTAGTGCTTGCTACGGGATTGCCGATTAAGAACACAGGGTTTTATGCCAAAACTTTTATTCCGGTTGCAGGAGGAATATGCGTTTTATGCCTGATTCTTATGATTGTGACAATTCGGAAAAAGAAAAATTATATGATTATGCCTGTATTAACGGCAGTGATGGGGATTGCATTTGTTTATACATTTGCAACAGGTTTTTTGGAAAGCGAAGCGGCAAAATGGAAATCGCTTTGGATTCATGGCGCGCCGGAGTATACTTACGCGGCGGAGCTGCAGGAAGGGGAGTTTTCCAAAGACGCATGGAGCGCTCCTTTACAGGGAGAGCAGTATGGGGAAATTCTTTGTAATGAAATAGATTTAAAAGCGCCGCTCTATTATGGAGATACAGATCAGGTTTTGGAACAGGGAGTGGGAACCTATGCCGGAAGAAGTTTGCCGGGACAGGGAAAAGAAATTTTAATCAGCGGGCATGACGCGACGTTTTTCGCTCCGCTCGCATTGGCAAAGGAAGGCATGGTTCTTTCTATTAAAACAAATTATGGACAATATGAGTATAAAGTGACAGGGACAGAGGTTTTAGACGTTCTGGATTATAAAAAAAGAGATTCAGAAAGCGAGGAACTTACGCTTTACACCTGTTATCCGTTCGGGGCGGAAGATAAGCTTCGGAATGAAAGATTTTTTGTTTATGCAGAAAAAATATCAGGACCGGAAATTGGAGAATAATATATGCATAAAGAACGAAAATTCAGGACAGCATCCAGTCTGGCAGTCGCTATCGCATTGTCAGTGGCAGTTTTTTTGCTGTTCTTTAGTATAGAGTTGTTGGCTGGCTATTTAAGTCCCCGCTTATTTCAGGAAAGTTTAAGGCTAAGTGATTATGGAACTGGAATGGAGCAGGAGATGCTTCAAAAACAAAAAGAATTGTTTTCCTCTTATGGACTGCCGGAGTCTTTGACAGAAGAAATATGGGACGAAAATGCAGCATATCTTGCATTTTATAAATATGTTGACGGTTCAGAAATGCAAGATGGAGAGCAATTTGGTCAGCGGGAAGTAATCGAAAAGTATCTAAAAGAACAAGATGTGTATGAGACAGAAAGCGTAAAAGAAGCATCGGATATTTTGGCGTCAGAATCCGCGGCAATTTGCAGCAGATATATCTATCCGTCGTTTGTGACGGAATATCAGTCGTTTATTCAGGAAAGGAAGCCGCTGTTTTTTGGGATAGCTGTGGCGTCTGCGGTTTTTGCGGTTCTTTTTATCCTAATATTGTTTCGCTGGCATCACAGCCGGCGGCATGCGCTGCGTTATGTGGCAGGCGGTTTTTTTACAGCTGCAGTTTGGAATATTGCGTGCGCGCTTGCAGTCCGTTTTGGAGGCTGGTTTTCCATTTCTGGCGTCGCCTCAGCGGATTATGAGAAATTTTTGGATACGCTTAGCAGCCGGAGCCTATATCCGTTTTATTTGATAAGCGCAGTTGCGGCTGTTCTTACAGTTTTTCTGTGGATTGCAGTTTTACGCATGAGGAAGCATGAATGATGAAACAGATAGGATATTTGGATATACATAGCCATATTCTGCCGGGGATAGATGATGGTTCCAGAAATTGGGAAATGACCTTGCAGATGCTTACGGCGGCTTATGGGCAGGGCGTGCGTCAGATTGTGGCGACTCCGCATAATTATCCCAATGATACGCAGGACAATCAGAAGATACTGGATTTGGCGAAGAAGGCAGATGGGCTTGCGAAACAGATTGCGCCGGATTTTGAAGTGTTTTGCGGCAATGAAGTGTTCTACCGAAGGGGAATTGTGGAGGAAATTGAAAAAGGCCATATCCTGACAATGGCGAAAAGCAGGCATTTGTTAGTGGAGTTTTATCCCAATGAGCAGTATGGAAAAGTATATCAGGGGTTAAAAGAACTTGTAGAAGAAGGGTATGATCCGATTCTTGCGCATATGGAGAGAGTCCATGCGGTTTTTGAACAGGAATCGAACGTGCGGGAACTGGTGAAAATGGGCGTTTTGCTTCAGGTAAACACTGGAAGCCTGATGGGCGGCGCATTTGACCGGAGATCCGCGCGGTTGAGGAAATATATAGAAGCGAATCTTATTCATTTTTTGGGCAGTGACTGCCATAATTTGAAAGAGCGTCCGCCAATGATGAAAAATTGTGTGGAGAAGCTTTATAAAAAACTGCCGGAAGCTTGCGTTGACCGACTTCTTTATGAAAATCGGCAATCTCTTTTAAAAGACAAGTGACGGAATTGTTACCAAAAAAATACAGTTAAAAAGAAAGAGGATGACTATGAATTCCCAGAATGATGAAATTGAAATTGATTTACGAGAGATATTCATATTGATTATGAATCACCTGATGATGGTGATTTCCGTGACTGTAATTGGAGCGGTTTTAGCAGGATTGATTAGCGTCTATGCTTTGACGCCGATGTACACTTCTACTGCAAAGATGTATATTTTAGCCAATTCCGATACGATTGTCAGCCTGACTGATTTGCAGATGGGGAGCAGCCTTGCAAATGACTATGAGGAATTGATTAAAAGCCGTCCTGTAGTGGAGCAGGTGGCAGAGAATTTGGATCTTGACGTAACTTATGGAGAATTATTAGGACATCTGTCGATTACAAATAAAGACAATACCCGAATTATCCAAATCCAGATTACTTATCCTGATCCGGTTGCCGCAAAAGAGATTGCAAATGAGTTTGTCGCTGTTTCCCAGAAACGTATGTCCCAGATTATGAAAGTGGACGAGCCTACAGTCGTGGAAGAAGCGATTGAGGCAAAAGGGCAGAGCAGCCCGAATAATGTCAAAAACATATTGATAGGGGCAGTTCTTGGCTTGTTGTTGTCGATTGGATATATTGTGATCCGCAATATTTTAGATGATACGATGAGAACCGCAGATGATATTGAGAAGTTCCTGAAATTGAATACATTAGCTTCCGTACCGGAAGAAGGCGGGACAGACAATTCCGAGAAAAAGCAGAAACGTAAATTATGGGGCGTCAGAAAGGGTGAAAAGAAATGAAAGTAGAATTGGAAAAGTTAGAAAAATTAGCATATGGAAAACGAGAAGCTTTCAATTCCTTAAGGACAAACTTAAGTTTCTGCGGAGCGGATATTCAGGTGATTACCTTTACAAGCTGTACGCCGGACGAGGGCAAAAGCAGCGTTGTAATGGAGCTTGGCAGGGCGATTGCGGAAGACGGGAGAAAAGTTTTGATTGTCGATGCGGATCTGCGTAAATCCGTTTTGGTAGGACGTCACCGCGCTAAGAGCAAAAAGGGAAGCATTAAAGGTTTATCCCACTATCTCAGCGGTCAGGCGAAACTTTCCGATGTGCTTTGCGAAACAAATGTGCAGAATCTGGATATTATTTTTGCAGGGCATACGACCCCGAATCCGACGGAGCTTTTAGGCAATCGCTATTTTGAAGAATTGATTGCATATGGCAGGGCGAATTATGACACAGTTTTAATTGATTCCCCGCCGCTTGGCTCTGTAATTGATACGGCGATTATCGCTCCAAAATGTGACGGCGTGGTTTTAGTGGTAGAAGCGAACAAATGCAGTTACCGTTTTGTTCAGGATATAAAGAAACAGTTGGAAATTACCGGCTGCAAGATTCTTGGCGTTGTTTTAAATAAAGTTAAAATGGAAAAAGGCGGTTATTATAACCGTTATTACAGAGGTTCATACAAAGGATACTACAGCGGTTATTATAAACCGTATTATGGAGATGAATCAAAAAAATCATAGAGAATAAAAGATAAAACATTGCAGATACTAACTATACCCTACGGACATCGGAAAGGCCGCATATGCTGGGTTTCGTCCGTGAAGGTATACCCTCTGGGCTTTTCAAAAGGTATCGTAGTCAGGGCACGGAAATTAATTTTTGAAAGAGAACCTATATCGTGCGCAGGCGGCAGAAGTAAAACCATATTTCATTCAGACGCGTTTTTCATCTTCTAAGCCATCTGTTCGGATAATTACACTAAGAACAGAAAGGGTTAGAATGGTCTTTATTGAAATATGGTTTTGCTTTTGCCATGGGGCGTTTTGGTAAAATATGGGGGTTTAAAAATAATTTTCGGGCAGTCAGGGGTAATATGGTGAAAAAGACAGAATGCAAAAAAATCAAAATATTAGATATGTGTGTGGACAATTATACCGTTAGGGAATCGTTACTGCGGTTGGATACTTATCTTGCCAGCGCCATGTTAAATATTATTGAAACTGTCACGATGGAACAGCTTATTTTGGCGAATGACCATCCTGCCGTAAAAGATTGCTTAAAGCAGGCGGATCTTTGTATCGTTGGAGATTGTGAAATTTTGTCGGAGACAGGTCATGTGACTGCGCAACGTATGCGGGAAATTCGTGAACAGGACTTTTTATGCGAGTTGCTCAGACGCGTGACGCTCAACCGGAAGCGGGTTTTTTTAATTGCTTCGACAGATACGGAGCTTTTACAGGTTCAGGAGGTTTTTACAGAATGGGCGCCGGGGTTTGTGGCGTCAGGCGTTTACGCTGTAGAGACATGTACGGAAGATATGGATACGATCGTGAATGAAATTAACGGCGCAATGCCGGATATTGTGATTTCGGCGCTGAAATCTCCAGATGAGGAAGAATTTTTACAGTCGCATAAAGATAAAATAGGCGCCTGCGTCTGGTATGGGATAGGCACTGCATTTTGGCAGAAATCCGGTGTACGGCATGTGGGCAGCGCGTTAAAAAAGCTGGCGCTGCGCGGCAGGCTTCGTCTTTCCATGTTAAAGTATGGGCAAACTAAGAATGAGGACAAAAAATAAGATATGACGTGGTTTGGGAAAAAGACGCTTTTGTGGGATCTTTTTTTAATGACGCTTGGTTCCGGATGCCTTGCCTTTGGGATTCAGTGGCTGTACTCTCCCATTGGGCTTGTGACTGGCGGATTTTCCGGCATTGCAATTATTGCGCAGCAATATGGCATACCATTGTGGCTGACAAACTTTGCTCTCAATATTCCTGTTTTTTTTGTGGCATGGAAGGTAAAGGGGAAAAAATTTGTCGGAAGGACCGGATTTGCGGCAAGTATGCTTTCTGTCTGGCTGTATTTTCTACCGGAAATTGATCTTTCACAGCAGGACCCAATGTTAGCCGCCATATTTGGCGGCGTTTTGTCCGGCGCAGGCATAGGCTTTGTGCTTTTGGCAAAGTCAACAACAGGCGGTACGGATTTGCTGGCGGTTCTGCTACAGCATAAAATTTTCCGCCATTATTCCGTCGTACAGATTTTACAGGTCATTGACGGGCTGATTGTGATAGCGGGCCTTTATATGTTTGGGATTCGGATTGGCTTTTATGCGGTAATCGCCATATTTGTCACTTCAAAAATTTCAGACACTTTAATGGAAGGCATGAAATTTTCAAAAGCGGCGCTTATTGTAACCGGCAAGTCGGAGCAGATGGCAAAGGTTTTGATGGAGCGGCTAAACCGTGGCGTTACGGGTTTGTATGCCAAGGGAATGTATTCCGGAAGTGAGAAGTGTCTGTTGTATTGCGTAGTGTCGAAAAAAGAAATTGTAGATTTAAAAGAAATCGTGGCGGAAATTGATCCATCTGCTTTTGTGATTGTATCAGATGCAAGAGAAGTGCTTGGTGAAGGATTTTTAGAATATAAAAAATAAAATTTGAGGAAGTGCATAAAAAGTATTGCATTTCCTCTTTATTTTTTTGGCATTTTAGCTTAGAATAACTAAAGTAGGAGTTTTTCATTTATAAAAGGAGAAAAAATATGATATCGAACCAGATACTGCAAAATACCCTTGACGGTTTAAAGGGAATTACGAGAATCGATTTATGTATGATTGATACGGAAAGTAAGGTGTGCGCCGCTACCTTTCCAAATCCGGAAGATTATAGTAAGGCTGCAGAAATTTTCGCTGATTCTCCGGCAGATTCCCAGCTCATGCAGGGGTATCAGTTTTTTAAAGTATTTGATGAGCATCAGTTGGAATATATCCTGCTTGCAAAAGGGGACAGTGAGGACGTTTATATGGTGGGGAAGATGGCAGTCTTTCAAGTCCAAAGTCTGCTGGTTGCCTATAAAGAGCGTTTTGACCGGGACAATTTTATGAAAAATCTTTTGTTAGATAACTTGCTGTTGGTGGATATTTATAACCGTTCAAAACGCCTTCATATCGATGCAGAGGCAAGACGCGTTGTTTTCCTAATTGAAACGGATCGTGACAAAGACGGCAATGACATTGAAAAAGTCAAAGGGATTTATGGGAATAAGTCGAAAGATTTTGTGACGGCCGTAGATGAAAAAGATATTATCGTCGTAAAAGAAGTCAACGAAGACGAATTGTATGAAGATTTATATAAAACGGCAGAAGTGATTCTGGATTTATTTAAAAGCAAAGACAAGAAGGAAATCCGTATTTCATGCGGCACAATCGTGACGGACATTAAAGACGTGTCCCGTTCTTACAAAGAAGCCCGAATGGCGTTAGACGTTGGGAGAATTTTTCTGCCGGATCATCAGATTGTTGCATATTCCACGTTGGGAATCGGGCGGTTAATTTACCAGCTTCCGATCCCGTTGTGCAAGATGTTTATAGGGGAAATTTTTGACGGAAAATCCCCGGACGATTTTGATGACGAGACGCTGACGACGATTTACAAGTTTTTTGAAAATAATCTCAATGTGTCAGAGACTTCCCGACAGCTTTATATTCACAGAAATACGCTTGTCTACCGTTTGGATAAGCTTCAAAAAAGCACAGGCTTAGATTTGCGTGTGTTTGAAGATGCGATTACATTTAAAATCGCATTAATGGTGGTGAAATATATGAAATATATGGAAACGATGGATTATTAATTTGAACGTCAGGAGGTAGACATGATTAAGTTAGAACATATTAATAAGTCCTATTCCGCCGGCATTCCGGCGTTAAATGACGTGAATTTAGAAATTAGGGCGGGGGAGTTTGTGTTTGTGGTAGGGGACAGTGGTTCCGGAAAGTCGACATTGATTAAGCTGTTGCTAAAGGAATTAGAGCCAACTTCGGGAGACATTGTAATTAACGGCAGGAAGTTAAGTTCTATCCACCACAGGCAGGTTCCGAAATTTCGGAGGGATTTAGGAGTAGTGTTTCAGGATTTCAGGCTTTTAAAAGACCGGAATGTGTATGACAATGTGGCGTTTGCGCAAAGGGTAATCGGCGCGTCTGTCAGGGAATCCCGCCGGAAAGTGCCTCAGATGCTCTCGATGGTGGGTTTGGCGGCGAAATATAAATCATTTCCGAAACAGCTTTCAGGCGGGGAACAGCAGCGTGTGGCAATCGCGCGGGCGCTGATTAACCGTCCGAAAATACTTCTGGCAGATGAGCCGACCGGAAATCTAGATGCAAATAACGCATGGGAAATTATGAAGCTACTGGAAGAAATAAACGAACGTGGGACGACTGTCGTTGTCGTCACACACAATTTGGAAATTGTCAAAGTGATGCAAAAGAGAATTATTACCATACAGAAAGGCGTCATCATTTCAGATGTAAACGGTGGAGAACATGAGGATTAGCTCTCTAGGCTATACAATTAAACAGGGATTTTGCAATATCTGGCGCAACAAAATGTTTTCATTGGCTTCGATTGCGACAATGTCCGCCTGTATTTTCCTTTTTGGGCTGTTTTTTGCGATTGTGTCTAATTTTCAAGCAATGGTAAAAGAAGCGGAATCGGGAGTGGCAGTCACGGCTTTTTTTGATCCGGGCATTTCACAAGAGCAGATAGAAGCGATTGGCAATGAGATACATAACCGGGCGGAAGTGGCGGATTATAAATTTATTTCAGCAGAAGAAGCGTGGAGTGATTTTAAAGAAGCATATTTTGAGGGCCACGCAGAGGCGGCGGCAGGATTTGAAGAAGATAACCCGCTTGCCAACTCTGCCAGTTATGCTATTTATTTAAGCGACGTATCCATGCAGTCCGTTCTGGTGGATTATCTGAAGGGATTAGAAGGCGTGCGGGAAGTCCGCCATTCTGCAATGGTAGCGAATACGCTTTCCGATTTTAACAGCTTGATTGGCTACATTTCCGTAGGGATTATTTTAATCCTGTTTCTTGTCGCAATTTTCTTAATCAGCAATACCGTAACGACGGGAATTGCTGTCCGCAGAGATGAAATCGGCATTATGAAGTTAATTGGAGCCACAGATTCCTTTGTGCGCGCCCCATTTATTGTGGAAGGCGTTTTAATCGGTTTAATCGGCGCTGCGCTGCCGCTTGCCCTGCTTTATCTGCTTTACAATAAAGTAGTCGTATATATTGGCGTAAAATTCAGTTTTTTAAGCAACCTAATTTCATTTGTGCCGGCAGGGAAAGTATTCCACACCCTCGTGCCCGCGGCGTTAATCCTTGGCGTGGGAATCGGTTTTCTGGGAAGCAGGTTTACGATCCGGAAGCATTTGAATGTATAGGAAAGCCAATAAGGGAGGAAGGCATGATTTCAGCGGAAATAACGTATAATAACAGGTAAAAGCTTTGGGAAAGGATTGTTTTAACATGGAAGAACTGGATTATGAAGAACCGGAGAAAAAAGAGAAAACAAAAGGCAGTTTTGCGAAAGGCGTCCTAATCGGCGCGGGAGGAATGCTGTTTGTAGGGATCGCGGTTCTTTTCCTTGCGGTTAATCTGATGGGCAGGCATATTGTCATTGCGCCGTCCGGTGAGGAAACGAAAAAATCGGCTTTAAGCGATCAGACGCTTGCAAAAATCAATGAATTAATAGGATATATTCATTTGTATTATTATGATGACGTAGAAGAAGAAACGCTTGCCGAAGGCATTTATTCCGGCCTGCTTGCAGGATTGGACGATAAATACACGGAATATTACACTGCGCGGGAATACGAAGATTTGCAGATAAGCGCGACGCAGAAATATTATGGCATAGGCGCAAGCCTTTTACAAGATAAGGAATCCATGCAGGTGACAATCAAACACGTCTATGAAGGTTCTCCGGCAGAAGAAGCGGGGCTTATGGACGGGGACATGATTGTCACGGTAGGGGATATTGAAGCTACAAGCATGGAACTGTCAGATTTAGTTACGCATATCCGCGGAGAAGAAGGGACAGACGTGCATTTGCAGATTTACAGGGAAGGAGATACGGACTACAGGGAATACGACGTAAAACGCGCAAACATCGACCTTCCGACTGTAGAGAGCAAAATGCTGGACGAGAAAACAGGCTATGTCCATATTTTAGACTTTGGGGCGCCGACTGTGCGGCAGTTTGAAGAAGCCGTAGAAAAACTTGCGGGGCAGGGAATGCAGGCGATGATTATTGACGTGAGGGATAATCCCGGCGGTATGATTACCTCAGTGACAGGAGTGTTAGACGACATTCTGCCGGAAGGGACTGTTGTATATACCGAAGATAAATACGGAAAACGGCAGGATTATACGTCAGACGATGAAAAAAAGATGGATTATCCGCTTGCCGTATTGATAAACTCGAACAGCGCAAGCGCTTCCGAGATTTTAGCCGGGGCAATAAGGGATTTTGATTATGGGACGCTGATTGGCGCGACGACATTTGGAAAAGGCGTTGTGCAGAGTATTTTAGGATTATCGGAAGGCGACGCCATAAAACTGACGACGGCGAAATATTTTACGCCAAAAGGAGAGAATATCCACGGTTCTGGGATAGCTCCGGACATCGAGCTGAAATATGAATATTCGGGAGACAAAGAAGGAGAATACGAGGAGTTAAAAGACAATCAGGTATTGAAAGCGATGGAAGTATTAAACGAGGAGATTTCTACACAGTGACGGAACAGAAGCGAAAAAACAGCAGATATGTATGGCTGGCGGCGGCGGTTATCTGGATGGCGGTTATTTTTGGCTTTTCTTCCCAGAAAGCAGACGATTCAAGTGAAATCAGCGGAACGCTGGCCTATCAGATAGTGGAAGGGGTCAATAGCGCGGCAAATTTTGGCTGGAAAGAAGATTTAATGCGGCAATACGCAAGCCTTATAGAACATCCGGCGCGAAAAGCCGCGCATATGACAGAATATGCCATACTTGCCTGTATCCTGTTAGGCAACTTCACGCAATATGCGGACTTAAGCGGCAGGCGGTTCCTATGGGCCGAACTTGGCGCAGCCATGTATGCCGCAACCGATGAGTTCCATCAGTTATTTATTGAAGGCCGTTCAGGGGAACTAAAAGACGTATTCATTGACAGCCTTGGGGCGGCGGCGGGGCTGCTGCTCGCATGGGCTGTGAGTTCTATAATAAAAAAATGGAAAAAAAGAAAGAGGTGAACACAGTGGTAGAATTAGATGGATTCAAAATGAAATGGAATACCTTTCGCAAACCATTAGTGGAAGTGAGGGATTCACTTTGACTTAGCTGCCAAAGAACAGCAGATTTTAGAATTAGAGCGGGAAATGGAAGCGCCGGATTTTTGGGATAAAGTCGAAATTTCCCAACAAAAAATGAAAGATTTAAAAAGCTTAAAAAGCGACGTAGAGACATACAGCAAGTTAAAAACCCAATTTGAAGACATAGAAACATTAATAGAAATGGCGGCCGAAGAAAACGATGCATCTCTTATTGGGGACATAGAAGCAGAACTTACAGAATTTGAAGAAACATTAGAAAAAATCCGCATGAAAACGCTTTTATCGGGAGAATACGACAAAGACAATGCAATCGTATCGCTTCACGCCGGAGCCGGTGGAACAGAGTCCTGTGACTGGGCTTCCATGCTTTACCGCATGTTTACCCGATGGGCGCAGTCCCATGGATTTACCGTAGAAGTCTTAGACTCGCTGGACGGAGAAGAAGCCGGTATAAAATCCATTACATTTGAGGTAAGTGGAGAAAACGCATACGGTTACTTAAAATCAGAGCGCGGCGTTCACAGGCTGGTGCGGATTTCCCCATTTAATGCAGCAGGCAAGCGGCAGACCTCCTTTGTTTCCTGCGACGTAATGCCGGACATAGAAGACGAGATCGACATAGAAATAAAAGACGACGATATCCGCATAGACACGTACCGTTCCAGCGGCGCAGGCGGCCAGCACATCAACAAAACATCTTCCGCAATCCGCATTACGCATTTTCCGACCGGAATCGTTGTACAATGCCAAAACGAGCGTTCCCAGCACATGAATAAAGACAAAGCAATGCAGATGTTAAAAGCCAAACTATATCTGTTAAAACAGCAGGAAAACGCAAAAAAAGCCGAAGGAATCCGCGGGGAAGTCACAGAAATCGGCTGGGGCAGCCAGATGCGGTCCTACGTTATGCAGCCCTATACCATGGTAAAAGACCATCGGACAGGCGTAGAGACAAGCAATGCCGACGGAGTCATGGACGGAAAAATAGATCTATTTATCAACGGATATTTAAAATGGATGTCATTAGGCCAGCCGGAGCATATGGAAGAAAACGGCGGATAGGAGGACATCAGATGAAAGAAACAGGGCAGCAAAACGAAAAAGTCACAATCCTAGATGAAGCCGGCGCATTAATGGAAGAAGAAGCCGACTGGCTGGAATCCATCGCAACAGAACTTTCCGAAAAAAGCGGGTGGAACATTTCAGTAATCGCATATAAAGGCATATTATCCTATAACGACGAATACAAAAACGGACTCTATTGCGCAGTAGACATAGAAAACAAGTCCGTATTTCTTGACGCCAACGGAGAAGCCAGCGAATATCTGGACAACAAAAGAACCGAAGCCATATTAGAAGAAGCAAAAAAGCCAATCAAAGAGCAAGATTATACACAAAGCCTTTACCTAATGCTGCTTGGCGCAGACAAAGCATACGATTCCGGCAAAATAACTCACTGGCAGCAAAGCCCCCTGCTCTTTGCCGCAGCGGCGTTTTGCATTTTTTGCGGCGGAATCTGGTGGTGGAGAAAAAAGAAAAAATAACCCAAAACCCCATTGTTTTACATCGGCATACAGAAAAGCTAAAATGCCAAAACCCGCAATATATTTCAACGCCATACAGAAAAGTAAAAATGCCAAAACCCACATTATTATCCATTCAAACAGTAAAACAGCGAAACAGCGAAACCGCCTAAACGAACCGACAGCATATCAAAAACGAAAGAACCCTCCATTTGCGGATTACCTGTTCCATATTATTTTGCAACGAATATGAAGCAGGCAAAAAGCTGGCTTGCCACAGAGCTAGCTTGCAAACAAAGCAGAAATCAATGATAGGACATTGCAATATTAGGAATAAAGGGTAAAGATATTTGATAATGCAAGCATAGACATTATACTGAAAGTGTATCTTGCTTTAAATTGTCGAGTAAAACACGTTATCGGAAACGCAGAGTATATTGCATTAGACAATGAATACATGCGCCGTTTTCATAACGGAATTACAGCATCTAAAATATTTGATTGAGCATGCCTGCTAAGGTATGCTCATTTTATCAAAATCCGCGAAATAAAAATTTCAAATCCAAAAACGCCACAGCCTAATATTCAAATCCAAATATTCGCAAAAACAGCGATATAAATCCAAGATAGAGATACAAATCCAAGACAAAGACACAAATTCAAGACAGCGAAACAATCCCAAAACAGAAAAAAAACTCCAAGAC